>JAFUCP010000184.1 GCA_017459565.1 Clostridia bacterium | reverse complement strand
TCCTGCTGCGGCAGCAGTCCGTTGACAGCCATGTAGTTGTCCTTCATCCAAACCGTTTCCTCGGAGGCGAGGGTCGGCGAATGGCTGGCCAGGCTCTTGAGGACCTTCGCGCCGTTCTCCGCGTCCAGCACCGTGGGCTGGAAATCGTTGTATTCCTCCACGGAGGAAATCGTCGCGGGAATGATATTGATGCCCTCGTCCATGATGCCCGCCTGGGTCAGTCCCAGGCCCGGCGTGAAGCTGAAGGCCTGCTGGAAGATCAGGCAGCGCTTGTCGGAGGGATTGGCGTTTCCTGCAAAGCAGAAGTTGCCCAGGCTGTAGACGATGTACTTGCCCTTGTAGCGCTCGATGCCCTGAAACACATGGGGATGGGTGCCGATCAACAGGTCCGCCCCGGCGTCAATAATGGCGTGGCCCAGCTGCTGTTGCAGCTCACTCTGCTGGTACTCGTATTCGGTGCCCCAGTGCATACTCACGATCAGCAGATCGCAGTTCTGCCGGGCCTCGGCCACGGCGGCGGGGATCTTTCTACGGTCCCCCTGCCACCATGTAAAGCCCATCGCCCCAATGCGCACGCCCTTGACGGTGGTGTAGTACACCTGGGTATAGCCACAGAAGCCGATGCCGGCATCGGTCAGCACTCGGGCGGTCTCCTTCAGGCCGTCCACGCCGTAATCCTGGGTGTGGTTGTTGGCCAGGTTGCACAGCTCCACGCTGGAGCCGGTGAGGATGCCCACATACTCCGGGTCGCCCTTGAAGATGAACTGGGCCTTCTTGCCGGGGCTCTGGACGGTGGTCAGCGGTCCCTCCAGGTTCACGATGGTGAAGTCGTCGCTCTCAAAGATGGAGCGTACGCTGTCAAAGAAGTAGTCGTAGCCGTATTCGTTGACGCACTGCACAAAGCGCCTGCGGCCCTTCGCGCCCTCCTGGCCGCCGAAGGTGCAGTCCCCCGCCGCCGTGATGGTCAGCGTCACGGGGCCCTCGGGGACCGGCTCGGCGCTTTCCGGGGTGATTTCGACCGCAACCTCTGCCGGCGCTTCCCCCTCGGGCGCGGGCTCTGCTGCCATCTGCCCCTCGGGCTCGGGCCCGGCGGCGGTTTCCTCTTCAGCCGGGGCCTCGCCCTCCGCAGGAGCTTCCTGTATCGGGGCCTCGCCTTCCGCCAAGGCCTGCTGTACCGGGGCTTCGCCCTCTGCGGGGACTTCCTGCGCCTGGGTCTCGCCCTCCGCGGGGACTTCCTGTATCGGGGTCTTGCCTTCCGGAGCGACTTCCTCCGCCGGGACCTGCTGTGTCGGGGGCTCATGGGATTCCTCCGCGGGCTGCGTCGCCGTCTGTTCGCCCGCGCTCTGCTCGGACGGCTCGGCGCTCACCACCGGCGCGGCCTTCATGTACCACTGCATATCGCGGTTCGGCTTGGCGCTGCCGTTGAACAGCGCCATGCCCACCATTGCGGCTATGCCCAGGGCCGTCAATCCCGCCAGCACCCCGATGCGCAGATACTGGCGCTGCGCCTGTCTCTTCGGCTGATGTTTTTTGGTATGTTTTTTGCCCATATATGCCTCCGCGCCACCCCGCCTCCCGGCTGCACGCCGGGATACAAGTCTGAGTCGGGATAATCATTTTGCAACATTATATAATACTTTTGAAATATTTTCAAGGGTCAGGCGCGGTTTTTTACGCCTATTTTCCAATTGTCAGCCCTGTTCGTCCGCATAGCGCCAGGTGATGCTCGAGTCCTCCAGGTACTCATTCACGGCATCCTCGCTCCTGAACAGCAGCAGCAGGGCCAAGCGGCGCTGTTCGCCGTCGTAGGGATAGGCGCACAGCAACGTCACATCCGTGCCGTCCGTCTCCAGGCTGCTCAGCGCGGCTTCAAATTCATAGCTGTCCCCCGCCGCGTTCAACCCGTCCGCCAGCTTCACGATCTGCCGGTCCCGGGAGGAATAGAAGTGCGCCACCTCCGGGTCGTCCTCCGCCGGGAGGGTGACCACCGTGCGCACGCTGTCGCCGGGAACGATCCACGCGCTGGCAGACTGGATATCCCCAAAGACCTTGCTCATGGGGTCGAACACGATCTCGCGCGCGCCTTCCGATATCAGGCGCATGTCGATCTTCTCGCCCACGGGTCGGGCCGGCAGCGCGGCGAGCAGCGCCTCCGCCTCCCCGCGGGAAACGAGGCGCACATCGTCGATCCACGCGCAGTCCTCCCCGGCGTCCACAGTGTGATCCTTCCTGTAGCCAAGCATAATCTCATGCGTCCCCGCCGCCAGGGGCACGGCCCAGTCCGTCCAGCCGTGTTCGCCGGAAAAGCACTTCACCGTCTGCCCGTCCACGTCCACATACAGCACGTCCATGCAGGCCTCTGTGGAGGTTTTGAGGGAAAAGGCCAGCGCGTCCCCCTCCGCGGCGTCCACCCTGAAGGCGACGGCGGCGGTGCTGACATCCATGCCGGTGTTGGAGGCGGCCAGCGCAAGACGGCCGTCCGTCTCCACCGGCAGCATGGGCCAGATTTCCCATTGGTCCGGGTTATAGAATTCCAGCTCGCCGCCATCGGCGTTGGCCGCGGCGGACAGCTCCGCCGCATCCACACCCTCCAACTGCGGCTTTCTCGGGGGAAACTGGTTCAGGGCGACGCTTTCGGTGTATTCATCGGCGGTGAAATACGCAAACAGCCTTTCAAAATGCTCCGCGTCCGGCATCGCGCCCGTCATGGCAAAGGCCACGTTTCCAAAGCGGTCCACCACGATGGACACGGGTACGGACATGGTCGCGAAGGTGCTGCCAAGCCCCGGGCCCTCGTCGCTGGCCATGGGAATGGTCAGGCCGTTTTCCCTGGCGAAGTCGCGCATCACATCGAGGGTATCGCCCCTTTCCACGGACAGCGCGATCACCGCCACCCGGTCGGCATACTTTTCCCAGGCCTGCTGCAAATGCGGGAATTCCAGCACGCAATAGCCGCACCAGGTGGCCCAGAAGTTGATCAGCACCATGTCGTGGTCCCTGAGGGCCTCGGAGAGTGTGAAGCTGCCGTCGGTGGTCTGAACGGTGAAGTCCGGCAGGGGCAGGCCCAGGCCCAGGCCGGCTTGCTCCGCGCCCGCGCAGCCGCACAGCGCCAGGATCAGCGCCAGGGCCAGCGCCGCGGAAACGATACGATGGAACATGGTGTCATCCTCCAATCCATGTTGAAAATACGACACCCGGCCCCGCCCCGCGCGGGGCATGGCCGGGTGTCGATCGCGCATGTGCCTTACAGCGGCATGGCGTTGTTCTTCTTGTCCAGCACGCTGTTGTCCAGGCCGATCTGCTTGGCCTGGCGGTTCTGGAAGAACTTTTCGGCAACCTGCGGGAACAGGGCGTAGCTCAGCACGTCCTCCTCCTGAGTCAGGTACTGACCCATTTCCTTCTTGAACTCGTCCAGATGCTTGACGCCATAGGACTTGTCATCCACGGGACGGCAGGTGATGACCTTCTGGTCGCCGATGACCTTCTTGCGAACGGTCTCGTTCACCGGGGCGGGCAGGCGGCCGTATTCGCCGCGCATCAGACCCTGGCTCTCCTTCGGGCACATCTTATAGCGCTCGCCGGTCAGCACGTTCATCACGGCCTGGGTGCCCACGATCTGGGAGGTGGGTGTCACCAGCGGCGGATAGCCGAAGTCCTCGCGCACGCGCGGCACCTCCGCCAGCACCTCATACAGCTTGTCGGACTGGCCGGCCTGCTTGAGCTGATTGATCAGGTTGCTCAGCATACCGCCGGGCACCTGGTACTTCAGGGTGTTCACGTCCACGCGCAGCACCTTGGGATCCAACACGCCCTGCTCCTGCAGCTTGGCGGCGACGCCGCGGAAATGCTCGGTGGCCTTGGTGATGAGGTTCAGATCCAGGCCGGTGTCCCACTCGGTGCCCGCCAGGGTCGCCACCAAAGGCTCGGTGGCCGGCTGGGAGGTGCCGTTGCCCAGGGGGGACAGCGCGCAGTCCACGATATCCACGCCCGCTTCGATAGCCTTCAAGTTGCACATATCGCCGATGCCGGCGGTATTGTGGGTGTGCAGGTGAACCAGAGTGGTGGGCTTGAGGGCCTGCTTGAGCTGCTTGACCAGGGAATAGGCCTTATAGGGCAGAAGCAGGTTCGCCATGTCCTTGATGCAGATGTTGTCCGCGCCCATCTTTTCCAGCTCAAGAGCCAGGTTTACGAAGTATTCCTCCGTGTGGACGGGGCTGATGGTGTAGCTCAGCGCCACCTCGCAGATGCCGCCGTACTTCTTGGTAGCCTTGATGGCGGGCTCCAGGTTGCGGGGATCGTTCAGCGCGTCAAAGATGCGGATGACGTTGATGCCGTTCTTGATGGACAGGCGGGTGAACTCATCCACCACGTCGTCGGCATAGTGGCGATAGCCCAGGATGTTCTGGCCGCGGAACAGCATTTGCAGCTTGGTGTTGGGTATCGCCTCGCGCAGGGCGCGCAGGCGGTACCAGGGATCCTCGTTCAAAAAGCGCAGGCAGCTGTCAAACGTGGCGCCGCCCCAGCACTCCAGGGAATAATAACCAACCTTGTCCAGCGTTTCGCAGGCGGGCAGCATGTCCTCCAGGCGCATACGGGTCGCGGCCTGGGACTGGTGCGCGTCTCGAAGGATGGTCTCGGTAATCATAACTTTGCCCATGATAACTCTCCTCCAAATCCAATTAGTGCGCAAACAGCGCGATAAACACGCCCGCAGCAACCGCGGAGCCAATGACGCCGGCCACGTTGGGGCCCATGGCGTGCATCAGCAGGAAATTGCCGGGATCCTCCTCCTGGCCGACCTTCTGGGACACGCGGGCCGCCATGGGAACGGCGGAAACGCCCGCGGAACCGATCAACGGGTTGATCTGGCCGCCGGAAAGCACGTTCATCAGCTTGGCCAGCAGCACGCCGCCTGCGGTGCCAAAGCTGAAGGCGATGACGCCAAGGATGACGATATAGATGGTCTGCATGGTCAGGAAGGTGCTGCCCTGGGTGGTGGCGCCGACCGTCAGGCCCAGGAAGATGGTGACGATATTGCACAGCTCGTTCTGCGCGGTCTTATTGATGCGCTCCACGACGCCGCAGACCCGCATCAGGTTGCCCAGCATCAGCATACCCACCAGCGTGGCCGCGTCGGGCAGCAGCAGGGAGACGATGATGGTGACCGCGATGGGAAAGATGATCATTTCAGTCTTGGAGACCTGGCGCAGCTGACCCATGCGGATGGTGCGCTCCTTGTGGGTGGTCAACGCCCGCATGATCGGGGGCTGTATGACCGGCACCAGGGCCATATAGCTGTAGGCCGCCACCGCGATGGGGCCCAGCAGGTGCGGGGCCAG
>JAFUCP010000183.1 GCA_017459565.1 Clostridia bacterium | reverse complement strand
GAAAAGGGCGGCATTGTGTGCAGCACCGGCATCCTGGGCGGCATGTTTGTCCTCAACGGCTTCGACCCCATCAAGGATATCCCCAACGGCGTGTACCTGACCGGGTTTTTCAGCAACTACAAGGTCATTCCACAAATACAACAAAGCCGCGCCGCCCGTCCGTTCCCGAAACGGACAGGCGGCGCGGGTGGATTTAAGGGGGATACTATTCAATTCAAGTTTTACCTGAGCAGCCTTAAAGCATACTCTTCGATCACTGATCCTCAATGGTATTTCTATGACAGCTCAGGCAAAAACAAGGTATTTGTGATCATTCTTTGTGCTTTCAACCGGCCAAGGCCGTTGACCGGCGCTTTATCAGCCTGCCTGCACGGCGGTGATGGCGATGGTATTGACGATATCCTCCACGCTGCAGCCCCGGGACAGATCGTTGCAGGGCTTCGCCAGTCCCTGTAGCACGGCGAAGCACTCCGCCCCGCCGATGCGCTGGGTCAGCTTGTAGCCGATGTTGCCCGCCTGCAGATCCGGGAAGATCAGCACATTGGCCCGCCCCGCCACAGGGCTGCCCGCGGCCTTGGACGCGCCAATTTCGGGGATGATCGCGGCGTCCAGCTGCATTTCGCCGTCCAGCAGCAGCTCCGGCGCCAGGGCATGGGCCATCTCGGTCGCAAGGCGCACCTTGTCCACCAGCTCGTGCTTCGCGCTGCCCTTTGTGGAAAAGGACAAGAGCGCCACCCGGGGCTGACGCACGCCGCACAGCGTGCGCGCCGTGTCCGCGGCGGCCACGGCGATGTGCGCCAGCTCCTCCGCGGTGGGGCACGGCACCACCACGCAATCGGCATAAACCAGCAGCCCGTCCTCCCCCAGGCTCTTGTTGGGGCAATCCATCAGGAAGCTGGAGGACACCACCTTCATACCCGGCCGGGTCTTGATGATTTGAAGCGCGGGCCGCAGCATGTCTCCGGTGGTATGCACCGCGCCGGACACCAGCCCGTCCGCGTCGCCCAGCTTGACCATCATGATGCCGTAATACATGGGATCTGCCACCAGCTCCGCCGCCTGCTCACGGGTCACGCCCTTGGCTTTGCGCAGCTCATGCAGCGCCTGGGCGTAATCGCCGGCCTTGGCGCTGCCGGCGGGATCGACGATATCAATATCCCCGATATCCACGCCCCTGTGCCGCGCCACGGCTTCAATCGCCGCCGCGTTGCCCAGCAGGATCGGAAGGGCCAGGCCCTCGGCCCTCGCCCTGGCCGCGGCCTCGACGGTGCGCGGCTCGTCGCCCTCCGGCAGCACGATTCGACGCGGGTTCGCGCGTGCCTTTTCCTTGATGCGTTCAATTACGCTCATCTCATTCGTCCCTCCCCTTTTTCCGGGCCCGGCACGATCCCCGGGCCGTTCATGCGCATATTTCTTGCCAAGACCCGACTAAATGAGGGCAGGATGTCCTGTTTCAGTCAGGGATTCGTATTTACAGATCAACGCCCTCAAAGCCTTCCCATACCGGCCTTCCGGCATAGGTCATGGCCTCCGCTTCGCCACGCAGCACCTTCAGCACGCCCAGAGCCAGCGCCTCCTGCTCCATCTCCCCCGGGTACACGCTGATGGGCGCAATCCAGCCGCAGCGCTTGCGGATGCCCTCGGCCACGTCGTTGAAGCGCATGAGCCCGCCGGTAAGCAGTATGCCCTCCACCTGGCCGCACAGCACGGCGCTCATCTCGCCGATCATCTTGCAGATCTGGTAAATCATGGTGTTCCAGACCAGCGAAGCCTTGCGGTCGCCCTGCTCGGCCAGCGCGTGGATGGTGTCCGAATTGGAGGTGCCGAACAGGCTGACAAAGCCGCCGGCCCGGGAGCAGAGCAGCCGCGCCTCCTCGACGGAATGGGCGTCGATGTAGTCCAGCAGCGCCAGCACCGGCACGCTGCCGATGCGGGTGGGCGTGAACGCGCCCTCGCCGTCCGCGCCCATGTTGCCGTCCACCATGCGCCCGTGGTCGTGGGCGCTGACCGTGATGCCGCCGTCGATGTGGGCCACGATGAAACGGCAGTCCTCATAGCGCTTGCCCAGGCGCTGCGCGTGATACTCCGCCACCGCCTTCTGGTTCAGCACGTGGGAGTGGGACACGCGGTAGACGCCGCGTATGCCCGTGAGCCGGGCATAATCGCAGTACTCGTCCACATTGGTGGGATTGAGGGTATAGGCCGGCTTGCCGAATTCCTGCGCGAATTTCCATGCCAGCATGACGCCCAGCTTCGCCGGGTGTTCGCTGCCGCCCACGGCGGCCTCGGTATCGTCGTACAGCCGCTTATCCACCCTCGTAACGCCCCCGGGCTGGGTGTGGGCGCTGCCGCCCCGGCCCACGAACACGTCGATGTCCTCGGGCGCGACGCCCTCCCGGCGCAGCATATCCATGATGACCCCATACCTGAAGGGCATCTGCCCGTTCACATGGGGATAGCGCAGCAGCTCCGGCGCGTCGTGGAACAGGCTGTGTTCAAAGCGTGATTTTTCGTTTTCAAACAGGCTCACCTTCGTGGAGGTGGAGCCGGGGTTGATGACCAGTATCCTGTAGACCCTTTCTGTTTCTGACATAGCGTTCTCCTGATAGCCGGCCCTCGGGCCCTGTGTGCATCCTTTATCGGATTATTGTATTATAGCGATAAAGTGTGAAGCTTTCCACCCCATTGAACCGCCCGTGCCCGAAAAACACATTAACAATTTGAAAACTGCGCCCGGCCCGCCGTCCTTTCCCGTCCCGCAGCGCGCGTCTACCCCGTATCTTTACTTGCAAACCCCGCCGGAAAGTATTATAATATCCTCGATCACACAGATTGCGAACGAGGAAAAAGGCGCGGGTCCGGCGTCTCAAGAGAGCCGGTGGCGGGTGTAAACCGGCGATGCGGGCCCAGCGTTTCCACTTTCCCAGCATCCGGCGAGGAGCCGGAGGGGCGCGCCCCATACAGCGCGCAAAGTTGGCCCGCCTGCGCGGGCAAGCTGGGTGGCACCGCGGCTCTTCCGTCCCAGATTTCCGGGGACAGAAGGCTTTTTTATTCGCAATCAAAGCATTAAGAGGGAGGACTGACCATGCTGGATATCAATCTCGTAAGAACCAATCCCGATCTCGTGCGCGAGAATATCCGGAAAAAGTTCCAGGATGAAAAGCTCGCGCTGGTGGACGAGGTGCTGGAGCTGGACCGCAAGAACCGCGAGGCCATTCAGCGGGCGGACTTTTTGCGCAGCCAGCGCAACAAGATCAGCAAGCAGATCGGCGCACTGATGGGCCAGGGCAAGAAGGACGAAGCCGAGGCAGCCAAGCAGCAGGTCAAGGACATGCAGGATGAGCTGGCCGAAATCGAACAGAAGGAAGTCGAGTACGCCGAGGAAGTGCGCAAGCGGATGCTGGTGATCCCCAACATCATCGACGATTCCGTGCCCATCGGCAAGGACGACTCTGAAAACGTGGAAAACGAGCGCTTCGGCGACCCCGTGGTGCCCGAATGGGAGATTCCCTATCACGTGGATATCATGGAGCGCCTCAACGGCATCGATCTGGACGCCGCGCGCCGCACCTCCGGCAACGGTTTCTACTACCTCAAGGGTGACATCGCCCGGCTGCACAGCGCCATACTGTCCTACGCCCGGGATTTCATGATCGACCGCGGCTTCACTTACTATGTGCCCCCGTTCATGATCCACGGCAACGTGGTCACCGGCGTGATGAGCTTTGCCGAGATGGAAAACATGATGTACAAGATCGAGGGCGAGGATCTTTACCTGATCGGCACCAGCGAACACAGCATGATCGGCAAATTCATCGACCAGATGCTCACCGAGGATGAGCTGCCCCAGACGCTGACCTCCTACTCCCCCTGCTTCCGCAAGGAGGTGGGCGCCCACGGCATCGAGGAGCGCGGCGTGTACCGCATCCACCAGTTCGAAAAGCAGGAGATGGTAGTGGTCTGCAAGCCCGAGGACAGCATGAAGTGGTACAATAAGATGTGGCAGCTGACCGTCGAATTCTTCCGCTCCATGGACATTCCCGTGCGCACGCTGGAGTGCTGCTCCGGCGATTTGGCCGACCTGAAGGTCAAGAGCTGCGACGTGGAGGCCTGGAGCCCCCGCCAGCAGAAGTACTTCGAGGTGGGCAGCTGCTCCAACCTTGGCGACGCCCAGGCCCGCAGGCTCAAGATCCGCGTCAAGGGCGCGGACGGCAAAAAGTACCTGCCCCACACGCTGAACAACACCGTTGTGGCTCCGCCCCGTATGCTGATCGCTTTCCTGGAGAACAACCTCCAGGCAGACGGCAGCATCCGCATCCCCGAGGCGCTGCGCATGTACATGGGCGGCAAGGCCGAGATTCGGTAAGCAATTCACAATTCAGGCTCAATGAAATGGAAGCGGAGACGCTCGCGCGTTCTCCGCTTCCACTGTTTATCCGTCGGATTCACCGCAATCCCTATGCCGTGCCGGCTTCATCGCCCGGTGCAGCCTCAGCGGGCGCCGCCGCTGGAACCTCCTCCGCGGGCACGGGGATCTCTTCCGTCACAGCGGGGACTTCTTCCGCGGGGGACGCTTCTGCCAGGGCCGGCGACGCCTCAAGGGCGGGCTCCTCCATCAGCTCCCCGGCGTCCCCCTCGTCCTCGGGGTCGTCCTCCAGCACCAGCCGCAAATCCTCGGCCAGCATATACCCCTTGTGATCCTTATAGCTGATCAGGCACCAGCCCTCCGCCATCTCCAGCACGTCCACCCGCGTCTCATCCGGCAGGTGGCCCAACAATTTGGCCTCGTCCGAATCGTCGTCATACACGCTGGCGGCCTCGTCCACAGAGCTTTCCACCACGGCGTACAGCACCATGGAGGCGTCCACCTTGTCCTCGTCCAGCTCCTCGTTCAGGGCGTCCTCGGGGCCGGTCCAGAAGTCCAGATAGTCGTTGAGCAGATAGCCCTCCTGTCCGTGATAGCTGACCTGCGTCCAATCGCTGTACCGGCGGCGCACCACCAGACTCTTGCCGTTTTCGACGGTGTCCAGCACTTCGCTTTCGGTGTTGGGCTCAGAGCGCAGGTTCAGGCTCTCCGCCGCGCCCTGGGTGTTGACGGTCACGTAGTCCGTCAGGCTCGCCACATCCACCCGCTGGTCGTTGGCCGCCAGATATTCGGCGAACACCTCGCAGGGCAGCTTGGCGTTGGCATAGTAATCCTGAGCGCTGTTGCCCACCGTATACACGGAATCGTCGCTCTGAGAGGTGTATTTGAGCATGGAGAGCGCCTGGGATGTGAATTTCAGGTAATCATTCTTCACATACCCCTCGTCGCTGCCCGCGCGCACGCGCGACCAGCGATCTCCCTTCTCCAGAACGATCATCGCCGTACCGTTGGACAGGCGCCGGATCTGCTTGCTGTCCTGAGAGGCGCTCTCCCTGAGCTTCAGGCCCGCCTTCGCGTTGACCTTGCCGAAATTCAGCGCCTCCTCCGCCCATTCGCAGGTATATTCGGCGTCGCCGAAGGTCTCCAACACCCGCCCCGCTTCGTAGGCGATGGCCTTCTGCGCCTCCGGCGTCGCCACGCCGTCCTCCTCATAGCCATAGGCCCGCTGGAAGCTCTTGACCGCCTGCACCACCGCCTGGTCATATACGCTGTCCGGGGCGTCGGTATACAGTTTGAGGGTCGCCAGGTCGCTTTGCAGGTTGCGCACGGCTGGGCCGCTCATACCCTCCGAAAGCTGCACATCGTTGGACGTAGGCGCGTCCGGGCTGTAGATTTTGCTCTGGAAATCGGCCGTGGCCATGCCGCTGGCGTCCTCGCCCAGCAGGTACTGGGCCACGCGCACGGCGTTCACCGTGGCACTGCCGTATACGCCGTTCAACTCGCCGCCATAAAGCCCCAGGTCCCTGAGACGGTATTGAAGGTTGAGGACCTCCTGCCCCTCACTGAAGCGCCCCAGCACGCCTTCCTCCGAGGGGATGCCCAGGAAGCTGTCATAGGACAGGCCGGTGCTGGCGTCGTAGGACTCCTGAAGCAGCAGCTCCCGCAGATCGTCGTTGCGCTCGCCGCTCTTGTATATTTTCACTTTGGTGCCCGCCAGACAGTTTTCCGCGATGAACTGGCAATCCTGCCAGCGCATACGGATGCAGCCGTGGGAGGTGGGATAGCCGAAGGTATCCGCCGCCTCCTTGTCGATGGATAGCAGCGATTTGCGCATATAGGGTATGGAATGGAACAGTATGCCCTTGTAGATGCGGCTGGCATACTTGACATAGCGGCTGTAGGCGCTGATGTAATACCATGCCACGCGATAGCTCTTGCGTTCCGCCCGCGGCATGGTGAAGGTGCCCAGCGGCGTACGGTCGTGCGCGCCGGAGGAGCAGATCATCTGCCGGACGATCGACTGGGTGGCAGTTTCATAGACCGTCACGATCTGACTGCTGACGTCCACCGTAATGTAATAGGGCATCGTATATTCCTTTGCCGCCAGGGCGCCGGGCGCGCTGGCAAGCAGCAGCAGCGCCGCAAGGATCAGCGCAAGCATCCTCCGCAGTATCATGCTTCTCAACCTCATGTACATAATGGATTTATTATAGCATACAGATATGACCTTTTCAATCGAAACCCGCGGCGCAAAAGGGGCTGTCCTGTAAAGAATTCCCTAATATCCCCGGTCCGCGACAGATGAAAAACCGCGCCTCCCCGGAGGGGACGCGCGGCGAAACGATGCGTTTTGAATCAGAACTTCAGGGAATTCAGCTTGATGCCGGGGCCCATGGTGCTGGAAATCACGGCAGAGCGGATATAAGTTCCCTTGGCGGCGGCGGGCTTGGCCTTGATGATGGCCTCCATCAGGGTGCGGAGGTTCTCAACCAGCTTCGTCTCGTCGAAGGAAGCCTTGCCGACGGGGCAGTGGATGATGGCGGTCTTGTCCACGCGGTACTCAACCTTACCGGCTTTGATATCGCTGATGGCCTGCGCCACATTCATGGTCACTGTGCCGGCCTTCGGGGAAGGCATCAGGCCCTTGGGGCCCAGCACGCGGCCCAGACGGCCGACCTGGCCCATCATATCGGGAGTGGCCACGACCACGTCGAAATCGAACCAGCCGCCCTGAATCTTGGCGACCATGTCCTCAGCGCCCACGAAATCGGCGCCGGCGGCCTCGGCCTCGGCGGCCTTGTCGGCCTTGCAGATCACCAGCACGCGCACGGTCTTGCCGGTGCCATGGGGCAGCACGACGGCGCCGCGGACCTGCTGGTCGGCATGGCGGGGATCGACGCCCAGGCGGACGGAAATCTCCACGGTCTCATCGAACTTGGCCTTGGCGGTCTTCTTGACCAGGGAAATGGCCTCCTCGGGATCATACTGCTTGCTGCGGTCGATCAGCTTCAGGCTGTCGGAATATTTCTTACCCTTTTTCATTATACATCCTCCTTGTGGTCAAACGGATATTGAAATCCTCCCACGATTCTGTGGCTATGCCCTTGTTAGTCCACCACGACGACGCCCATGGAGCGCGCGGTGCCGGCGATCATGCTCATGGCGGCCTCGAGGGAGGCGGCGTTCAGATCGGGCATCTTCAGCTCGGCAATCTCCTTGACCTGAGCTTTGGTGATGTTGGCGACCTTGTCCTTGTTGGGACGGCCGGAGGCATGCTCGATGCCGCAGGCCTTCTTGATCAGGACGGCAGCCGGAGGCGTCTTGGTGATGAAGCTGTAGGACTTGTCCTGATAGACGGTGATGACCACCGGGATGATCAGGCCGGCCTGCTTGCTGGTGCGGTCATTGAATTCCTTGCAGAATCCGGGGATGTTAACGCCGTGCTGACCGAGAGCGGGGCCGATAGGCGGCGCGGGCGTGGCCTTTCCGGCGGGAACCTGCAGCTTGATCAGTCCAGTAACTTTCTTTGCCATTTGGGTATCCTCCTTAACATGTATGTGGTGAAGCGGGACAGGCAACGTCCCTCCCACTCGCTGAAACCCAATCGGGGTATCAGTCCGTCATGTGTCCGCGTCGCGGCGCGGACGGCCGGGTCAATCCTCGCGGACGACCTCGTCATAAGCCAGCTCCACGGTGGTCTCTCGCTTGAGCATGGGCACCGTAACGCTGAGCTGCTGGGTCGCGGGATCGATGGCGGTCACCTTGCCCGAGAAGTTCTCAAACAGACCGGACAGGATTCGCACGCTGTCCCCCACCTGGATATCGATTCGCGCCTGGGGCGCGGCGTTGAAGATGGCGGCAAAGTCGCTCTCCGAGAGGGGGGTCGGCTTGTTGCCGGAGCCCACGAACCCGGTCACCCCGCGGGTATTGCGCACCACGTACCACGTCTCGTTCGTCATTTCCATCTTGACGATCACGTAGCTGGGCAGCAGCTTGCGCTGAACCGTGCGGCGCTTGTTGTTCTTTATTTCAATGGCTTCCTCAACCGGTATGCGAACATCCACGATCTTGTCCTGCATACCGTTGTTTTCAACGGCTTTCAGCAGGCTGTCGCGCACCTTGTTTTCGTAGCCGGAATAGGTATGCACTACATACCATTTGATATCCGCGTTTTCAGACATATTCGTCTCCTAACGGTCAACCGGTGATCAACCGGATCAGAGCGCCGGCGCCCAGGTCGAACAGGCCGATGATGACGCCCATGACGATCATAAACACGAATACCACCACGGAGTAGTTGATCAGCTCTTTCTTGGTGGGCCAGGAGACCTTCTTCAGCTCATGGAACATGTTCTTGAAGCTGCGGCCGATGCCCTTGAAGAAATTAACACAGCGCTGCACAAAGCCGGGCTTGGTGTTCTTGCTCTCTTCGTTTGCCATGCTTTCACATCCTTTCGATTGCCGGCGCGTCCCCCTTCGGGAATCCGCCGACCCGCGCGACGGGCGCCCGCAAAGCGGCCCGCGTGCCAATCGCACATCGGTTACTTGGTTTCCTTGTGGCTGGTATGCTTCTTGCAGAAGCGGCAGTACTTGTTCATCTCAAGACGATCGGGATCGTTCTTCTTGTTCTTCATGGTATTGTAATTGCGCTGCTTGCACTCGCTGCACGCCAGCGTAACCTTGATTCGCTTATCCGATGCCATGCTTGACACCTCCCCATGTGTTTTTTCGGCGCCCGCGCAGTCATGGCGGCCGCCGGCTTGCCTTTGGCAATTTTGCCATCAACAACAGCAGCCCACATCCGGGGCAGACTGATACATTATAGAATAGCTCATCGTCAAATGCAAGGGAAAATGGCGTTATTGTGGAAATTTTACATTATCCACCGCCCCTCAAAAAGACCATGCGCCGTTGCGCATGGTCTTTGGGGAGCGCGCCCGGATTACTTGATCTCGATCTCGGCGCCGGCTTCTTCGAACTTCTTCTTCAGTTCCTCAGCCGCTTCCTTGGTGATGGCCTCAGCCAGCGTGGAGGGCGCGTTGTCAACCAGATCCTTGGCTTCCTTCAGGCCCAGGCCGGGCTTGACTTCGCGGACGATCTTGATGACGTTCAGCTTCTTGGCGCCGGCGGCCTTCAGGATCACGTCGAACTCGGTCTTCTCTTCCTCAGCCGCAGCGGCCTCGCCGCCGGCCACAGCGCCGCCCACGACCACGGGAGCCGCGGCAGACACGCCAAACTTCTCTTCCATTTCCTTGACCAGATCGGCCAGCTCCAGGATCGTCATGCTCTCGATCGCGGAGATGATTTCAGCATTGTTAGCCATGATTATATCCTCCAAATTATTATTTCTCGTAGGTCTGTCAGGCGGCGATTATTCCTCGCCGGCCTGCTTCTTGCGGATGGCTTCCAGCGCGTATACGAACTTGGACACAGAACTCATCATGCTGCCCATGATCTTCGCGATGAGAACCTCGCGGCTCGGGGTATTGGCCAGCGCCTGAACGCCCGCCTCGTCGAGATAAGCGCCGTCGCAAACGCCGCACTTGATGTTCATCTTCTTCTTCGCTTTGATGAAGTCGGTCAACACCTTCGCGGGGGCGATGGCGTCTTCGTAGCCAAAGGCAACGGCGGTGGGGCCCTCCAGATGGGACTTCATCTCATCAAGGTTCATTTCCTTGATGGCCAGGTTGATCATGGTGTTCTTCAGAACCACATATTCAACACCCGCCTTGCGCAGCTGGTTGCGAAGCTCGGTGTCTTCCGCGACGTTCAGGCCGCGGTAATCCACCAGAACGGCGGTCTGGGCCTTTTCAAACTTCTCTTTGATATCGGCCACGACGCCCTTCTTGATCTCTAAATTCTTGGACATACTCTCACACCTCACATTCCGTCCGGGATTGACGGCTATTAAAAAACCCTTGCGCAAGACGCAAGGGCTGTGTGTATCCAACCGTTGCGCCTCGGCGAGCGACCGTAGTCTTATGCGTAAAAGCACTCGCTGTCTGTGGCACAGAGCTTTCCAAAGCCAGAATGTATTATAACAAGTCTCCGCCGCTCTGTCAAGGGCGCAAACGCCCTCCCGCGCGGTCATTCTGAATATTTAACAGGATATTCCCCCGTCAATACGCAACCTCGGGCTCTTCATAGGCCGTATAGTCATCCACGGTATTGTCGGGGTTCAGCACGCCCACGCAGAGATAATCGGCGGGATCGCGCGTTTCCACATATTCGCTTCCGTCGCTGTATGCATACCCCTCATCCCAGGGCAGAATGACCGGGCCCAGGCGCTCCTCCTCCCCCGCGCCGGGCAGCAATATGGAGAGGGCGTCCCCGCTCTTGTAGCGGCAGCTGACCCAGGTTTCGTCCATGTCGCCATAAAAGCCGGATTCAATCATCTCATAGTCCGCGACCCGTGCCAGCAGGCCGTGGGGGCTGACGTACACGCGCTCTGAGATCGTCACGCGGTACACGGCGTAGGCGTTGCCCACGCCGCTGGCCTCATAGGCGGAATAGTCCAGCGTGCCATCGCTGTTGAAGCGCACGGAGACGCCGTCGTTCCAGCTTGAGGCGCTGCCAAGCCAGCTGTCGAGCCAGTCCGCCGGCAATCCCCAGGGGTTGTCCGCGCCCTCCGCCACGGCCGCGCATCCCAGCGCGAGCATCAGCGCCGCCAGCGCCGCCAGCCTTTGTATCCATCTTTTCATATTCTTCTTCTCCCTTTCTTCCGAATCGTCCGTCCGCCCGTTTTCATATATTCAGGCGAATTCTGCGCACACTGATATTATAAAAGCGTCGCCGCGCCGTGTCAACGCCCCGCCCGGCGCACACGTCCCTTTCCCCATTTTCTAAAGTGGATTTTACCTATCCATGTTGCAAAAGCCGCCGCGCTGTGGTACACTTTCCTTTGCATTATGGATAATTGTGTATACCATGAATCAGGAGGTTTTCCCATGACCACCACTTTTGAAAAGCTTTCTTCCAACAAGGTGAAGCTCGGCTTCGTCGTCGAACCCGAGAAGTTTGACGAGGGCCTGAAAAAGGCATACAACAAGCTCAAGGGCCGCATCAGCATCCCCGGCTTCCGCAAGGGCAAGGCCCCGATGAAGGTGATTGAGAATCACTACGGCGAAGCCGTGTTTTATGAGGACGCGCTGGACGCCATCTTCCCGGAAATCTACCAGGAGGCGCTCAAGGAGCATGACGTGCAGGTCGTGGACCGCCCGGAGATCGACGTGGAGCAGATCGGCCGCGGCAAGGAGCTGAAATTCACTGTCGAGGTGTTCGTGCGCCCCGACGTGGAACTGGGCGAATACAAGAACCTGGGCCTGGTAAAGACCGTGGACGAGGTCACCGACGACGACGTGAACGCCGAAATCGAGCGCGCCCGCGACCGCTCCTCCCGCTGGGTGGATGTCGAGGATCGCCCCGCGAAGCTGGACGACCAGGTGAACATCGACTACGCCGGCTTCAACGGCGACGAGCAGTTTGACGGCGGCACCGCCCAGAACCACGATCTCATCCTGGGCTCCGGCAGCTTCATCCCCGGCTTCGAGGATCAGCTGGTGGGCGCCAAGGTGGGCGACGAGCTGGACGTAAACGTCACCTTCCCCGAGCAGTATCACGCCGAGGAGCTGGCGGGCAAGCCCGTGGTGTTCAAGGTGAAGGTCAACGGCATCCGTGAAAAGGAAACGCCCGCGCTGGACGACGACTTCGTGACCGAGGTCTCCGAGACCGCCAACACCGTGGCAGAGTACAAGGCCGAGGTGCGTGACACCCTGGAAAAGGCCGCGGACAAGCGCGCCGAGAGCGCCTTTGAAAACGAGGTCATTGAAAAGGTGTGCGAGAACGCCAAGGTGGACATTCCCGACGCCATGATCGAGGAGCAGATCGACAGTATGCTGCGCGACATGGAAATGCGCATGATGTACCAGGGCATGAAGCTGGACGACTACTTCAAGTATACCGGCCAGACCCGGGAGCAGGTGCGCGACATGTACCGCGACAGCGCCCGGGAGCAGGTGTTGGGCCAGCTGGTGATCGAGGCCGTCAAGAAGGCCGAAAACATCACCGCCACCGAGGAGGAGACCGATGCGGAGATGGACCGCTACGCCCAGCAGAACAAGAAGACCCTGGACGAGTTCAAGCAGATGCTTTCCGACTCCGACAAGGCTTACTTTGCCGAGGCCGCCGCAACCCGCAAGACCATCGAGTTCTTGAAAGCGAACGCGGAATAACCCGGTCACGGAACCTCGCGGGGCGGCACCATGTGTCCGACTGCGGGGTTTCTTCATCTCATGCGGCGGTATAAACCCGCCAAGCGGCTACATACTAATTAAGACGATTGTCCACTGCCCCGCCCCCGGCGGCGCGCAGGCAAAATGACACATAACAGGAGGTGCGCCCATGAACCTGGTGCCCTATGTCGTTGAACAAACCAATCGCGGCGAGCGATCCTATGATATCTATTCCCGCCTGCTGAAGGACCGCATCATCTTCCTGGGCGGCGAGATCGATGACGACGTGGCCAACTCCGTCGTCGCGCAGATGCTCTTTCTGGAAATGGAGGACCCGGACGCCGATATCATGCTCTACATCAACAGCCCCGGCGGCTCCGTTTCCGCGGGCATGGCCATCTACGATACCATGCAGTATCTGAAGTGCGAGGTCTCCACGCTCTGCGTGGGTCTGGCGGCCTCCATGGGCGCGTTTTTGCTGGCCGCGGGCGCGAAGGGCAAGCGCAAGGCCCTGCCCCACGCCGAAATCATGATCCATCAGCCCCTCGGCGGCGCCAGGGGCCAGGCCACGGATATCAAGATCCAGGCCGACCAGATCCAGCGCATCAAAAAGACGATGAACGAATTGCTGGCCAAAAACACCGGCAAGCCCCTCAAAACCGTGCAGAGGGACACCGAACGCGACTACTACATGACCGCCGAACAGGCGAAGGACTACGGTCTGATCGACGAAATCATCGTTCCGAGGAGATAAGCGTATGGCAAACAACAAGGACAGCTTCAAAAAGCAGGTGCGCTGCTCGTTCTGCGGCAAGACGCAGGACCACGTGCGCCGGATGATCTCCGGCCCCAACAATACCTTCATCTGCAACGAATGTGTGCTGCTGTGCAACGAAATCGTTTCGGACGACGTGGACGCCATCGTCAGCGCCGGCGAGCCGGATATCAAGAAGCCCCAGGAGATCAAGGAGATCCTCGACCAGTACGTGGTGGGACAGGAGCAGGCCAAGAAGGCGCTGTCCGTGGCCGTCTACAACCACTACAAGCGCATCCGCTGCATGTCGGGCAAGAAGAGCGACGTGGAGCTTCAAAAGTCCAACATCGTCATGCTCGGGCCCACGGGCTGCGGCAAGACCTACCTGGCCCAGACTCTGGCCAAGATCCTGAACGTGCCCTTCGCCATCGGCGACGCCACCAGCCTGACCGAGGCCGGCTATGTGGGCGAGGATGTGGAAAACATACTGCTGCGGCTGATCCAGAACGCAGATTTCGACGTGGAGCTGGCCCAGCGCGGCATCATCTACATCGACGAGATTGACAAGATCGCCCGCAAGAGTGAAAACCCCTCCATCACCCGCGATGTGAGCGGCGAGGGCGTGCAGCAGGCGCTGCTCAAGATCCTCGAGGGCACCATCGCTTCCGTGCCCCCGCAGGGCGGGCGCAAGCACCCCCTCCAGGAGTTCATACAGATCGACACCAGCAACATACTTTTCATCTGCGGCGGCGCATTCGACGGCATCGAAAAGATCGTGGAAAGCCGCATTGGCAAAAAGGTGATGGGCTTCGGCGCCGATGTGAAGAGCAAAAACGACCAGACCGACGTGGAAATCATGTCCCAGGTGCGGCCGGAGGATTTGCTGAAATTCGGCCTGATCCCCGAATTCATCGGCAGACTGCCCGTGCTGGTGACGCTGAACAGCCTGGACAAGGAGGCGCTGGTCAAGATTCTGACCGAGCCCAAGAACGCCCTCGTGCGCCAGTACGCGAAGCTGTTGTCCTTTGACGACGTGGAGCTGGAATTCACGTCGGATGCCCTCGACGCCATCGCGGAGCAGGCGCTTGGCCGCAAGAGCGGCGCGCGCGGCCTGCGGGCCATCATCGAAGGCGTGATGATGGACACCATGTATGAGCTTCCCAGCATCGAAAACGTGCGCAAGTGCGTCATCACCCGCGAAGCCGTGCTGGACGGGGAAAAGCCGAAGCTGATCTTCGGCGACGCCCCTGCGGCGCTGCCCGCGGGCGAAACGGCCCAGGCGCTTCCGGAGGGCTCCATTGAAGGCGAAATGATCGAGGAAGCGCCCACCGCGGGCTAATGATTTCAGATTGAAGGAGGTTCACCCGTAATGGCGATTATGGACGGCTGCGAAGCCAAGCACAAGACGCCGATTCTGGAGGAACGGACCTGCCCAGAGTGCGGCGAAACCGTGGAGGTGTTCACCCGCCGCGGCCGCATCATCGAGGACACCGTCTGCGATTGCGGCTATGTATTCAAGGCCGAGGAGCAGCTCTATCCCCAGCCCCGCAGGCAGGGAGAATAGGCGTTGCGTTAAAACGCCCGGGACGGCAAGCGCCCCGGGCGTTTCTTATTCATTTTCAATGGTCAAAGTGTTCCGAGACCAGCTTCAGCTTTTCGATGATCGGCAAATGCTGGGGACAGATCTGCTCACACTGGCCGCAGGCGACGCAGTCCCCCGCCCCGCCAAAGCTCTGCGCCAGCTTGT
>JAFUCP010000182.1 GCA_017459565.1 Clostridia bacterium | reverse complement strand
GGCGTCCAGCGGGCTCAGACAGTGGGGGCAGTAGCGGCTGTTGCGCTCCATGGTGTTCACCTCTGGAATATAAACATTGCCTATATATTAACACATAAGCCATAAAAAAGCAACGGATTCCTGTCGCGGGGGAAAATGGGCACGCCCTTGATTCCTTAACAAGAATGTTCTATTATATAGAATGAATAAACATGCGACGGAGGGCTGCGCCTTGAATTATGACCAGAGCCGTATCCGCAATTTTTGCATCATCGCCCACATCGACCACGGCAAGTCCACCCTGGCGGACCGCATCCTGGAGCGCACGGGCGTGATGAAGCAGCGGGACATGACCGACCAGGTGCTGGATTCCATGGAGCTGGAGCGGGAGCGGGGCATCACCATCAAATCCAAGGCTGTGCGGATGCCCTACACCGCCCGAGACGGCGTGGAATATGAGCTGAACCTGATCGACACGCCCGGCCATGTGGACTTCACCTATGAGGTGTCCCGGGCGCTGGCGGCCTGCGAGGGCGCGGTGCTGGTGGTGGACGCCAGCCAGGGCATCGAGGCCCAGACCCTGGCCAACGTGTACATGGCCCTGGACCACGACCTGGAGATCCTGCCCGTGATCAACAAGATCGACCTGCCCAGCGCCCAGCCGGAGGTGGTGAAGGGGGAGATCGAGGACGAGATCGGCCTGGACTGCGAGGGCTGCCCGCTGGTATCGGCCAAGCAGGGCATCGGCATCGAGGACGTGCTGGAGGACATCGTTCAAAACGTGCCCGCGCCCCGGGACGACCCCGACGCGCCGCTTCAGGCCCTGATCTTTGATTCCTATTACGACAACTACCGCGGCGCGATCTCATCGGTGCGGGTGAAGGCCGGCAGCGTGAAAGTGGGCGACCGCATCCGCATGATGGCGGGCAAATGCGAATTTGACGTGACCGAGGTGGGGGCCTATCTGCCCCTGGGCTACAGCCCCAGGGAGAGCCTGAACGCCGGGGAGGTGGGCTATATCGCCGCCTCCATCAAGGATATCGCCGATATCCACGTGGGCGATACCATCACCCTGGCCGCCAACCCCGCCGCCGCGCCCCTGCCGGGCTACAAGCCGGTATTGCCCATGGTGTACTGCGGCATCTATCCCGCCGACGGCGCGGATTACGAGACGCTCAGGGACGCGCTGGAAAAGCTGCGCCTGAACGACGCGGCGCTGTCCTATGAGCCGGAGACCTCCGTGGCCCTGGGCTACGGCTTCCGCTGCGGCTTCCTGGGGCTTTTGCACATGGAGATCATCCAGCAGCGCCTGGAGCGGGAATTTGACCTGGACCTGGTCACCACCGCGCCCAGCGTGGTCTACAAGGTGGTCAGGACCGACGGCGAGACGGTGATGATCGACAACCCCACCAACCTGCCCCCCGTCCAGGAGATCGATTGGATGGAGGAGCCCATGGTGGACGCCCAGGTGATCACCCCCCAGGAGTACGTGGGCGCGATCATGGAGCTGTGCCAGGACAAGCGCGGCGTGTTCCGGGACATGAATTACATCGAGGGCGGGCGCGTGCTGCTCAAGTACGATCTGCCCCTGAACGAGGTCATTTACGATTTCTTCGACCAGCTGAAGAGCCGCACGCGGGGCTACGCCTCCTTTGACTATGAACTCAAGGGCTATCAGCAGAGCGACCTGGTCAAGCTGGACATGCTGCTCAACGGAGAGCAGTGCGACGCCCTCTCCATCATCGTCCACCGCGAGAGGGCTTATCCCCGGGGGCGCTCCATCGCCGAAAAGCTGAAGGAGGCCATTCCCCGGCAGCTGTTTGAAATTCCCATCCAGGCCGCCATCGGGGGCAAGGTCATCGCCCGGGAAACCGTCAAGGCCCTGCGCAAGGACGTGCTGGCCAAGTGCTACGGCGGCGATATCTCCCGCAAGAAGAAGCTGCTGGAAAAGCAGAAGGAGGGCAAAAAGCGTATGCGCCAGGTGGGCAGCGTGAGCGTGCCCTCCGAGGCGTTCATGGCGGTTTTGAAGATGGACTGATGCAGACGCTATCCCTCTATTTCCACGTTCCCTTCTGCGCGTCGAAGTGCGCGTACTGCGATTTCGCGTCGTATCCGGGCCGGGAGGGGGACTGGGCGCGGTACTTTGAGGCGCTGTGGGCGGAGCTGGACGGCTGGAAGGCGGCGCTTCGCGGCTATGAGGCCGCCACGGTGTTCTTCGGCGGCGGCACGCCCACGCTGGTGGACGCGGGCTACATCGTCGAAACGCTCTCGCGGGCGCGCTCGGCGCTGCCCGTGGCCCGGGACGCGGAGATCACCCTGGAGGCAAACCCCGGCACGCTGACGCCCGAAAAGCTGGCGGCCCTGTGCGCGGCGGGGGTGAACCGGCTGTCGCTGGGGGCGCAGAGCTTCGACGACGGCTTGTTGAAGGCCCTGGGGCGCGTCCACACCGCGGCGCAGATTTCCCGGGCCGTGGACATGGCCCGGGACGCGGGCCTTGAAAACATCAACCTGGATCTGATGTACGCCCTGCCGGGGCAGACGATGCGGCAGTGGCAAAGCACCCTGGACGCCGCGACGGCGCTGGATGTGCCCCACATATCGGCCTACAGCCTGATCGTGGAGGAGGGCACGCCCATGGCGCGGCGCGTGGCGGCGGGGGAGGCCGTGCTGCCGGAGGACGGGGCCGTGAACGCCATGCAGCGCGAGGCCGTGCGCCGCCTGGCCGCGGCGGGGCTTGCGCGCTATGAGATTTCAAATTACGCCAGGCGCGGCTTCGCCTGCCGCCACAACCTGGTCTACTGGAGCCGGGGGGCGTATCTGGGGCTGGGCTGCGCGGCCCACTCGCTGCTGGGCGGGCGACGGTTCCGAAACCCCGACGGGCTGGACGCGTATCTGTCGGGCGTCCGCCGGCTGGACGAGGAGGCGCTGACGCTTGAGGACGGCATGGAGGAGACGCTGATGCTCTCCACCCGCACGGCGCGGGGGCTGGATCTTGCGGCGTGGCGCAGGGCCTTCGGCGCGCCCTTCGGGGCGGGCCGGCAGAGGGCGCTGGCGCGGCTGCGCGAGGGCGGACTGATTGAAATACGGGACGGCTTTTTGCGCCTGACCCTGCGGGGCATGGAGGTGCAGAATGCCGTGGTGCTGGAATTACTGGAGGCGGAAGAATGAACGGACGGATGAGACGGCTGGCGGCCATGCTGTGCCTGTGCCTGCTGGCGGCGGCGTGGGTTCCCGCCGGGGCGGAGCAGGCGGCGGAGGCCGCGGACATCACGCGCAATTGCAGCTTCAAGGTTTCCGAGGGCAGCAAGGAGAAGCTGTATGACAGCTCGCTGAACACGGCCTGGTCCTATGACGCGGCGGATGCCTACGTGGCCGTGGGGCTGCCCGAGGGCGTCCAGGCCGGGTGGCTGCGGGTGGAATGGCTGTACGATCCCACGGGCTATGAGCTTTTGGAGTACGACAGCGGCATGAACCTGCTCCGGCAGCGGGACCAGAGCGTCAGCTTTCCCAATATCTACACGGTATACGACCTTCTGCCCCAGACGGCCTACGTCCAACTGAAGATGACGGATCAGGGGCAGGCCGTGAGCAACCTTCGGGTGTACGCCGCCGGGGAGCTGCCCCGCGAGGTGCAGATATGGCAGCCGCCGGTGGAAAAGGCGGACCTGATGGTGGTGTCCACCCACCAGGACGACGAGCTGATCTACCTGGGCGGCACGATTCCCTATTACGCCACGGCGCTGAAAAAGCCCACCGTGGTGGTCTACATGGCCAACTGCAACCGCCACCGCCGCAACGAGGCGCTGAACGCGCTGTGGAAGATGGGCGTGACAAATTACCCGGAATTCATCAACCTGCCCGACGAGAAGGTCGGCTCCATCAACAAGGGGCTGGAGCTGTGGGGCGGCAAGGACAATATCCTCTCCGTGCTGGTGGAGCGCATCCGCCGCTTCAAGCCGGAGGTGATCGTCACCCAGGACCTGGACGGCGAATACGGCCACAACCAGCACAAAATCACCGCCCGGGCCATGATGTACGCCATCGAGGCCGCCGCCGACGAGACCCAGTACCCCGATTCCCTGGCGAAGTACGGCGCGTGGCAGGTGAAAAAGCTGTACCACCATCTGTACAAGGAAAACCAGATCCACATGGACTGGACCACCAAGCTGGACGAGCTGTACGGCTATTCGCCGCTGGAGGTGGCCCGGATCGGCATGAAGGAACACGCCAGCCAGACCCGGTACTTCTCCGTCCGGGAGGGCGGCAAGTATGACAACGCCAAATTCGGGCTGTACTACACCGCCGTGGGCCAGGACGTGGCGAAGAACGACTTTTTGGAGAACATCGACCCCAACGCCAGCCTGAACTGGTCGCCCACCCCCGCGCCCGAGGCGGCGGCCGTGGAGGCG
>JAFUCP010000028.1 GCA_017459565.1 Clostridia bacterium | reverse complement strand
GGCGTTTGTCCGGCCGGGCGACGCCCACTGGTACGCCGTGGACGCGGATTCCGATGCCCCGGTGACGCTGGTGGGCGTGCCCTCGGAGGCGGGCCTGCGGCTCAAAGCGCAGCTGTTTGACGACGGTGGCCGGCTGCTGGCGGAGGCGGTGCCCACGGATGGCGGCGCGTGCCTGATGGACTTTGTGCCCCGGGCGGGCGCGCGCTACCGCTTCCGGGTGACCGCCGCGGCGGGCGCGACGGGCCTCTATGAGCTGCGCCTGGCCCGGGGCGGCGTCCCGGCGGAGGCGGTGTCGCTGCAGCCGGAGGCGGTGTCGCTGTCCGGGCGCTCCGCCTGCCAGCTGTCGGCGCGCTGTATGCCCCTGGGCGCGGATGCTCCCATCCACTGGGAAAGCTCCGATCCGGCCGTGGCCCGGGTGGATGCAAACGGGCTGGTGGTGGGCTGTGGCGGCGGGGAGGCTGTGATCACAGCCTATGCCGCGGGCGGCGCGCGGGGCAGCTGCCGGGTGGAGGTCAGCTATGTGCCGGTGGCCTCCGTCAGCCTGCTGTCCCGGCGGATGGCGCTGAACGTGGGGGACGACGCGGCCATCGAGTGCGATGTGCTGCCCGCGAACGCCAGCGACCCGCGGCTGCGCTACGAGGCCGCGCCGGAGGGCATCGTCGAGATCGACCGCCGGGGCGTGCTGCTGGCCGTGGGGGAGGGAACCGCCGAGGTGACGGTGCGCTCCCTGGACGGCGCCCTTGAGGACGTGCTGACGGTGCATGTCTCGCCTGCCCCCCGGCGCTGGCGGGCGCTGCTGGTGGGGGAGCAGAACTACGCCTCCACGGCGGGCTCGGTGCGCACGGGCTCCGTCAACTCGGTGGCCGGGTTGCGCAGTATGCTGGAGGGGATGTCCTTTTCGGGGGCCCGGGTGCGGGTGGACACGCTGCTGGACGCCTCCCGCGACGGGGTGCTTTCCGCCATCGGCAAGACCTTTGCCGGCGCCGGGGAGCGGGACGCCTCGCTGTTTTACATCACCTGCCACGGCAGCTATACCGGGGGCATGACGTATTTCAGAATGTACGACGGCTCCGTCATGTCCGCGGCGGAGCTGGCCCGGGCGCTGGAAGCCGTGAAGGGCGAGGTTTTCGCGGTGATCGACTGCTGCGGCAGCGGCGGCGTCCTGGCCCGGGCCAGCGAAACCGAGGATTTGCTCAAGGGCATCGACGCCGTGTTCGGCGGCGCGGTGGGCCCGGCCATGCTGGCGGGCAGCCGGTTCAAGGTGCTGGCCAGCGCCGCGCTGGAGCAGGAGAGCTACCGCATCAGCTTCAGCGACAGCGCCGCGGAGTCCGGCATGGCCACGGTGTTCGCCAGGGCGCTGTGCGAGGCCGGTGGCTGGAGCCTGGAGCGCTCCGCCCGGGCCGCCATGCGCGCCGACGCGGACTTCGACGGCGCGGTGACGCTGAACGAGCTGTATGTGTACGTCGCCCGCCGCGTGATGTGGTATCTGAACCTGGGCGGCGCGGGGCGGTACGTTCAGAGCGTGCAGGTCTGGCCCGAGGGGGACAAAACGGTGATCTTTGAACGATAATACAAAGGAGAGATGCGACATGAACCGAGACGAAGCGCTTGCGCTGCTGAAGCAGTACAACAAGGAGCCCTTTCACATCGAACACGGCGTCACCGTGGGCCGCGTGATGCGCTGGTACGCCGAAAGGCTGGGCTATAGCGACGAGGCCGACTTCTGGGAGGTGGTGGGCATCCTCCACGACCTGGACTTTGAGATGTACCCCGATCAGCATTGCGTCCGGGAGCAGCAGATCATGGGCGAACTGGGGCTGGAGGAGCGCCTGATCCGCGCCACGGCCTGCCACGGCTGGAGCGTGTGCGGCGACAGCCTGCCGGAGCCGGAACATGAGATGGAGAAGGTGCTGTTCGCCGCCGACGAGCTGACGGGGCTGATCGGCGCGGCGGCGCTGATGCGGCCCTCGAAGAGCTGCGCCGACATGGAACTCAAGAGCCTGAAAAAGAAGTTCAAGGACAAGAAGTTTGCCGCGGGCTGTAGCCGGGACGTGATCATCCGCGGCGCGGAAAAGCTGGGCTGGGAGCTGGACAGGCTGCTGGAGGATACCCTCGAGGCCATGAAATCCTTTGCCTGAAGCGCGCTGGGTGGGGCTTGACGCAGCCGGAGCAAGACAAATCGCCGGATGAAGCGCAGAGGCGTATGAAGCCCCAAAAATGAACGGCAGCCGTCGGAGAACCGAACGGCTGTCGCTTTTATAGAATCGGTTTATCCCTTCACGCTGCCCAGCACCATGCCGGTCACGAAGTAGCGCTGCAGGAACGGGTACACCACCAGGATCGGCACCGTGGAGATGACGGTGATGGCGCAGCGGATGGTGACGGGCGTGGTCTGGGTGGTGCTTTTCAGAGCGTCTGCCGAGGTCTTGGCGGCGTTGGCGCTGGCCTGGGTGGTGGCCAGCTTCATCTTCAGCAGGTATTGCAGGCTGTGCAGCTCCTTCTGGCCGCCGCAGTACAGGTGGGTGTCGAACCAGCTGTTCCAGCTGCCCACGGCCACGAACAGGGCCACTGTGGCCAGAACCGGCTTGCACAGGGGGAAGATGATCTGCCAGAAGATGCGGATGTCCCCCGCGCCGTCGATGCGGGCGGATTCCACCAGAGCCTCGGGCAGGCTGGAGATATAGGTGCGCAGCACGATCATGTTGAAGCAGCTGAACATCGTGGGCACGATGTACACCCAGTAGCTCTTGGAGAGGCCCAGCGTCTTGGAGATGAGCAGGTAGTTGGGGATCAGGCCCGCGTTGACATACATGGTCAGCACCATCACGGTGGTGATGAACCGGCGCAGCACGTATTCCCTGCGGGACAGGGTGTAGGCCAGCATACTGGTCCAGAACAGGTTCAGCAGGGTGATGATGACCGTCTTGGAGGCGGAGATCCACGCGGCCTGGTAGACGGCCTTGTCCTGCAATATGGATTCGTAGCTCTTGATGCTCCACACCCGGGGAATGAGGCCGATGTTGCCGCGCAGGGCGTCGGTGCCGTCGTTAAAGGAGTAAGCCAGGGTGTTCAGCACGGGATAGAGGGTGATGAACATCAGCAGGATGAGCAGTATGGCGTTGACGGTGGGGAATACCACGTCCTGACGCCGTCCCACCCGTTTGCTGTTGTAATTCGCGCCTGTCATGTCGCTTCCTCCCTTCTACAGCAGCGTGTTTTCATCCATCCTCTTGGCCACAAAGTTGGCCGCGACCAGCAGGATGATGGCGACGATGCTCTTGAACATGCCCGCAGCGGTGGCGACGCCGTACTGCTGCTTGGAAATGCCGTACTTCAGCACGAAGATATCGATGGTCTGCGCCCAGTCCATGACGACATCCGCGCCCAGCAGGTACTGGATCTCAAAGCCGGCCTCCATCAGATGGCCGATGTTCATGATCAGCAGGATGATGAAAGTGGACTTGATGCCCGGCAGCGTGACGTGCAGGATCTTCTGGAAGCGGCCCGCGCCGTCGATGGCGGCGGCCTCATACAGCGCCGGGTCGATGGCGGTCATGGCGGAGATGTAGATGATGGTGTTCCAGCCGACTTCCTTCCACACGTTGATCACGCCCACCAGCCACCAGAAATAGCGGCCCTCGCCCAGGAAGAAGACGGGCTCCTTCACCGCGCCGACGGACAGCAGCAGCTGGTTGATGGCGCCGTTGCTGGCGAAGATGTTCTGCGCCATGCCCACGACGATGACCATGGACAGGAAGTGGGGCAGATAGGTGACGGTCTGAACCGTGCGCTTGAAGGCCCGCTGTCGCACCTCGTTGAGCAGCACCGCCAGCACAATGGCGGAAACCGTGCCGAACACCAGGTTGATCACGCTCATTGCCAGCGTGTTGCGGATGCTGTTGATGAAGTCGGCTCGGCCGAACAGCCACTTGAAGTTGTCCAGCCCGATCCACGCGCTGCCCAGCATCCCCTTCTTGGGCTTGTAATCCTGGAAGGCGGTGACCCAGCCCCACATGGGCGCGTAGTTGAAAAGCAGCACATACAGAAGAATCGGCACGGACATCAGGGCCAGCTGCCATTGCCGGCCCAGCCTGCGGAAGAAGCCCTGCTTGCGCGAACGGATCTTCCTGCCGGAAACGCCCACATAATCAGTCATGCCATACACCCCTCGCGGTATTTTTTCGGATTTGCCCTTTCAAACGCCGGCTCCCGAACCAGGCGGAACCGGCGTTTGAAAAGGCAAGGGGAGAGAAGATTTTTCTCTCCCCTTGAGCCATCTGGCTATCAGCCGAGAACCTTCGCAACCTCGGCCAGCACGGCTTTCTGCATGTAATCGCCGAAAGCGGTAGCGGAGGGGGTGATTTCCTCGACGAAGGCATCCCACTTGGCGTCGAACTCCTCGGGATCGCACATGATCAGCTCGGGCAGGTCCTTGTCCTGGATGTCCAGGAAGTCCTGATGCTCAACATCCACGGGGGTGTAGTCGATCTGCCAGGCTTCGCCGTAGGGCGCCAGCTCGATGGGCGGGTTCACGAAGTCCGCGAACTTGCTGTAGCCGTAGTGGCCCAGGAATTCCTTGTCATAGTCGTTCATCAGACCCAGAACGATCTCAGGCTGGTTGGCGGGATCCCAGGCGTTGCCGGCATACTCGCCGTCCATGATCCAGCCCTGCTTCTTGGGAGAACTCTCCCAGAAGGCCAGAGCGCGGTTGGCCAGCTTCCAGGTGTTGTCGTTGCGCTGGTTGTACTGCTCCTCGGTCATCAGCAGGCGGCCGTCCTCCACGTAGTAGTCCTCGCCCTCGATGCCCCAGTTGAAGATCAGCTGCCATTCTTCAGACAGCATCTCTTCCCACATGGCCACGATGCGCTCGGGGCACTTGCAGTTCACGGAGATGCCGAAGCCGCGGCGCACGTTCGGCAGGGAGCCGTTCACGTAATGCTCCTCGATTTCCCGGCCGTCCACATACTCGGGATCGTACACCAGGCCCAGAGCCACATAGGTGTTCTCGTCCATCTTGGCGTCCTTCAGCGCGGCGGTGGCGTTGCCGAAGTCCCAGGTCTGGTCGAACATGCCCAGCACGGTGCCGCTGGACAGCTGGGCGATGTACTGGTCATAGTTCATCACGAAGGTGTCCTTGCTGATCAGGCCCTTGTGGAACTCCTCGTTCAGCTTCTTGTAGTAGGCCTTGGCATAGGGCTTGTCGATGAAGGTCTCGGTGTGATAGTCGTCGGTGGAGACGTCGATCAGAACCTCGCCGTCGTTGGGGCGGCCCATCAGGTGCTGAACGGGGTTGATCAGGCAGAAGTGACGCCAGTCTTCGCACAGAATGTCAAAGCCGGTGTAGGGAGTACCGTCGGCATTGGTGGGGTTCTCGTCCAGGAACTTCTCGATCAGGTCGAAGTACTCGTTCAGGGTGTGAATCTCAGGATAGCCGGCCCAGGCCAGAACCTGCTTCTGGATGAAGAAGGCGGGGCCGTTGACCTCGTTGACGATCTGGTCGCCGTCGGTCAGGCCGTAGTTGGGGATGATGTACAGCACGTCGTTGCCGTCCTCGTCCTTCTCAATCAGGCGGGCCTTCTGGGGCTCGATGTGGGCCCACAGGCGCGGCGTGTCTTCGGGATTGATGTAGTCCAGCAGGTTGATCAGCGCGCCGTTGGAGATGATCAGGTCGGCGCTGTTGCCGCCGTCGAACAGGTCGGGATAATCCTCGCCCGCGATCATCAGGCCCAGCTTCTCGTCCAGGTCCCCGGCCAGGAACTCGAACTCAAAGGTGACGCCGAACTTTTCCTCGATCAGCTTGTAAATCTTGTTGTCATCCGAGGGCTGATCGCCGGGATCGCCGCGGAACACGGTCAGGGTGATGGGCTCCAGCTCCTCCGCCACGGCGAAGGGGACAACCAGAGTTCCCAGCAGCGCCAGCATGAGCAGAACGGACAGCAGTTTCTTCATGGTCATATCCTCCCTTTAACTATGTTGAGCATCGCTGCTCCTCGATTAATATTATAACAGCGACGTAACGCAAAATCTTCTCATACCTTGCGGATTTGCACATCAAAAATTGTCATAATGGACGCGATTTGGCCAAAATAAAACGATTTTCCCAATAAAACCCGGCGAAATGGAATGATCAGAAATTTCCTGCGATAAAAAAACGCGCGCTTCAAAGGCCCGCTTGAATCGAAAGCGCGCGTTTTGAATATGTTAATTTGTGTTTTTTGCCGACAGAAGCCGCGGGCCGCTTAATAGATATACTGGCCTAACCAACGGCTGTTATGATATAATCATATCAGAAGCAATATTCTACTTCAGCAGACAGGGGAGGTATACAAATGAGCATTGATCTGAAATCCATGCCCAAGCTGGGCTTTGGGCTGATGCGGCTGCCGGAGAGCGACGGAAGAATCGATAGGGAGCAGGTCTGCCGCATGGCGGACGCCTATCTCGCCGCGGGCATGAACTACTTCGACACGGCCTATGTCTACCACGGCGGCAATTCCGAAAAAATGGTGAAGGAGGCCCTGGTGAAGCGTCACCCCCGGGACAGCTTCACGGTGGCCACCAAGCTGCCTGCCTGGTGCCTGAAGACCGAGGCGGACCGGGACCGCGTGTTCAACGAGCAGCTGGAGCGCTGCGGGGTGGATTATTTTGACTTCTATCTGCTCCATTCCGTGGAGGACGGCGGCAACGGCGATACCTACGACCGGCTGGATTGCTGGAACTGGGCCCTGGCCAAGAAGGCGGCGGGCCGGATTCGCCATTTCGGCTTCTCCTTCCACGGCAGCCCCGAATATCTGGAAAGGGTGCTGGACGCCCACCCGGAGGTGGAGTTTGTGCAGATTCAGCTGAACTACGCCGATTGGGAAAATCCCGTGGTGCGTTCCGGCAGGCTGTATGAGATCCTGCGCGGGCGGAACATTCCCATGGTCATCATGGAGCCGGTGAAGGGCGGAACGCTGGCCAAACTGACGGACGACCTGGAGGCGAAGCTAAGAGCCCTGAAGCCCGAGGCATCCATGGCTTCCTGGGCGCTGCGGTTCGTGGGCTCTCTGCCCGGCGTGATGACCATTCTCTCCGGCATGAGCAGCCCGGAGCAGATGGCCGACAACCTGGCCACCTTTACGGACTTTGAGCCCCTCTCCGACGCCGAAAAGGCCGCGGTGGAGGCGGTGCGGCGCAGCATGATGAGCGTGGAGCAGATTGGCTGCACCGCCTGCCGCTACTGCACCGATGGCTGCCCCATGAACATCGCCATACCCGATGTGTTCCGCGCTGTGAATACCATGAAGCTCTATCATGAGGAATTCCGCCCCAAGAGCTTCTATGGCGGGCTGATCAACCAGGGCCACGGCCGGGCCGCGGACTGCGTGGGCTGCGGCCAGTGCGAGGGCGTCTGTCCCCAGCACCTGCCCATTATCGATCTGCTCAAGGACGCCAGCGCAAGGCTGGATGGGTGAGGGAAGGATGCCGGGCGGACAGTCGGAATGTTTGAAGAACCGCTTTCTTCCCGCGCCGCCGTTCAAGTCCTCCCTGCTTCTGTGAGCGCCCGGAAAAACGCCATAAATTAACAGTGACGTGCTGCCATAATGACGTGGGACTGTGCTATACTGTCTGCGCCGCCGGGAGCCGTTGCCCCGGCAGGCCATTACAGACCGGGGAATGTTTCCATGAAGAATAACCTTCGCGAGAACCGAACGCCCACCGCCATCGCTCTGAACATGCTGCTGGCGGCGGCGAGCCTGTTTGCCAACGGCTTCGGCGTATACCTCACCATCCAAGCGGGCATCGGGGCCGGGCCGTGGGATGTGCTGAACCTGGGCCTTTCCAGAACGTTGGGCATCCTGTACGGCACGGCGTCCATAGCGGTGTCGCTCACCATACTGTTAATCGATATTCTGCTGAAGGAGCCCATCGGCATCGCCATGTTCATTGACGCGATTGTGGTGGGCAAGGCCGTGGACTTCTTCAACATGATCCACGCGGTGCCGACCTGCGGTACGCTGCTGACGGGGATACCCGTGATGCTGGCGGGCCTTGTAATCATGGCCTATACCCAGTACACCTATATGATCGCCTCGCTGGGCTGCGGCCCGAGGGATACGCTGCTGGTGGGCCTGGCCAAGCGGGTCCGGTGCGTGCCCATCGGACTTGTGAGCATCACGCTTTTGAGCCTGGCGACGCTGATCGGCTGGCTGCTGGGCGGCCCGGTGGGGGTGGGCACGCTGATCTGCGCCTTCTGCACCGGCCCCATCATGCAGCTGGCCTTTACAACGGTGCGCTTTGACGCCACCGGCGTGCGGCACCAGCGGCTGTCGGATTCCGCGAAGGTGTTCTTCCACGGCGCCTTCAGGAAGGCCCATCCCGGGACCCGCGCCTGACATGCACGCACAGTACGATCTGGCATGGCGCGTCCGATGGCGGCATAAAATGCAGCGTCCGAACACATCGTGTTCGGACGCTGCGTTTTATGATAATAAGAAAGCGCGGTATCCGAACTCTTGATGTTCGCATACCGCGCTTTATGGAAAGAAACGCTTTTTTTGATACAATGTAACCTCGCTCCGCTGAGTAACCGCAGGTTACAGGCATCCTGAACATAGGGTTACAAGTACCAGGGGTTACAAGTATCATCAGGCCGATGTCTTTAGTGCTGTGGGATGTAGACAGGCTTCTCCCCCATAGGCGACTTCAAAAGCTTCTACCCTTTTCTCAGCACGATCAGCGCATAAAAATACTCAGCACCAAGACCTCGATCACGCCTACTGCCCAGGCAATTGTAGAGGTTATGGACCAAACTCGCAGCTGTTCCTTCGCTTCTGAAACACCCAGTGTCCGATTGACAACCCAGAAATAGGAATCGTTAAAATAGCTGAAGAACAGGGAGCCCACGCAGCAGGCAACTGCGCCCAGCATGGGGTTCACGCTGCCAGAGGCGATCAGGATCGGAGCAGTGATGCTGGCCGCAGTGGTCATAGCCACCGTGCCGGAGCCTTGTACTAAGCGCATCAGCGTAGCGATCACCAGGGGCAGGAGGATTAATGGAATAGAGGTTTCAGTCAGGCCGTTGGCAATGTAGCCACCAAGGCCCGAATCGGTGATGATGCGACCCAGCGCGCCTCCGCCGCCTGTTACAAGCATGATGATACCAGCCGAGGCCATGCCCTTCTCCATTTCATGCAGCATGTTTTCACGGCTAAATGGACGGCCCAGAGTAAATATCGCGACCAGCAGGCCAAGGCCCACGGCAACGATCGGCTGACCGAGAAAGAGCATGATGCTCCAGAAACCGCCAGAAGCCTTCAATGCGGAAGCGATGGTATTGATCAGGATCAGCGCGATCGGCAACAGCAGAGGCAAGAAGGCGGCGAAGGTGCTTGGAGTGCCTTTCATGTCCATGTGAAAAGCAGAGTTGTAATCCGGCTCTTGGTAGGGCTGATCCACAATATTGCCTTTCTCGTCCGGTATCCGGCAGTACTTCCTTGCCAGATACTTCCTCGAGTAGAGAATACACGCGGCAGCCATAGGAAGGGCCAGGACAATCGTCAACAGGATAAACAGGCCCACGTTTACACCGAAGATGCCGCAGACGCCCAGCGGACCGGGAGTTGGGGGAACCAAAGAGTGTGTAATTACCAAGCCAGCGGCCAGTGCCGCGCCCAGACCGATCACGGATTTCTTCGTTGTACGGGACAGCGCTTTCGCAATCGGGGACAGAACAATGAAACCCGAGTCACAGAAGATTGGAATAGATACCAGGAATCCGGTCAGCGCAAGCGCTGCTTCTTCCTTTCCTTTGCCGAAGAGCTTTAGGAAGGTGTGGGCCATGCGCTTCGCGGCACCGGACACTTCGAATATCTGACCCATCATTACACCGAAGCCGATGATGATGCCAATGCTTCCCAGCGTACTGCCAAAGCCGCCTGTGATGGAATTGATGATGCTGACGTCTGGTCTAAACACACCTGCCGCGTCCACAATATCCGTCGCAATCAGTGGCATACCCCCGATGACGCCAACCAGTATCGTAGAGAGAATCAAGGCAAGGAACGCCTGGATTTTGGTTTTCAGCATAAGCAGGATCAGCAGTACAATGCCGATCAATAGGCCAATCAACATTCTGATACCACTGATTTCCATAAAGGCCTCCTACGATATGTATAATCCGTGTTCTTTCTCCTTCTACTTGTCCTGCCTGTAATGAGCCACACTCACAGCCTATACAGCAACACGAGGGCCGTCCATGCCGTGATCACGCCAATCACGCCGACCAATCCGCCCAGCCGGAAGTAATCCTTGAAGCGATAACCTGCCACCTGCACCATCGTGATGGTGGTGGTCGCCACGGGCGTCGCCATGGCCAGGTTGGAACCGATCACGCAAGCAATGGCGATGGGAATGGGGCTGATGCCGTACTCCACCGCCATGGGCACGGCGATGGACGCCAGCATGGAGACCAGTGAACCGTTCGACATAAACATTGAAATCAACCAACCCGCCAGCAGGAACAGCGCCACCATGACCTTCGGATGTTTTGACCATGTTAACAGCCTCTTCTGAAAGTCTCAGAAGCCTCACCGCGTAATCGTAAAACAGCCTTCCTTTGACGGTCAGGGTGCCCCCCTTCCTGTGACGGTAAAACAATGGTTCCCCCCAGCTCTGCTTCCAGCTGCTTTACCCGACTGGAGAGGTTGGACTGGGCATAGCTCAGTTCTTCCGCCGCAGCGGAAAAGCTGCCTGTGTCCGCTGTCGTCACAAAGAAGCGCATGCTTTGAAGATCCATGAAGGTCACCTCTCATAATATATAAAATACAGATACCAAAATGATAAATCTCGTAGTTAATTTTATACTAAATTCCTGATATAATCAAGCCATCAAAAGAAGTTTTACTCAGGGAGTCGGAAACATGGCAACGATCAGCTGTCATTTCTATTCCAGGTATCGCTGCGAAGAGGTCGCTGACAACGGCATACCCTTTACACTGATCAGCAAATGGACGAAGCCAGATGCCGATGGCCGTTCGTCCCTGGAGTACTTCGGCTGGGTAGCCACCGAATACCTCACCGAGGATCCTGACTGGGTGTGGGTTTACGGAGATTGATGTTGGCTGCTGATTATCTATCTTTGCGTCGCTCTGACGGGCGGCGCTTTTCTATTGGAGATTTTATGTGCATACGGGGACGGTTCTCCGTGTGGAACACAGAAAGCCGTCCCCGTGTGTTCGGTTGCTGATCGTTTACCAGACCAACACCCGGTCCTCAGGGTTGAGATACATGCCATCGCCGGGCTTTATATCGTAGAAATCCAAAAACTCATCGAACTGCTGAAGTGTGCCGTTGATACGCAAATAGGACAAGGGATGGACATCTTCTTCGATGCGGTAAAGAGAGGTCTGCACCGTCTCCTTGTAGAAGCAGTTGACGGTCTGCGGGGTACTGGTCCACTTTGCCTTGTCCACGGGCCTGGAATAGGCTTCCACATCCAGCCGATGCAGATAGGCCTCGAGCCTGCGGGACGCCTCCCAGTAGGTCCCACCCGCTTCTTTAGCGTCAAAATCCAGGCCGTCCCAGGCGTATGCCGACCAGTCGTCAGGATAGAGGACGCGCCGGTCAATGGCCTCCAGCTTCTCAATGGCCTTGGCGCGGGTGGTGTCGGACAGGAAATCCGCCTCGTTGATGATGCCGTGATAGGCCTCGACCAGT
>JAFUCP010000181.1 GCA_017459565.1 Clostridia bacterium | reverse complement strand
TTTTGCAAGGCAAAGGCATCGCCTCCGCAATCCGGCATTTGCGTGGAATGGCTATGGAAATCCTTGAAAAACCCGTCGGGATGGCCTATAATGGAAGGAAAGAGACGACGGGGAAGGGCGAGGACATTCCGTGGAGATTACGCGCGCGCAACTGACGGGCTTTCGAAGCTATGAAGCCTGCGAGCTGACGCCCTGCGAGGGGGTCAACGTGCTGCTGGGGGACAATGGCCAGGGCAAGACCAACGTGCTGGAGGCGCTGTATGTGTGCTGCACGGGGCGCTCCCACCGCACGCGGCAGGATCGGGAGTTGATTCGCTGGGGCGCGGAATTCGCGTCGGTGCGGGTGGACGCCATGCGCCGGGACGGCTCCCACGAGGTGGAGATCGTGCTGCCCGCGCTGGGGCGGCGCAGGATCAAGGTTTCCGGGCAGGAGATTGCCCGCTCCGGCGAGCTGATGGGCCATATCACCGGCGTGCTGTTCAGCCCGGAGGACCTGCGCACAGTGAAGGACGGCCCCGCCGAGCGCCGGCGCTTTGTGGACATGGCGCTGTCGCAGATCAAGCCGGCCTATTACTACGCGCTGCAGCGCTATGCCCGCGCGCTCAAGCAGCGCAATGAAACGCTCAAGACCATTGCGGTCCAGCCGTCCTATATGGCCATGTTGGATTCCTGGGACGAGCAGCTCTCCACCGCGGGCGCGGAGCTGATGCGCCAGCGGCGCGCGTACATCGAAAAGCTCAGTCGCGCCGCCGCCGAGACCCACCGGGACATATCCGACGACCGGGAGCGTCTGGAGATTCGCTACCTGCCCAGCGTAACCATGGGCGACGACGCGCAGGCCAATATGGAGGCGCTGTTCACCGCCCGGGAGACGGACGTGCGGCGCATGACCACCTCCGTGGGGGCGCACCGGGACGACGTACAGATCCTGGTGGAGGGCCGGGACGTGCGCGCCTTCGGCTCTCAGGGCCAGCAGCGCACGGCGGCGCTGTCCATGCGGCTTTCGGAGCTGGACGTGATGCGCGAACAGCTGGGGGAGTGGCCCATGCTGATGCTGGACGACGTGATGAGCGAGCTGGATCCCGGACGCCGCCGCCAGCTGGTGGGCCGCCTGAAGGGCATACAGACCTTCATCACCTGCACCGACGCCGAGGATTTGGCCGGCGCCGGGGTGGGAAGGGCCTGGCGGGTCGAAGGCGGCGCACTGAAGCAGCTGTGACGCAAAGCGCCGCGGGAACATGGCTTTTCCCGGGCGCTGTGAGGGGAACATCCTGATAACTGAAGGGGGCTGTCTCGATTTGAGACAGCCCCCTTCACATGTCAAAGAGGGCACTGCCCTCGCAGACGGGCTTTACCGTGCCGGTGATGCTCAGGGCGGAAAGGGCTCCGCCTTCCACGGCCGCGTCCACCTCGATGACGCCGCCGGGCTGGCGGACGGCGGTTCTCAGGCTGTGACCCGCGCGCAGGGCCAGCCAGGCCCCCACGGCGGCGCTGCCGCTGCCGCAGCCGCGCTCCCGCACCAGCGTGCCCGCCGAGGGCACATATACCAGCGGGTCGATGGAGGACGTCGCCGCGTCCCAGCGCAGCGCCCCCAGGGCGTCTGAACCGATGGCGCGGTGCCATTCGGGCAGGGAGCGCCTAAGCAGGTCCTCGTCCCGCCAGTCGCCCGCGGGGAGGACCAGGTGGGCGATCCCCGGCATTTCGATGAGCGCGACGGCGGGCCCGCCGGGCAGCTCAAATTGGCCGATATGGGTGGGCAGGGGCATGTTCACCGTGCCCACAAAGACCTCGCCCTCGCGCCGTATGCGGCAGGGGACGAGCCCTTCGCTGCCGGAAACCTCCAGCAGGTACGATGTTTCACTGCCGTCGGCAAGCCCCGCGCGCCGCGCCAGGAGCGCTCCCAACGCCATGGTCGCGTTGCCGCAGAATTCCCCGCCCATCATCTGGAGCCGGGCCGCGGCGCGGGCATTGCCCGGCTTTTCGATGTAGCCGACCTGTTCGCCGCCCGCGCGGGCCAGCAGCCGTGCGGCGACGGCTGCCTGGCGGCCCCGCGGCACCGGCCCGGGCACCAGCAGCGTGGTGTTTTCGGTGGGATCGAGCTTGATGTAATCGATGGTGGTCATGGCTGTCTCGTCAGTTGAACCGGCTCAGGAACTGTATCGTGCGGTCGTGGGAGGGGTTGTTGATGATGGCGTGGGGATCGCCCTGCTCCACGATCACGCCGCCGTCCATAAAGATCACGTGGTCGGACACATCCCGGGCGAAGGCCATTTCATGGGTGACGATGACCATGGTCATGTGTTCCGCGGCCAGGGCGCGTATGACCTTCAGGATCTCGCCGGTCAGCTCCGGGTCCAGGGCGGAGGTGGGCTCATCAAAGAAGAGCATCTTGGGCTTCATGGCCAGGGCCCGGGCGATGGACACGCGCTGCTGCTGCCCGCCGGAGAGCTGGTAGGGATAGGCGTCGGCCTTGTCCGCCAGGCCCATCTTTTCCAACAGGTCCCGGGCGGTTTCCAGCACCTCAGTCCTGTCGCGCTTTTGAATCAGCATCGGGGGCTCCGTGATGTTTTTCAGCACGGAATAGTGGGGGAACAGGTTGAAATTCTGGAACACCAGGCCGAAGCAGGAGCGGATTTCCTTGAGCTCGGCGGCGGAGGCGTAGACGGATTTGCCGCCCTCGTCCCGGACCGCGCTCTTGCCCAGATAGCGCAGGCTGCCGCCGTCCATGGTCTCCAGCAGCGTGGCGCAGCGCAGCAGCGTGGATTTGCCGGAGCCGGAGGGGCCGATGATGGACACCACCTGGCCCTCGCTGACGGTGAGGGAAATGTCGGTGAGGACCTCGTTGCCGTCGAACTGCTTTCGGCAGTGTTCGATTTCGAGAATATTCATACAGACAATCCTTTCGTGCGGACAGATGCGTTTATCGATAATAGCCCAGCGATTTTTCGCAGCGGGACATGGCGAACGCCACCACCGAATTCATCAGGTAGTAGAACACGCCCGCGATGACGAAGGGCAGGAAGCTGGACTGGGAAGTTGCGATTTGCTTGCCGATGGAGAACATCTCCATGTAGGCCAGCGTAAAGGCCATGGAGGTGTCCTTGACCAGGGTGATGACCTCGTTGGTCACGGAGGGAAGGATGCGCTTGACGACCTGGGGCAGTATGATGCGCATGAAGGTCTGCGTGCGGCTGTAGCCCAGCACGGCGGCGGCCTCATACTGGCCCACGGGCATGGATTCGATGCCGCCGCGGTAGATTTCCGCGAAATAGGCCGCGTAGTTCAGCGAAAAGGCGATGATGATGGCCAGCAGCTTTTGCTTCACCAACAGTGTCGCTCCGAACAGGTAAAACGGCCCGTAGGCCACGGCGATCAATTGCAGCATCAGCGGCGTGCCACGCAGGAAGGATATGATGGCCCGCGTGACGGTGCTGACCAGTCGGTTTTTGGACATGCGCAGCAGCGCCACCAGCAGACCCAGCGGCAGCGAAAACAGCAGCGTCAAAAAGAAGATGGCGCAGGTGCGGCCCAGTCCCTCGCTCATCTTGGCGATCATGGCGGTGAGTGTCATGGAAATGGCTCCTTACGGTAAAAAAGATAAACAAAGGGCGTCGCTCGGGGCGCCCTTTGCGTTGCGTTATCGTGGTTCGAGGCGTTATTCAGCGGTCAGGCACAGCGCGGCGGTGTCCAGACCGTACTTCTCGGCCAGCTCCACATAGGTGCCGTCGGCCACCAGCTGCATGAAGGCTTCCTCCACCTGGGCGCACATTTCGGCGTCGTCCTTGCGGAAGCAAATGCCGTACTTCTCGGCGGCGAAGGGCTCCTCAACGGTGAAGTACTCGTCGCCGTACTCCTCGATCTTGCCGTTGGCCACGCCGATATCGATGGCCACCGCGTCGATGGCGCCCGCCATCAGCTCGGTGAAGCAGATGTTGTAGTTTTCATAGCGAACCAGCTCGCCAAAGCTGGCGCCGAAGTCCGCGGCGTCGCCGCCCTCGGAGAGCAGTATGTCGGCGGAGGTGCCCAGCTGCACGCCCACGGTCTTGCCCGCCACGTCGTCCAGACTCTCGATGCCGTTGCCCTTCTTGGTCAGGATCATCTGGGAGTTGTCGGAGTAGGCCATGGAGATGGTATAGGCCTCGGGGTCGATGACATCGATGGTCAAGCCGGACCAGATGCAGTCGATTTCATTGGCATCCAGCTGGATCAGCTTGGTGTCCCAGTTGATGGGCACGATTTCAAGCTCCCAGCCCAGAATTTCGCAGACCTTCTGGCACATTTCCACGTCGTAGCCGGTGTAAGCGCCGTCGTCGCCCAGGTAGGAATAGGGCGGGTATTCCGCGTCGATGCCCATTTTGAAGGCGGTTTGCTCGGCGCTGGCGCAGGCGATCAGCGCGAACATCAAAACCAGGATCATGGCAAGCAGCTTCTTCATCATTATTCCCTCCACGTTACTGTTGGATTGTAATGACAGTTTAACATGTTATCTGGCTAAAGTACAGACAAAAAGCGTTACATTTTGTTGAAATCATTGTAACGCGCGGGATGGAAAGAAAAAAAACCGTTCCGAAGAACGGTCGAAGGCTCAAATTGACGGTCAGTTCGCGTATATTTCGCAGCTCAGTCTGCCGCCGCTCAGGCTGGTATAGATGGTGACGCTGCCGGGGCCGGTATAGCGAAAGGAAAAGTCCCGGCCGGATTTGTAATCGGTGAGGATGGCGTCGGCGGAGTTGGAGACGTAGGTCTGGTTGTATTTTTTCCCGTAGGTGTTCTTTTCCACGATGGCAAAGTCTGCCCTGTCCTTGATGGCCAGCCAAAGCACGCTGGCCACCTGGGCCACGCCGCCGCCCACCACGTTGACGCCGCGCCCGTTGAGCGCGCTCTCGTAGCCGTAGGTGCCGGTGCGGGGGCCGACCACATCATTGAAGGAGAAAATATCGCCGTTGTACAGCGCGGTATCGGTGACGCTGTCCGCGGCCAGCTCCACGTTGTTCAGCAGGGCTTCGTCGCCGTCGCAGCTCAGACTGGCGGAGGCGATCAGCCGGCGGGCTGGCGCGGCGGTCTGCATGGGGGCGACAAACCAGCCCTCGCCCGGGTCGGCTGTGCCGGAATCGAGGCCGAAATCGTCGCTGCCCACGGTGATGGAGCAGTATACATAGCTGTCGTTGGCCCACATCTCAACGGTCATCTCGTCCGCGAAATTGGTGAAGCTGAGGTCGATACCGGCATCGTAGTCGGTGACGATGGCCTGGCTGCTTTCGTTTACGTAATGATCCACAAAGCGGCTGCCGTAGGTGCGCACAGGGTCGATGCGCACGTCGCCGCGCACCTCCATGAGCGCCAGATAGAGCGTGGAGGCCGCCTGGGCCACGCCGCCGCCCGTGACCATCGCGCCGCGTCCGTTTGGCGCGGTCAGATAGCCCCGGTCCGCCGTCCGGGGGCCCACGGTTTCATTGAAGGAGAAATCGCCGCCGTAGGGGATGACGGTGCCGTCGATGGCATCGATGGCGAGGCTGATGTTGTTCAGTTTGGCGGCGCTTGAGCCCGTCAGCGGCGTGCGCGCGCTGTAATATTCCGAAGCCAGCGCGGCGGGGGGCAGCGCGGTCCCCGTCGCAAGCAGGCACGCGAGCAGCGCCAGCGCCAGCGCCTTTTTCAGCATGGTTCCATTCCTCCCTTGTCGAAGCGCTCTGTCACCGCTTTGACGCGGCGCGGGGGCAGAAGGTTCCATTAAACTGGCGCAAATTACGCCGAAAGGGTGATCTCCTCATAAGGGGAATCCTGGCGCACGTGCAGCCGGTTCAGCTTGATCAGCTCCAGCAGCGCCATGAACATGGTCACGATCTCCTGCCGGGTGTAGTCCGCCTCGAACAACTCCGAGAAGGTGCAGCTGCCCCGGCGCAGCCGGCGTGAGATGCGGGCCATGCAGTTGGCCACGGTGAAGTTGTCCCGGCGTATCTCCCGGCTGGCCATCTGGTCCTCCAGATCGGCGCGCGCGGCCCGCTGCAGCACCTTTTGATAGGCCCTGATCAGCTTGTCCAGCGTCAGACCCGTGATTTCGATGTTTGGCGGGGGCAGGGGGTATTCCTCGGGCAGCTTGGTCAGAAGCGCCCTGGCCTCCTCCTCCAGCTGGTGCATCCGGGCGGAGACCTCCTTGAATTGGGCGTATTCCTCCAGCTGCTTGATCAGGGCCTCCTCAGGGGAAAGCTCGTCCGGATCCTCCGGCTTGGGCGGCTTGGGCAGCATGGCCCGGGACTTGATCTCCAGCAGCGTGGCGGCCATCTGCAAAAATTCGCTGGCCGAATCCATGTCCAGCTCATCCACCAGGCGCATGGTCTCCAGGTACTGCTCGGTGATCTGGCTGACAAAGATATCGTGAATGTCGATCTTCGCGTTGGATATCAGCGTCAAAAGCAGATCCAGCGGACCGTCAAAGTCCTTGAGTGAAACGATGTACGACATGGCACCTCCAAATCAGGCGACGGGGAAGGAGCGGGCCTATGCGATCAGGCCCAGGGCACGCAGCGCGGCGGCGGCCAGGTTGCCCGCGCCGGTGAGAATCTGGGTGTCCACCCAGCCCAGCGCGCGCCCCAGCAGGCCGGTCAGCACCAGCACGAACAGCGCGGTGCTGGCGATGCGGGCCGTCTGAGGGTTGGCGAACAGCTGGCGGCGGCGCAGCACCAGGTCGTTCAGCACGTGATAACCGTCCAACGGCGGAATCGGCAGCAGGTTGAACAGGCACAGCACCAGGTTGGTCATGCAAAAATAGCCCAGCATCTGGTACAGATAGCCCGGAACGCTGCCGAACACCGGCTTGATCAGGTAGTCCGCCGGGAGGTAGGGCAGGTTTTGCAGCATGGTCGTGACGGGGATATAGACATTGTCTGCGGGATAGATGAGGGCGTCCACACCCGCGTATTCCATGCGGAACACCTTCACGGCGCTTGTCAGCGTGCCCGTGGGCACGCGGTTCAGCGCCAGGGCGACGACGGCGGTCATGAGCAAGAAGCTCAGGGCGAACATGATCAGGTTCATCGTCACCCCCGCGACGGAGACCTTCAGGTCGTCCCTGCGATAGTTGCGGTAGTTGCGGGGATTGACCGGCACGGGTTTGGCCCAGCCGAAGCCCACCACCAGCATGAGGATGGTGCCCAGCGGATCCAGATGCTTCGCCGGATTGACGGTGAGACGGCCCATCAGCTTCGCGGTGTTGTCGCCGCAGCGGTTGGCCACCCACGCATGGGCATATTCATGCAGCGAAAGCGCCAGTATGCGCCCCGGGAAGGCCAGCAGGAAGAAAACAAGCATCCCCTTGGGGTCGTTGAAAAATTCGGTGATATAATTAATCAAGCTCATCCCTCCGATGACCCGCGACGGGCCAAAGTACCCCTTGAGTATAGCACATCGCGGGGACGATTGCAAATGGCGGGCGGCGGAAACCGGGTATGGAGCGCCGGCCTGGGCGGGAAGGGGGCCGGTTTTCCCGCGCCGGCGGTCGTCCCGGGGAAAAAGCTCCCGCATGGCCGGGAAAGTGCAGAGCGCCGATAAAGCCCGAAAACGCAGAAATTGCCAGAAAATCGATTGCACGGTTGAAATCTCTGCTTACTGCGTCAGGACAGCCTGCAAATGCGGCCATTTACACCGTCCCACGAAAAAACTCCCGCATGGCGCGGGAGCGTGGATCCTGTCAGAATTTGATGTGGCAGTAGCCGCCGGGGTGTTTTTCAAGGTACTTCTGATGGTACGCCTCGGCGCTGTAGAAGCTCTCCAGCGGCTTCAGCTCCACGGCCAGGGGCGCCTCGTATCCCTCGGCCAGCCTGTCCAGCGCGGCCGCGGCCACGGCCCTGTCCTTCTCGTCAGTATAATAGATGCCGGTGCGATACTGCACGCCCTCGTCCTCGCCCTGCTTGTTGACGGAGGTGGGGTCGATGACCCTGAAGAAAGCCTCCAGCAGCGCGGGCAGCGGCAGCGCGTCGGGATCGTAGCGCACGCGCACCGTTTCGGCGTGGCCCGCGTGGGCCTTGACCTGCTCATAGCTGGGGTTGGCCGTGGGGCCGTTGGCGTAGCCGACCTCGGTTTCAACCACCCCGGGGAGCATGTCGAAGTACTTCTGGCAGCCCCAGAAGCAGCCCCCGGCCAGGTAGACGGTTTTGTCGCTCATGTGGGTATCCTCCCCTTGAAGCGCCCGCGTCATTCGCTGAACAGCGGCGTGGACAGATAGCGGTCGCCGGTGTCCGGCAGCAGCGCTACGATGAGCTTGCCCGCGTTTTCGCTCCGCTTGGCCAGCTGGATGGCGGCCCAGGCCGCCGCGCCGGAGGAAATGCCCACCAGCACGCCCTCCTGCCGGCCGATCAGCCTGCCGGTGGCGAAGGCGTCCTCATTTTCCACGGTGATGACCTCGTCGTAGATCTGCCTGTCCAGCACGCCGGGCACGAAACCCGCGCCGATGCCCTGGATCTTGTGGGGGCCGGACACGCCCGTGGACAGCACCGGGGAGGACGCGGGCTCCACGGCCACGACCTTCACGCCGGGGTTCTTCGATTTCAGATAGCGGCCCACGCCGGTGATCGTGCCGCCGGTGCCGACGCCCGCCACAAAGATATCCACCCTGCCGTCGGTGTCGTTCCAGATTTCCGGGCCCGTGGTGTCGAAGTGGGCCTGGGGGTTGGCGGGATTGTCGAACTGGGAGGGGATGAAGCTGCCCTCGATGCCCTCGGCCAGCTTGCGCGCCTCGGCGATTGCGCCCTCCATGCCCTTGCTGCCCTCGGTCAGCACCAGCTCCGCGCCATAGGCCCGCATCAGCTGGCGGCGTTCCACGGACATGGTTTCAGGCATGACGATGATGGTCCTGTAGCCCCGGGCCGCCGCCACTGCGGCCAGACCGATGCCGGTGTTGCCGGAGGTGGGCTCGATGATGGTGGCCCCGGGCTTCAGCGCGCCGCGGACCTCGGCGTCGTCGATCATGGCCTTCGCCACGCGGTCCTTGACGCTGCCCGCCGGGTTGAAGTATTCCAGCTTTGCCAGCAGCGTGGCCCCCAGCTTCTGGGACGCTTCGATGTTGGACAGCTCCACCAGGGGCGTGCGGCCGATGAGCTGATCGGCGCTCTTATAGATGTTGGACATGTTCGGACTCCTTTCTGACAGGCAGATTAAGCAAACTCAAGTATACCTGCGTCACGCGGTCGTGTCAACCGTCGGTTTGGGCTCCGCGTCCTCCATCAGGTCGCGGAGGGTCATGCCATAGAAAAAGTTACGCACCAGGGAATCAAAGCGCCGCCACATAGGCAGCGCGCGACATTCGACGCTGCGCCTGCAGGGCTGCGCCCCGGGCTGGAGGCAGGCGATGGCGGACAGGGAGCCCTCCGCCAGCTCCAATATTTCGCCTACGGGATACTCCTCGGGCTTACGGGTCAGCCGATATCCGCCGCCCTTGCCGCGGTGGCCCTCCAGCAGACCGTTTTGCACCAGCACCTTCAATATGATTTCCAGGTACTTGACGGAGATTTCCTGGCGCTCGGCGATTTCGTTCAACGGCACATAGCCGTCCGAGTCCTGCTCGGCCAGGTCGATCATCACGCGCAGCGCGTAGCGCCCCTTCGTCGAAATCATGGCACAACCCCCAAAGCTGTGATATTCCTATTATACCGATAGGGAGCAGGGATTTCAAGAGGCAAATTGTCAAATTATCAAGATAAAACGCAAATGTCGGGGTCAGATGACATAAAACCATTCCGGATCGTCCCCGGGAACCTCGGGCTGCAGCACGTAGCCCAGGCCGTTTTTGTATTGCAGCTCCTGGTTTTTGATGCTCACGCGGGTGCCGGGGGCGATGGGATGGGTGATGAAGGCGTTTGAGCCGATGACCGAATCGTGGCCGATCACGGTCTCGCCGCCCAGGATGGACGCGCCGGCGTAGATGGTCACGTTGTCTTCGATGGTGGGGTGGCGTCGCTTGCCGTGCAGCTTCTGCCCGCCGCGGGTGGACAACGCGCCCAGCGTGACGCCCTGATAGACCTTGACGGATTCACCGATGACCGTCGTTTCGCCGATGACGATGCCCGTGCCGTGGTCGATGAAGAAGTACCGCCCGATTCGCGCGCCGGGATGGATATCGATGCCGGTGCGGCTGTGGGCGTATTCCGTCATGATGCGGGGAATCAGCGGCACGTTCAGCTCATACAGCACGTGGGCCAGCCGGTTGATGGTGATGGCGTAGAGGCCGGGATAGGCGATGATCACCTCGGCCTTGCTGGAGGCGGCGGGATCGCCGTCGTAGGCAGCCTGCAGGTCCGTCTCCACATAGGCGCGAATCTCCGGCAGCTTTTTCAAAAAGACCTCGGTGATGTCCTCGGCGGTGCGGGCCACGTCCGTGTCCTGCGCCTGGGCGCTGCCCCTGAGGGCGATGCCGATCTGCCGGTTCAAATGGAAGGCCACGTCCTCAATCAGCGCGGAGAGGCTGTTCCTGGGGTTGTAGATGCGATAGGTGTAATCCCGGAAATAGCCGGGAAAGACCAGCCGGAACAGCTTGCCGATGAGTGCCTCGATGATCTGGCGGTCGGGCTGGGAGAACAGCTCCAGCCGGTCGATGACGCGCTCGTTGCCGTAATCGTCAAGTATATATTCCGCCAGCGCCTGGACGCGCGCCTCAAAGCCCGGATTCTGCTTTTCCATGCTGCCATCTCCTTGAGCGTTTTCTGCATAGCCTGCCCTCCGCCGAGGAGGGCGGAGGGAGCGTTTGTCTGAACGAAAAAGCCCTGAACTGTTCTGTTCAGGGCTTTTGGCACCGCCACGGGGACTCGAACCCCGGTTTTCGCCGTGAGAGGGCGACGTCTTAACCGCTTGACCATGGCGGCAAATTGGCTGCCGAACCTGGATTCGAACCAGGACTAAATGAGTCAGAGTCATTCGTGCTACCTTTACACAATTCGGCACCGTCAACCGGACACATCGTGCCCGACCGACAAGAGGTATTATACGTCCCACGGGGCAAAAAGTCAAGCGGTTTTTGTGATTTCATCTGCATTTTACGTTTCCCACCGGCGCAAGGAATTAAATATTCGTAAAGAATCGCAATGTGCTTGAAACTTTCATATTCGCACGCTATGCTAACGTCAGTAGGGTTTGCGCCCTTGAGTATGTGGAAGAGTAAGGAGTTACGCCTATGAAAGCTGTCAATATCAAGCTCAGTCTCGCGGAGAACGTCAAGACGTTCGTGAACATCGCCAATCGCTATCCCTATGATATCGATCTGCGCGTCGGCCGTCACGTGGTGGATGGCAAATCCATCCTGGGCATCTTCAGCCTGGATCTGTCCAAGCCGATCACCCTGGAGGTCTATGCCGACCACTGCGACGATCTGATGGAAGAGCTGAAGCCCTTCATCATCGGCTGAGCATAAAACAACAGCGCCGCCCCGGTTCAGCAAAGGATGCCGAACCGGGGCGGCGCTGTTTTGAACGGCTCTACAGCTGGCCCTTCAAAAACCAGAGGGTGATGGCGACGGCCTCCCGGAACATGAAGTGGAACAGCGTGGGCCCCGTGTATTCCGCGGCGATGCCATGGGCGTTTTTCAGCCCCGCCCTTTTGGCAAAGCGCAGTGAGCGCCAGATGTGGTAGTTGTTGGTGACGATGCCGATTCTGGCGTCGTCATCGTTGATCAGAGCCTTGGAGAAGGCGATGTTTTCCCGCGTGTCGGTGGATTTGTCCTCAAGCCATATGCGCGCCGGGTCCACTCCGCGCTTCACCAGCTCGTCACGGATGCACTGTGCTTCGCTGACAGGCTCGCTCCGCCCCTGCCCGCCGGAGGCGATGATGATGGCGTCGGGATGCTCGTCAAGGCAGTCCATGACCGCGTTGATCCGCCGGGTCAGAGCGGGACTGGGGCCGTCGGCGTACACGCTGGCCCCCAGGACCACCAGGTAATCCATGCCGGCAGGCGCGGAGGCGCCCATGCCGCTGATGACCAGCGCCTCCAGGGCGATGAACAGCGCGAGAGCCGCGCACAGCGCCGCGCGCCACAACCAGCGCAGCCAATGGGGCAGGTGGGCGTGGGTCAAAAGCCCCGCGGCGATCAGCGCGCCGCCCAGGACCGGCCAGACCCAGCCGAGGCTGAGCCCGAAGCGGGAATACAGCCCGATGACGATATAATAGATGAAGCAGGCCGCGCCTGCCAGGATATAGACGGTGCCGAGTATGCTCAAAGCGCTGAGACCCTCCTGTTGCCGCACGGCCCCGCGGCGAGCCGATCGGGACATGTGCGCTGATAGATAAAAAGACAAAACACAAACAGAGATTGGAAAAACGCCAATCCCTCTTCTTCTTCCCGATATATGCGGTTGCCCCGGTCAGTCCGCTGCCGGCACGTTGATCCTGCCGTCAACCACATCCTGCAGGCTGATGGCGGACAGATACCCGAAGATGAGCTTCTCCAGGCCGGTCCAGACCGGCAGGGTCTTGCAGCGGTTGCAGCGCTCACAGGTGTTGGGCACATCCTCCAGGCAGGATACGGGGACCATGGAGCCCTCCACCGCCTGCAAGATCGCGTGTACGGAATACTCCTCTGCGGGGCGGGAGAGCATATAACCGCCCTGGTAGCCGCGAACGGCGCGGAGCATCCCCGCCTGGCTGAGGTGCAGGGCGATTTGCTCCAGGTACTTCTTTGAGATGCCCTGGCGCACGGCGACATCCTTCAGCGTCACATAGCCGTTGACCTGATTCTCGGCAATGTCCACCATCATGCGCAGCGCGTAACGCCCCTTGGTTGAGATTTTCAAAGCTGGCGCCTCCTGTTGGGTTTATGGATGGCTTTACCACATGACATAATACCATGTAACCGAAAATATTGCAAGCCGGCGTGCTAACACGTTGCCAAAATGCAGGAATTGACGGCGAAAAATGATGAAAGGGTGACGCGACAGGATAACGAATGAGAAAACGACAGCACTGATATAGATTCAAACTATAATTCGATATGCCCGACATGTATTGGACAAACGGCGGGCGGCGTGCTATACTGTCAGGGAAACGCAGACGGGGAGCAAAACAATCCCCGCACAGGACAGGAGGTAATCCCATGAAAATTCGCAAATTGTTGGCAAGCCTGCTGGCAGCGCTGCTGCTGCTCTCCTCCGCCGCGCTGGCGGACGTGACCATCGGCGTGCCGGACGACACCACCAACGAAGCCCGCGCGCTGCAGCTGCTGGCCGATAACGGCATCATCGAGCTGGCGGAGGGCGCGGATGAGACCGCCACCAAGGCCGATGTCATCGCCGACGGCATCGAAATCGTCGAGGTGCAGGCGGATCAGCTGGTCAATCAGCTGCCCGACCTGGATTACGCCGTGATCAATTCCAACTTCGTGCTGGACGCGCTGGACGCGGGCTTTGAAATCGATACCGCGCTTTTGACCGAGGTTGAGGAGAAGTACCTGCCCCGCGCCAACGTCATCGCCGTGAACGGCGACAATGTGGATGCCGATCTGACCAAGGCGCTGGTCGCCGCGGCCACCAGCCAGCAGGTCAAGGATTACATCGAGGCCACCTATGCCGGCGCGGTGCTGTCCGTGGTGGACGCGCCCACCGACGGCTACGATGCCGACGTGGACTATGACGCGCTGGCCGGCAGCACCCTGGTGATCGCCGCGACGCCCGCTCCCCACGCCCAGATCCTGGAGATCGTGAAGGACATTCTGGCTGAGAAGGGCATTACCCTGGAAATCGCTGTGTTCACCGGCTATACCGAGGAAAACCCCGCCGTGGATGCGGGCGACGCCTATGCCAACTACTTCCAGCACCAGCCCTATCTGGACGAGTATGTGGCCGAAACCGGCGGCAACGTGGTGAGCGTGGCCATCGTCCACACCGAGCCCATGGGCCTGTACGGCGGCAAGCAGGCGGACCTGAGCGCGCTGGGAAAGTGACGCAAGGCCCTTGCGGGATGAGCCGTTTCCACGTATAATATACAGGCAGACGGAATTTCGGACGCGCCGGAACACCGGCGTGTCCTTACTTTGTTGTACGGAGGCGATGGGTTTTATGATCGAGCTTCGCAACCTGTCCAAGAGCTTTGTCACCTCGGAAGGCCCGGTGGACGCGCTGCGGCATGTGAGCCTGACGGTGAACGACGGGGATATTTACGGCATCATCGGCATGAGCGGCGCGGGCAAAAGCACGCTGGTGCGCTGCATCAACATGCTGGAGCGGCCCACCGAGGGCAGTGTCCTGTTGGACGGGCGGGACCTGGGCGCGCTGAGCAAGAAGCAGATGCAGGAGGTGCGCCGGCAGGTGACGATGATTTTCCAGTCCTTCAACCTGCTGATGCAGTCCACCTGCCTGCAAAACATCATGTTCCCCCTGAAGCTGATCCACACGCCCAAGGCCGAGGCCGAAGCCCGGGCGCGGCAGCTGCTGGAAACGGTGGGGCTGCCGGACAAGGCCAACGTGTACCCGGCCCAGCTGTCCGGCGGCCAGCAGCAGCGCATCGCCATCGCCCGGGCGCTGGCCACCAATCCCCGGGTGCTGCTGTGCGACGAGGCCACCAGCGCGCTGGACCCCAAGACGACCCAGTCCATCCTGGAGCTGATACGCCAGATCAACCGGGATACGGGCATCACCGTGATCGTGATCACCCACCAGATGAGCGTGGTGCAGGAAATCTGCAACCGCGTAGCGATACTGGAGCATGGCGCGGTGGTGGAGGAGGGCGACGTGAGCCAGGTGTTCTCCCGCCCGAAGGCCGCGGCGACCCGTGCGCTGGTGTTCCCGGAGATGAACGGCCAGGCCGACGGCGGACAGGACGGCTCCGGCTATGGTCAGCTGGTGCGGCTCGTCTTTGAGGGTTCTATCACCACCAACAAGCCCCTGATCGCGTCCATGGCCATGGACTGCGGCATCGCAGCCAACATCCTCGGCGCGTCCACACGCACGGTGGGCAAGCGGGAATACGGCTACATGCTCATCGAGATCCCCGGCGGCCCGGATGAGCTGGGCCGGGCGCTGAAATACATCTCCGCCGTGCCGGACGTGGCCGTGCAGGTGGAGGCCAAATACGGATCGAAGGAGGCGAAGGAGGCATGAGTCAGTTTGCGAAGGCCTTTGAGCCGGACAAGCTCCAGGAGGCGTGGCACGTATTTTTGACGGAGTTTCCCATGGGGCTGTGGGAAACGCTGTATGTGACGCTGTTGGCGACGCTGTTTGCCATCGTTCTGGGACTGCCGCTGGGCATACTGCTGGTGACGGGGGACGAAAAGGGCATCCGTCCCATGCCCAAGCCCCTGATGAAGGTGATCAACGTGGTGATCAATTTCCTGCGCTCTGTGCCCTTTTTGATCCTGATTGTCATGGTCATCCCGCTTACCCGCGTCATCGTGGGCACGTCCATCGGCTCTGTGGCCTCCATCGTGCCGCTGGTGGTGGCCGCGTTCCCCTTCGTGGCGCGCCTGGTGGAATCCTCTCTTCGGGAGCTGGACCCCAATATCATCGAGATGGCCCAGAGCATGGGCTCCACCACCATGCAGATCATCTTCCGGGTGATGCTGCCGGAGAGCGTGCCGTCCCTGATCACCAACTTTACGCTGGCGATCACCACCATACTGGGCTATACCGCCATGTCCGGGGCCATGGGCGGCGGCGGACTGGGCAAAATTGCCATCAACTACGGCTACTCCCGCTATAAGTACGCGGTGCTGTACCTGGCGGTGATCGTGCTGGTGCTGCTGGTGCAGGTGTTCCAGAGCGTGGGCACCCGCCTGGCCGCAAGGCTGGACAAGCGGATCAAGAAATAGCAGCCGGGGCAACGGGCGCAGACCCGGAGCGGCGAAAAGAAAAATTGTTCGCCGCACCGCGCGGCATGGAACCGATGAGCCGCCCCGCGCGTCTAAGCACTGCGGCGCGTCGCGCCGGAATCGACATACGGGAGGGTTATTTATGAAGAGATGGCTTGCAATGATCCTGGTGCTGGCACTCCTGGGCTGTGCGGCACTGGCCGAGGCGCAGACCTTTTCAATCAGGAACGGCGTCGCCTGGGGCATGACCCAGGCCGAGGTGCTTGCCGCCGAGGGAAACCCAAAGCATGAATTGGAAAACGGGCAAAACGGCCAGGTCAAGCTGGAGCTGGAGGACCTGCAAACGCCCGGTGGAGAGGCGGATCTGGACTATCTGTTCGCCGGCGACGCGCTGGTGGCGATAAAGTATGAGTTTGACGCCGAGGAAACCGCGCCCGACGCCATCACCGGGGCGCTGGACGCGAAATACGGCGCGCGGGGCAATGGCGACGAGGGCCGCTTCAGCGCTCTGATGTGGGCCCTTTCGGGCGATGGCTTCGCTCTGAATACCGCGCCCCGGCAGGGTGATTTCCTCTATGATTGGGCGGCGGAGGACGTCTACATCGTGATGACCAACCGGCTGTCGGACGACGGGGACGACATCGATCTGTTCTACTTTGACGAGCAGGCCATCCTCGCAGCGGCGGATTCCTCCGTCAGCGAGTCCGCCCCGGCGCTGAATCCCAACGATTTTTAATGAGTTTACGTCAAAGCCGGGCAACCGTCAAAACGCGGGGGAAGCGAAGGCGCATTTGACGCTTGCTTCCCCGGGCGATCGGACGGTTGCCCGGTTTTTATGCGATTCAATCAGCTCTTTGCCAGCCTCTTCAGCTCCTTCTCGCAAAAATCGCACAGCTCCCGGGCGTACTCCTCGCTGGCGGCCTCGGCGACGATCCTGAATTCCGGCCTGCGCCCGTCGGGGCCGATCCACGCCCAGCCGTTGTCCCGCGTGAGGCGCATACCGCCGCCCAGCTGCGCGCCGCGCTGGCTGCGGGCCATGGCGCTCAGCACGCGCCCGGTACGGGACAGGGGAACGGGGACGCTCCGGCTGCGGCGGGATACGGCGGGGATGCTCCGGCGCCAGTCCGACAGGCAGATGCGCGCCGCGGCCAGCGCCGAGAGGGCGCTCAGCGCGCAGAGGATGCCGTCGCTGTGCAGCTCAAATTGCAGGGGGCAACGCTCGGCCAGCGCCGCCGCCCACGCCGGGCGGCTTGCGGCCATATACGCCACCCGCGCCCCGTACCGTTTGGCAAGTTCGTTCGCCGCGCGGGTGGCCTGCACCGGCAGAATCAGCTCGCGTTCGCCCAGCTCCAGCGCCGTAAACACCGTCAGCAGCTGCTGCTCCGCCTCCGTCAGCGCGCCGCTCTCGTCGGACAGGGAGCAGCTCTCCCCGCTGCCGGTCAGGCATACGCCGATCTCGCCCGGGGCGGGCGCGGCATCAGAGGCCGCTTCGGCGACGCGCACGCACAGCCCCGAGCGCCGGAAGGCGGCCTCCGCCAGTTTGCAGAGGGCGGCGCTCTGTGCATACAGCGCGATGGGCGGCACCGCGCCGGGGCCCGCCGTAAAACGGGACGCGGCATAGGCCAGATAGGCGGCGTCCATGGCTCCGGCGGAGACAATGGGCGGCGCGGCGCGGGAAAAGGGCGGCTCAAAGTCCTGGCGGGCGTTCCTGGACGCGAAGGCGCGCTGCTCCCGGCCCGTCAGCCGCGCGCCGTGGGCATTGAGGGGCAGCAGGGCGTCCGGCAGCACCAGCGCGGCGCAGTCACAGCGCAGCAGCCTTTGCGTGTGCCGCAGCCTCGGCAGCGGGCAGACGCCCGCGTCGACCACCTGCACCCCCTGGGCCATGGCGCCCGCGGCGG
>JAFUCP010000180.1 GCA_017459565.1 Clostridia bacterium | reverse complement strand
GCAAGCCTGCGGGACTTCGCCTTGCCAGCACAAAAAAGCTCCCGGCAATCTTGTCCTCTTTTAATCAGGTCTTAGTATAAAACGCAAAAATCCCTGCCGATCGGGAAGCGCGGCGGGGATTTCTGCTTGCAGCGCTGGCGTCGCCAGCCTTAGGGCTGGGTAAATGCCTATTTGAGGGCTTTTTCAACGGCCTGTCCTCCGCGGAAGGTCAAAAGCCCAGGCTGTCGTTGACCAGGATCACGTGGATCCGGTCCTTGTGCCTGGAAAAACGGGTAATCAAAAACTGACAGCAGATGGTGTCCGGGGATTTGCAGTCCATGCACGCGCCGGTTTTGGCACAGGGGGTGGACAGGCCGAAGCGCTGGGCGTTGATGGGCGCGGCCACGTTGCGGGCGCGCTTCATCGCGCCGTCCAGGTCGTCGCAGACCTTGTTCATGCCCACGATGAAAACCACCTTCTTCGGCCCCTGGGCGATGGCGGAGACGCGGTTGGCGTTGCCGTCGATGTTTACCAGCTGGCCGTCCTCAGTGATTGCGTTGGCGCTGGAGAGGAACACATCGGCGTCATAGGCCGCAAGCATCGCGGCGCGCTTGTCCTCATAAGCATCCCGGTCGATGAAGTCATAGTTCCCGGCCTTCAGCGCCTCTACCAGGCCGATTTCATGGGCGCTCATGGCGCCGCCCATGGTCACGCTGCTGCCCTCGGGGATCAAAGAGAGGGCCAGTGCCTTGGCCGCCTCGCGGTCCTCGGCGTAGTAGCCGGTCATGTTGCGCGATTCCAGGCCCTTGATGACCTTCTGTGCCAACAGCGCGTTGCGCTTGAAGATGTTCTCATTCATGGTATAACCTCCAAATCCTGATTGAGCAAGGCTCCTGACTCAGATGGTACGCACCACCTGGCAGGCGCCGATTCCGTAATACCGCATACGCTCGATGGCGCTTTTGTCGATGACCTCCCCGCACACCACGATGGGCACGCAGGGCGGACAGCTGACCGCCGAAGCGGCCAGTATGCGGCCCGCGCACTGTTCAACGGGCAGCGTTTCGCGGGGAGCGAAGGTCGCTTCCCGAATGGACAGCGCCCTTCGGGGCGCGTGATAGCCCGGCGTTGCTTGCGTCAGCGGCGGCCGTTGGGGGAGTAAGAGCAGGGCGGACTTCAGACGCTCAAGGTCTGCCGGAGCGTTCCAGGGGGTGAGCATCAGCGCCAAAAAGTCCGGGTCATGGAACTCGCAAAAAATACTTTCCTCCATCAGACGCGCCGCCATCGCGTCGCCGGTCCAGCCGAAGGGCTTTGCCGAAATCGTCAGCTTCATCGGCTCGTCGCCAATGAAGGCATAGCCGTGGCGCGTCAGCTTTGCCCTGAGCGCCTCCAGCTTCGCAATAAAGCCCGCCAGTCGCGCGGGGAGGGCTTCCAGCAGCGGGTTGCAGGCGTCCAGAGACTGCAAGATCAGCCAGGAAGGGCTGGAGGAGCCGAACAGCGCCAGCGCCTCCCTGACCCGGCTGGAATCGACGGGACTATCCGCGCGCAGGTGCAGATAGGCCGCGCCGGTGAGGGCGGGCAGCGTCTTGTGGGCGGAATCGCAGCACATGTCCGCGCCCAGGTCCATGGGGTGCCGGGATGGGGACAGAAATTTCAGATACGCGCCGTGGGCGTTGTCCACCAGCAGCATCGCGCCCCGGCGGTGGCAGACTTGCGCAATGGCGGCGATATCGGGCATGTGGCCCAGATAGTCCGGACTGGTGAGGTAGACGGCGCGGCAGTTGTCCGTTCGGGCCAGCGCAGCCTCCACATCCTCCGCAGTAGCGGCGCAGCTGTGGTACACGTCGCCGGATTTGAGGTGCAGCCACTTCACGTCAAAATCCAGCAGCGCGGCGGCGCTCAGAAAGGCGCGATGGGCGTTGCGTCCCGCCAGCACCGTGGGCCGCGCGCCGTGGACCGTGGGCTGCTGCTCCGCCAGGGCAAGGCGCAGCATGGCGCGTATGGCCAGGGAGCTGCCCTCGGCGGAGTAGAAGGTGCGCGCGCCGAACAGCGCCGAGGCGTTTTCCTCGCTCTTGGCAATGATGCCCGACGGGGCGTACAGATTGTCCGCGCCGTCGATTTCCGTTATGTCCAGCGCCTCAAAGCCCAGCGGTCCCGCGCCCTTGTGCCCGGGCATGTGCAGACGCGCGGGCGACTTCGCGGCGTAGGCGCGAACAAAATCACAGATGGGGGTCTGCATGGCGGTACCTCTTGGAAAAACAGCGCTTAGGGTAAATCGAGAAATCTGCAACAGACAGATGCGGAAAAGGCGCCGCAGAATCGATGCGGGAATGATTCAACGGCTGCTTAATCCTCTGAAAACTGCCTGTCGATCTGCACCATGATGGCACACTCCATGCGCTTCTTGAACAGCTCGCAGCCGTACCTGTACACGCCGGTGACGCTGCCGGTGGCGTGCCAGGCGTTGGCCGCGCAGCCGCCGGAGCAGTACAGCCTGGCCCAGCAATCCCGGCACTCGCTGCGGGCATAGACGTTGCAGGCGGCAAATTCGGCCTGCACGGGCTGATTGACCACGCCCTTCCAAATGTCGCCCAGCTTGAATCCCTCCTCGCCCACGAACTGGTGGCAGGGGTAGAGGTCGCCCCAGGGAGTCACGGCCATGTATTCCGTGCCGCTGCCGCAGCCGGAAATGCGCTTGTAGATACAGGGCCCGCCGGTGAGATCGATCATGTAGTGGTAAAAGGTGAAGGGCCGGCCCTGCCTGCGGCGCTCGATCATCAGCTCCGCCAGCTTTTCATATTGCTCAAGCACGGTGGGCAGATCCTGTTCGGTCAGCGCGGCGGGGTCGCCCTCGGCGCAGACCACGGGTTCCATGCTCAATTCGTCGAAGCCCAGATCCAGCATGACCTGTATGTCCTTCAAAAAGTCCGGGTTGGCGTGTGTGAAGGTGCCGCGCATGTAGTAATTCCTGCCGCCCCGGGCCTTTACCAGCCTCTGGAATTTGGGCACGATGCGCTCCCAGCTGCCGTTGCCGGCGTAATCCACGCGGCAGGCGTCGTGAATCTCCTTGCGCCCGTCCAGGCTCAGCACCACGTTGGCGCACTCCCGGTTGGCAAAGTCGATCACATCGTCGTCGATCAAAAGTCCGTTGGTGGTCAGCGTGAAGCGGAAGTTCTTGCCCGCGTCCTTTTCGATGGAGCGCGCGTAGGCCACCAGGGGCTTGACCACATCGAAGTTCATCAGCGGCTCGCCGCCGAAGAAGTCCACCTCCAGGTTGTGCCGGGAGCCAGAGTTCTCCACCAGGTAATCCAGCGCCCGCTTGCCCACCTCATAGCTCATCACGGCGCGTTCGCCGTGGTACTTGCCCTGGCTGGCAAAGCAGTAGGCGCAATTCAGGTTGCAGGTGTGGGCCACGTGCAGACACAGCGCCTTGACTACGCCGGATGTGCGCTGCTTGAGCGCCCCGGCCATGGGCTCGAAGGTATCCGGCGCGAAAAGCCGGCCCGCGTCCCGCAGCGCTGCCACCTGGTCGTAACATTCGTTCAGCTCGCCTTCGGGGATGGCGGGATATTTTGCCGACATTTTGGCAAGGATACCCTCCCGGGATTCGCTTTCAAACAGCCCGATGATATCATAGGCGACATCGTCCACCACGTGGATGGAGCCGGAGCATACATCCAGCACGATGTTATAGCCGCCGAGCTTGTATTGGTGAATCATATGAAAAACTCCCATCGATACCTGAAGGGGGCGGCAATACGCCGCCCGCCGCTTCGCACGATGCGCGATCGTACAAGGGCGGGCGGCGCGTCGCCGCCCCTACACAGGGATGCTTGCGTTTCAGGTTGAGAACGTGCGGACAGGCTTACTTGTCGGCCTTCTTTTCGCACTGCTGGTTGGCGATGCCGCAGCTGGTCTTGCAAGCGGACTGGCAAGAGGTCTGGCACTCGCCGCAGCCACCGTTCTTGGCGCTGTCGCACAGGTTGCGGGTTTCGATGGTCTTGATATGCGTCATTTTGGTTTCCTCCAAATACTTTGATACTTATATCATAGCAGAGGAAAGGAGGATTGTCAATCGGCGGGAGAGATTTTAATATGCCGCCGATTGACAATCCTCCTAAACGCTCCGGCAATGCGCGTTTTCGGCTCATTTCTTGGCCGCGCCGCGCTTGTGACAGCCCCTTCACTCCGCCTTCGTTTCGCAGTAGGCGCAGCGGTAGACGGCGCGCCGGGGGTCGGTGAGGTTGAATATGTGGGGCAGCTCCTGCTCCACGGAGGTGATGCAGCGGGGGTTCTTGCATTTCAACACGTCCCGGATCTGCCTGGGCAGGGTCAGGTGCTTTTTTTCAATCAAAGCGCCGTCCTTGATGACGTTCACGGTGATTTCGGGATCGATGAAGCCCAGTATGTTCAGATCCAGCGCCATTTCGGAGTCGATCTTGATGATATCTTTCTTGCCCTGCTTCTTGCTGGGGGCGTTCTTGATGATGGCCACGGAGCAATCCAGGTCGTCCAGCCCCAGAAAGCGGTAGATTTCCATGGCCTTTCCGGCCTTGATGTGGTCCAGCACAATGCCGTTGTGTATGGAATCGATGTTCACTTATTCCACCTCCAGCAGTTTCATGATCAGCGCCATGCGAATGTACTTGCCGTACAGGGCCTGCTTGAAATAGCAGGCGCGGGGATCGGAATCGATGGCGGTGGAAATCTCGTTCACGCGGGGCAGCGGGTGGAGGATCGAAAGGTCGCTCCTGGCGTTTTCCAGCTTCTGGGGCGTGAGGATGTAGCTGTCCTTTAAACGCAGGTAATCCTCTTCGTTGAAGAAGCGCTCCCGTTGGACGCGGGTCATGTACAGGATGTCCAGCTGGGGCATCACGCTGGAAAGGTCCGTGGTCTGGATGTATTCCAGCTTCTTTTCCTGCAAAATTTCCTTCTTGATGTAGCTGGGCAGCTTCAGCTCCGCGGGGGAGATCAGCGCGAATTTCACGTTTTCATACCTTGCCATGGCCGCGATCAGGGAGTGGACTGTGCGCCCAAACTTCAAATCGCCGCAAAAGCCGATGGTCAGGTTGTCGAGCCTGCCCTTTTCCCGGCTGATGGTCAAAAGGTCTGTCAGCGTCTGGGTGGGGTGCAGGTGCCCGCCGTCCCCGGCGTTGATCACGGGCACGGTAGCCGCCATGGACGCCACCAGCGGCGCGCCCTCCTTGGGATGGCGCATGGCGATGATATCCGCGTAGCCGCTGACCACGCGCACGGTGTCCGACACGCTTTCGCCCTTGGCGGCGGAGGAGCTTTGCGCTTCCGAAAAGCCCAGCACCTGGCCGCCCAACTCGTACATGGCCGCCTCGAAGGACAGGCGCGTGCGGGTGGAGGGCTCAAAGAACAGCGTGGCCAGCTTCTTGTATTTGCACTTTTCCCGGTAGGCCTCGGGATGGGCGATGATATCGTTGGCCTTGGCGATCAGCTCGTCGATCTCCTCGACGGAGAGCTGCTGTATGTCGATCAGGCTTCTCATGCTTCGCCTCCGATCCAGCTTTCATCCGAGGGATTATCCCGGAACTTCAGCAGCCGCGCCACGTCCCCGGGCTTGATGTAGCCCTCCCGGGCGGCGACCTCGGCCACGGCGTCCAGGTTGGTGAGGCTCACGTTTTTCACGTTGGCCTCCGAAAGCCGGTCGAGACCCTTCTTCATGCCGTAGGTGAATATGGACGCGATGCCCAGCACCTCGGCCCCGGCGCTGCGCAGCACGTTTACCACCTCGATGCAGCTGCCGGCGGTGGAGATCAGATCCTCCACCACGACCACCTTCTGGCCCGGCTCCAGCCTGCCCTCGATCTGGTTGCCCCGGCCGTGGTCCTTGGCGCTGCCGCGCACATAGCCCATGGGCAGGTTCATCAAATGCCCCACGATGGCCGCGTGGGCGATGCCTGCGGTGGAGGTGCCCATCAGCACCTCGACCTCAGGGTATTCCCGGCGGATCAGCTCCGCCAGGCCGTTTTCCACGTCGTTGCGCACTGCGGGCGCGGTCAGCGTCAGCCGGTTGTCGCAGTATATGGGGCTCTTGATGCCGCTGGCCCAGGTGAAGGGCTGCTCCGGGCGAAGAAAGACCGCGCCGATGCTCAGCAGGTCCTTGGCGATGAGATTGTTCATTGTAAAAACCTCCGTCTTATCCTACGAATTCTTCCATGCACCTTCTGTACGCCGCCACGGGGTCCTCCGCGGCGGTGATGGGGCGGCCGACCACGATGTAGTCGCTGCCCAGCACCCGGGCTCTGGCGGGGGTGGTGACGCGTACCTGGTCGCCCACCGCGCCGTCCGCGAAGCGCACGCCGGGGGTGACGGTCAGAAAGCCCGCGCCGCAGTTCTCATGCACCGTAGGGCTCTCCAGGGGCGAGCATACTACGCCGTCCAGCCCGGCTTCGCGGGCGTTGCGGGCGTACCGGGCCACCACGTCGGGCAGGGGCCGGTCGATGAGCAGCTCCCGGCGCATACGCTCCTCGCTGGTGCTGGTCAGCTGGGTCACGGCGATCAGCAGCGGCCGGGTGCCGTCGGGGCGGGTGAGCCCCTCGATGGCGGCCTTCATCATTTCGATGGTGCCGAAGGCGTGCAAATTGGTCATGTCCACGTCCAGATCCCGCAGCACGGCCATGCTCTTTTTTACCGTGTTGGGAATGTCGCAAAGCTTGAGATCCAGGAAAATGCTGTGGCCCCGGCGCTTGATTTCCCTTACGATTTCCGGCCCCGCGCCATAAAACAGCTCCATGCCGATCTTGACAAAGGGCTTGCGGGCCTCGCCGCCGAACCTGTCGAGAAAACTGAGAACCGCCTCGCGGCTGGAAAAATCGCAGGCGATGATGACGTCCTTACCCATGGTGCGCGCCTCCTGTAATGTCCTTCAGATTGTCGATGCCGTACTGTTCCATGACCCCGGGCAGCGCCGCAATGATCTGCGGGCAGGCCAGGGGGTTGACGAGGTTTGCAGCGCCCACCTGGACCGCCGTGGCCCCGGCGAGCATCATTTCGATCACGTCCTCGGCGCATTGGACGCCGCCCATGCCGATGATGGGAATGTCCACCGCCTCATACACCTGCCACACCATGCGCAGCGCCACCGGGAAGATGGCGGGGCCGGAAAGGCCGCCGGTGGTGTTGGCGATGATGGGCGCGCGCCGCCTTGGGTCAATGCGCATCCCCATCAGCGTGTTGATCAGGCTCAACCCGTCCGCGCCGGCATCCGCGCAGGCCCGGGCGATGGCGGCGATATCCGTCACGTTGGGGGACAGCTTCATGATGACGGGCTTGGTGGTCACGGACTTGACCGCTCTGGTGACCGCCGCCGCCTGGGCCGGATCGGTGCCGAAGCTCATGCCGCCGTTGTGGACGTTTGGGCAGCTGATGTTCACCTCCAGCCAGCCCACCTGAGCGCAGGCATCGAGGCGGGCGCAGGTTTCGGCGTACTCGCCGATGGAGAAGCCGCTGACGTTGGCCATCACCGGCTTGTGAAAGATCTTTGCCAGCTCGGGCAGCTCTTCGGAAATCACCCGGTCCACACCGGGATTTTGCAGTCCCACCGCGTTGAGCATCCCCGAGGGAGCCTCCGCGATGCGGGGCAGCGGATTGCCCAGCCGGGGTTGAAGGGTCGTGCCCTTGAAGGAGAAGGAACCGAGGATATCCAGGTCGTACAGCTCCGCGAACTCCCGCCCGTAGCCGAAGGTGCCCGATGCGGGAATGACGGGGTTGGACAGCTCGATGCCTAACAGATCGACGCGGGTGTCGGGCATGGGATCAGTCCTTTCATTGAAAGTGGAGTGTGGAAAGCGGAGCGTGGAGTTGAAGTCAGCCAGGGGAGCTGGAGTCGATCCAACAGGATCCAGAACTACGACGCATTGCGTAAGCCGGAGGCTTGCTTTCCACCAAATATGCGCGTGGCAAACCATAACGCCACGATTCACACGCTTTATGTTCTATCCATTCGCCTTGAGCTCTACCATTTGATTTCCCTGTACCCCAAAACCGGCCCGTCCTTGCAGATGCGCTTGTAGCCGGTCCGGGTTTCCAAGGTGCAGCCCATACAGGCGCCGAAGCCGCAGCCCATGCGGGCCTCGAAGGAGAATTGCCCGTCAGAGGCCCTTTGATAGACGGCCCTGAGCATCGGCTCCGGCCCGCAGGCGCAGACGTATTCGCCGCCCTTCATGGCATCGGTGACAAAGCCCTTTACCCCTGCGCTGCCGTCCGCTGTGGTGACGGTCACGGGCACGCCCAGGGCGGCAAACTCCATGTCGCCGAAGATTTCATCGGCCCGGTTGAAGCCCAGGATCACCGAGGGCTTCTTGCCTGCCGCCAGCAGCGCCTTGGCCAGGCCGTACAGCGGCGGCACGCCCACGCCGCCGCCCACCAGCAGGGGCGTGTTCGGGCAGGCGGAGACGTCGTAGCCGTTTCCCAGCCCGGTCAGGGCGTCGATCGTCTGGCCGAGGGCCAGCCTTGACAGCTGTTCGGTGCCCCGGCCCACGACCTTGTAGATGATCGCCAGCCCCTTTTCATTCCATGCGCATATGGAGATGGGCCTGCGCAGATACAGCCCGTCCAGTGCGATGTTGATGAACTGGCCCGGGGCGGTGATGGGGGAGGTGTCCCCCACCAGCGCCATGCGATAGACGGATGGCGCAAGCAGGGTGTTTTCGGTGATGGTATAGGTGGCTTGCTTCATGATATCTCCTCGTGGGGTTTATGATAAATCCTTTGACATGAACAGCAGCAGGTCGTCGTCATTGACGCACGGCGCGTATTGGTCCAGCTGCTTGCCCCGATACCAGACCCCGCTGCCGTCGAAGTTGTAGCCCCTTTTGACATAGAGCCTTTGGGCCGGGCCGTAGCCCGAGTGGACGCCCACCGCAAGGCAGACCGCCCTTGCGCGCTTTGCGGCCTCGGACTCCGCGGCGTCCAGCAAACGGCTGCCGATGCCCCGCCTGTGCAGGTGGAAGAACACGCAGAGGTCCACGATTTCCGGGATGCCGCGTCCCGCCCAAGGCTCTTCCGAGGGGTTCAGCACCAGCGTGCAGATGCCGGCCACCGCGCCTTCATACTCGGCGATGAACACGAGGCGCTCGCCCCGCTCCTGCTCCCGGTAGTAATTCTCGTAGGTTTCCATGCTGGGGTGCCATCCGTAGGACAGATAAGTGTTATAGATGATGGCGGCGTCCTCTTTCTCCATGCCGCGTATCCTGATGTCGCCGTCCTGAAGGTACGTCGTCATCTTTGCCCTCCCGCCTGCCGGAGCGCGAAGCGCTCAAGCGCGATTTCCCGCACGCTTTCCTCCGGCGTCCTGCCGGTGTTGTCGTACAGGTGCCCTTTGTTTTCCGGCATGGCCTCCAGCTCGCGCTTCAAAAACAGCGCCCGGCCTATCATGTCCACGTCGCCGCGCTGCCGGATGCGGCGCTCGATTTCCTGCTCCGAGGCGGTCAGCACGATGTAAACCAGCGCCGCGCCGTGCCTGTCCGACAGGTCCCGGATCCGGGACAGCTCCCCTTCGATTACATAGTCGATTACAACGTCCAGCCCCTGCGCCAGCGCCCGGCCCGCGGTGTAGAGCAGGCAGTCCCAGTTAAAGCGCAGTATGTCCTCCCATAACACCGGATCGGATGCCTGGCCGTCCACAAAGAAATCGCCCTTTTCCCCCGGCTCCACAAAGCCGGCGTGGAAAACGTCGCCGTGGACGACGTAGACCGTCCTGCCGCCTTCCCGAACGAGACGCTTGGCCAGCAGGTCTGCAAAGGTGGTTTTCCCACAGCCGCAGGGGCCGGAGATGAAGATCAGCTTGCTCATAATCGGCTTCCTTTCGGATCGCGTTCGCGCCTTGCGCGGAGGCGAAGGTTATGCTTCGCCGCGGTCTGGCCACAACAGCGCGCTCAGTTCGTCGGTCGTTTGGGGGAGAAGATAGGTTTTCCTTCAGAGATTCGCCGGCGCTTCGGATACATTCCAGAACCTTGCGCATACGCGCTGTCTCATGGCCTGGCCTTCCTATGCGTCGATCGTGGAGATCGTCAGCGTCGTCTCCTCCAGCACGTCCAGCAGCACCCGCACGGTATCCAGGGAGGTGAACATGGTGACGTTGTTCTCGGTGGCGGCGCGGCGAATCTTCACGCCGTCGGTCAGGGCGCTGACGGAATTGATGTTGCGGGTATTGATCACATAGGCAATATGGCCCTGGCGCATGGATTCCATGATCTCGTCGCTGTTGTCCTCGCCGATCTTCTTGAGAACATGGGTGCGGATGCCCCGCTCCTTCAGATAGGCGGCGGTGCCCTCCGTGGCTTCGATGTTGAAGCCCAGGTTGTAGAACCGGCGGATCAGGGGCTCGGCCTCGGCCTTGTCCCCGCGGGCGATGGTGGCGAACACGGTGCCATAATTTTGCAGGTGCATCCCCGCGGCCTGGAGCGCCTTGTACAGCGCGCGGTTCAGCTTGTCGTCATAGCCTATGGCCTCGCCGGTGGACTTCATTTCCGGGCTCAGATAGGCGTCCAGGCCCTTGATCTTGTTGAAGGAGAACACGGGCACCTTCACATAGTGGCGCTTCTTTTCGGCGGGGTACAGATCGAAAATGCCCTGCTCCTTGAGGCTCTTGCCCAGGATGGCCTCGGTGGCGATGTCCGCCAGCGACCAGCCCGTGGCCTTGGACAGGAAGGGCACGGTGCGGCTGGAGCGGGGGTTGACCTCGATGATGTACACGTTTTCATCCTTGTCCACGATGAACTGGATGTTGTACAGGCCCACGATGCCGATGCCCAGGCCCAGCTTTTTCGCGTATTGCAGTATGATGCCCTTGACCTTGTCTGAGATGGAGAAGGCGGGGTAGACGGAGATGGAATCGCCGGAGTGGATGCCGGTGCGCTCCACCAGTTCCATGATGCCGGGCACGAACACGTCGCGGCCGTCGCAAATGGCGTCTACCTCCACCTCCTTGCCCTGGATGTAGTGGTCTACCAGCACGGGCTTGTCCGCGTCGATGGCCACGGCCTCCTTCAGATAGCGGCGCAGCTGCGGCTCGTTGGCCACGATCTGCATGGCCCTGCCGCCCAGCACGAAGGACGGGCGCACCAGCACGGGATAGCCGATTTCCGCCGCGGTGGCGACGCCCTCCTCGATGTTGGTCACGGCGCGGCCCTGGGGCTGGGGAATGTTCAGCTCCAGCAGTATCTTTTCAAAGCTGTCGCGGTTCTCGGCGCGCTCGATGGCGGCGCAGTCGGTGCCGATCAGCTTCACGCCGCGCTCCATCAGGGGCTGGGCCAGGTTGATGGCGGTCTGTCCGCCCAGAGAGGTGATCACGCCCTCGGGCCTTTCGAAATCGATGACGTTCATCACGTCCTCGGGGGTCAGCGGTTCAAAGTACAGCTTGTCGGAGGTCTTATAATCGGTGGAAACGGTTTCCGGGTTGTTGTTGATGATGATGGCCTCATAGCCGTTGCGCCGGATGGTCTGCACCGCGTGGACGGTGGAGTAATCGAACTCCACGCCCTGGCCGATGCGGATCGGGCCCGCGCCCAGCACCACAATCTTCTTCTTATCGGTGCGGATGGAGGCGTTTTCAAGGTTGTAGGAGGAATAGAGATAGGGGATATAGGCCCCGGTGTGCAGCGTGTCCACCATGGGGAAGCCGGGCACGATGCCGTTTTCCTTGCGCAGAGCGCAGACCTCAAGCTCGCCCATGTGCCACAGTCCGGCGATGGTCAGATCGGCAAAGCCCATCTTCTTGGCGGCGCACAGCGCCCTGACATCCCCGGGCTTTTGCCTCAGAATGTTCTCCATTTCTATGATTCGCCCGATGGATTCGAGGAACAGCCGTGTGATCATGGTGATCTCATGCAGCTTTTCGATGGAAGCGCCCCGGCGGATCAGCTCGGAGACGGCAAAGATGCCGTCGGCGCGGAAATCCTTGATGTAGCGCCAGAGGTCGTCGTCGTCCATATCGGCGAACTTGGGCAGACTCAGGTGGTGCGCGCCGTTTTCAAGGGAGCGCACGGACTTGAGCATACACTCCTCCAGGCTCGCGCCGATGCCCATGACCTCGCCGGTGGCCTTCATCTGGGTGCCCAGGAAGTTGGGGGCGGTGGCGAACTTGTCGAAGGGGAAGCGGGGGAACTTGGCCACCACATAGTCCAGGCTCGGCTCGATGGCCGCGGTGCCGCCCGCCACGGGAATATCCTCCAGCGCCATGCCCAGGGCGATCTTGGCCGTGACAGAGGCAATGGGATAGCCAGAGGCCTTGCTGGCCAACGCCGAGGAGCGGCTGACCCGGGGGTTGACCTCGATCAGATAGTATTCAGAGGTTTCCGGGTGCAGCGCGAACTGCACGTTGCAGCCGCCTTCGATCTTCAACTCCCTTATGATCTTGATGGCGGAGTCGTTGAGCATTTTGAGGTCGTGGTCGTTCAGGGACAGTATGGGGGCCACCACGATGGAATCGCCGGTATGTACGCCCACGGGGTCCACGTTTTCCATGCCGCAGATGGTGATGGCGTGGTCGTTGGAATCGCGCATGACCTCAAACTCGATCTCCTTGTAGCCCTTCACGCTCTTTTCCACCAGCACCTGATGCACGGGGGACAGCTTGAAGCCGTTGGTGCCCACCTCGATAAGCTCCTCCTCGTCATAGGCAAAGCCGCCGCCGGTGCCGCCCAGCGTAAAGGCGGGGCGCAGCACCACGGGATAGCCGATCTCCTTCGCGGCCAATTTTGCCTCCTCCAGGGAATAGGTGATTTTGGAGGGGATCACCGGTTCGCCGATGGACTGGCACATCTCCTTGAACAGCTCCCGGTCCTCGGCGCGCTCAATGGAGGTAAAGGGCGTGCCCAGCAGCTGCACCCGGCACTCCTTGAGGATGCCCTTCTTTTCCAGCTGCATGGCCAGGTTCAGGCCCGTCTGGCCACCGATGCCGGGCACGATGGCGTCCGGGCGCTCATAGCGCAGGATCTTGGCGATGTAGTCCAGCGTCAGCGGCTCCATATACACCTTGTCGGAGATGGAGGTGTCGGTCATGATGGGGGCGGGGTTGGAGTTGCAGAGTATGACCTCGTAGCCCTCCTCCTTCAGCGCCAGGCACGCCTGGGTGCCCGCATAGTCAAATTCCGCCGCCTGCCCGATCACGATGGGGCCGGAGCCGATGATGAGAACTTTTTTGATGTCCGTGCGCTTTGCCATGTGTGTTACCTCCGTGGTTTTGGTCGATGCGGTTACCTTGGTTTTCACCTGTGTGGGTGCGCGGCCGTGTCCTTGGGCGTAAGGCGGCGCGTCAGTGCTGGGAATGTTTTTCGTTTCATGGGTTTTCCCGTATGATGGCGTCTATCGTTTCGCATACGCTGTTGAAATGGGTGTCGACGTCGTGATTGCTGAAGCGCATTACCCGCAGGCCAAGGCTCTCCAGATAGGTCGTTCTTTCCGCGTCTTTGGCTTGTTCTTCCGGTTCGTAGTGCTGGGAACCGTCGATTTCCACCACCAGCTTGCGCTCGGCGCAGTAGAAGTCGACGATGTATTGCCCAAACTGCTTCTGGCGGCGGAAGCGGACAGGGCAGGTGTTGAGATAGTCGTACCAGAGACGCTTCTCGTGTCGGGTCATTTCCCGGCGCAAGGCTTGGGCGAGAGTTTTGTTGCGCTCTCGATAGTAGATGGTTTTGGGCATGCTATCTCCTCGCGGTGTGCTTTATAGCCTTCCCCTTTGGGGAAGGTGGATTGCCGCGAAGCGGCAAGACGGAAGAGGTCCTTTGAAGCAGGGCTTCGCGCCTTTATTGCGACAGAGGCGCAATGTGCAGCCTATGGGGACCTCTTCAGTCTGGCCTTCGGCCAGCCAGCTTCCCCAGAGGGGAAGCCTTTTGGAATCAGGTTTCCCTCAAATTGATGACATTGCCCTTTGGGGAAGGTACCCCCGCAGGGGGCGGAAGAGGTCCTTTCGGATGGGCTTGGTGCGCGTATTGCGACAGAGGCGCGGTGCACAGCGTTGGGGGACCTCTTCAGTCTGGCCTTCGGCCAGCCAGCTTCCCCAGAGGGAAAGCCTTTTGGAACCAGGTTTCCCTCAAATTGACGACATTGCCCCAGAGGGGAAGGCTTGAATGATGCCACTGTTTCCAGTCTTCCCCGGAGAGAAAGGCTATTTGAGGTCGCCGAGGTTATGTATGAATACCAGCATGCGCTGTTCCGTTTCGTGCGGGTATTCAAATCCGCACTTTTCCGCAATCCGGTTCCCGACTTCGTGCCACAGCCTGGCCACGGCATCGAAAGCGTTCCAAATATGCGGGTATTGGGCGTCGGGATAGGTCGCCT
>JAFUCP010000179.1 GCA_017459565.1 Clostridia bacterium | reverse complement strand
GATCAATCAGTTGATCCGCAAGGGTAGAGAAAAGGTAACCAGCAAGTCGAATTCCCCGATTCTGCAGTCCTGTCCGCAGAAGCGCGGCGTCTGCATGTCCGTCAAGACGCAGACCCCCAAGAAGCCGAATTCCGCTTTGCGTAAAATCGCGCGCGTTCGTCTGACGAACAACATCGAAGGTACCTGCTACATCCCGGGTATCGGCCACAACCTGCAGGAGCACTCGGTTGTGCTGATCCGCGGCGGCAAGGTCCGCGATCTCCCTGGCGTTCGTTACCACATCATCCGCGGCGCTCTGGATGCTGCTGGCGTTGCCAAGCGTATGCAGGGCCGCTCCCTCTACGGCGCGAAGCGTCCGAAGAAGTAACAGAGGTCGCGCAAAGCCCGTCGCTGCCCATGGCGGCGCGGGGCGAACTCTATGGCGAAAACGGCTTGAGGCCCGTGTGCGCATGGTCCATTTGGAACGTGGGAATATGCGCGCGAGGGCGCGAGGGTCGGGCGGCGGCGATAGCGCCAACTTTCGCACGTGCTTTTGCCTGTTTCTCGTTCACTTAACGTTTGTAGATTCTTGCGTCCGCCGCCGGCGGACTGAACATCAGGATTTAGGGAGGGACAACAATGCCCAGACGTGGATTTATCCCGAAGCGCGAAGTGCTTCCGGATCCGGTATACGGAACGACCATTATCACCAAGCTGATCAATCAGGTTATGTACGATGGCAAGCGCGGCGTCGCGCAGGCCGTCTGCTACGATGCTTTTGAAACCGTCGCCGCCAAGACTGGCAAGGAGGCCATGGAGGTTTTCAATCAGGCGATTGCGAACATCATGCCCGCCATGGAAGTCAAGGCCCGCCGCGTCGGTGGTTCCACTTATCAGGTGCCTATCGAGATTCGCCCGGAGCGCCGCCAGACCCTGGCCCTGCGCTGGCTGGTGATGTTTGCCCGCAAGCGCGGCGAGCGCAGCATGGCGGATCGCCTGGCCGGCGAGATCATGGATGCCGCGAACAACACCGGCAACGCCGTGAAGCGCCGCGAGGATATGCACAAGATGGCCGAGGCCAACAAGGCTTTCGCCCACTATCGCTGGTAAGCCCAGGCCGCTTGAAGGGCCGAACCAATATCATAGCATCCGACCATCAGCACGCACTTTGCGTGCTGATGGTTACTATGGGGCACTGTTAAGATTCGCTCCACTTGTCTGCCAAGATTTAAAGAAAGAGGAAATTGAACGTGGCAAGAACACATTCACTCGATCATGTACGCAATATAGGCATCATGGCGCACATCGATGCCGGCAAGACCACCACCTCCGAGCGCATCCTGTACTATACGGGCCGCACCCATCGCATCGGCGAGGTGCATGAGGGCATGGCCACCATGGACTGGATGGAGCAGGAACAGGAGCGCGGCATCACTATCACCTCCGCTGCGACGACCTGTGAATGGCGAGGTCATCAGATCAACCTGATCGACACTCCCGGTCACGTCGATTTCACCGTGGAGGTGGAACGCTCTCTGCGCGTGCTGGACGGCGCGGTTTCCGTCTTTTGCGCCAAGGGCGGCGTGGAGCCCCAGTCCGAAACCGTCTGGCGCCAGGCCACCAAGTACCATGTGCCCCGTCTGGCCTACGTCAACAAGATGGACATTGTGGGCGCGGACTTTTTCCGCGTCGTGAACATGATGAAGGAGCGGCTGCAGGCCAACGCCGTGCCGATCCAGATTCCCATCGGCTGCGAGGCCAGCTTTGTTGGCCTGGTGGATCTGGTCAAGATGAAGGCCGAGATTTACGTGGACGAAATGGGCACCACCATGGACGAGACGGACATTCCCATCGATCTGCGGGATATGGCGGAGGAGTACCACGCCAAGATGGTGGAGGCCGCCGCGGAGTGCGACGACGATTTGATGATGAAGTACCTCGACGGCGAGGAGCTGACCACCAAGGAGATCATGTACGGCCTGCGCAAGGGTACCATCGAGGGCAAGCTGAACCCCGTGCTTTGCGGCACATCCTACCGCAACAAGGGCGTGCAGCCCCTGCTGGACGCCATCGTGGATTATCTGCCCTCGCCCATCGATATCCCCCCCGTAAAGGGCACCCGCCCCGGCAAGGACGAGGAGACTGAGCGCCAGGCTGACGACGACGCGCCCTTCTCCGCGCTGGTGTTCAAGATCATGGCGGATCCCTATGTGGGCAAGCTGGCCTTTGTGCGCGTCTATTCCGGCACGCTTAAGACGGGCAGCTATGTCTACAACTCCACCAAGGGCAAGCGTGAGCGCGTGGGCCGCATCCTGAGGATGCACGCCAACCACCGCGAGGAGATTGAGGAGATCCGCGCGGGCGATATCGCGGGCATTGTGGGCTTCAAGGAGACCACTACGGGCGATACCATCTGCGTGGAGGGCAAGCCCATCATATTGGAATCCATGGAGTTCCCGGAGCCCGTCATCCGCGTGGCCATCGAGCCCAAGACCAAAGCCGGCCAGGACAAGATGAGCCTGGCGCTGGTGCGGCTGGCGGAGGAGGACCCCACCTTCAAGACCTATACCGATGAATCCACCGGCCAGACGATCATCGCCGGCATGGGCGAATTGCACCTGGAGATCATCGTGGACCGCCTGCTGCGCGAGTTCCGCGTGGAGGCCACCGTGGGCAAGCCCCAGGTCGCCTACAAGGAGTGCATCCGCAAGCGCGCGAAGGGGGAGGGCCGCTATGTGCGCCAGACCGGCGGCCACGGCCAGTTCGGTCACTGCGTGATCGAAATCTATCCCCGGGAGCCCGGCAGCGGCTATGAGTTCACCAGCAAGATCGTGGGCGGCGTGATTCCCAAGGAGTTTATCGCGCCCATTGACCAGGGCATCCGCGAGGCGGCCCTGTCCGGCAGCGTGGGCGGCTACGAGGTCATGGACTTCGGCGTCGACCTGCTGGACGGCTCCTATCACGAGGTGGACTCCAGCGAGATGGCGTTCAAGATCGCCGGCTCCATGGCCTTCAAGGAAGCCCTGCGCAAGGCGGATTCCGCGCTGCTGGAGCCGATGATGAAGATCGAGGTCGTCGTGCCCGACGAGTACATGGGCGATGTCATGGGCGATATCAGCGCCAGGCGCGGCCGCGTGACCGGCATGGACGCCCACGCGGGTATGCATTCCATCGACGGCATCGTGCCGCTGAGCGAAATGTTCGGCTATGCCACCGACCTGCGCAGCAAGACCCAGGGCCGCGGCACCTATACCATGCAGTTTGCCCACTACGAGGAAGTGCCCCACAGCATCGCCGAAAAGATTCTCGGCAAGCGATAATCAATCATAGCGACTATATTTTAGGAGGCTGTAACAATGGCAAAGGCAAAATTTGAGCGCACGAAGCCGCATGTAAACATCGGCACGATCGGTCATGTCGACCACGGCAAGACCACTTTGACGGCCGCCATCACGATGGCGCTGGCGCAGGTGGGCGGCGCGGAGGCCATGCGTT
>JAFUCP010000178.1 GCA_017459565.1 Clostridia bacterium | reverse complement strand
GATGAAGTTACCCAGGTCGCGGGGAATACAGGGGCTGTGAGATGACGCCTGCGATATTCGGTAACTTCAACTCGACGCTCCACACGCCACGCTCAGAAATCTCCGCGCTCTTCCCGCGCCCTGCCGGCGTCAATAGATCAGCAGGTTATACAGCTTGCCCTTGTCCTTTTCGCGGACGATGCAGAAGGTATATTCCGTGGGATAGGTCAGCTCTCCGTGGCTGGTTTTCATCACGAAGTTGAAGCTGACGTGGCAGGTGAAGCAATCGTCGGACAGCACGTGGAATTCTGAAATGGCCTCGTCCTTGAAGGAGATGGAGGAATGGCGCGTGTAATACTGGTTGCTGAGGTTTTCAAAGATCTGCTCCGCGGGGCTGTCCTCGGCGCAATCCTTCAGCACGGCGCTCTTGCTGGCGTCCTGGGAGGTGAACTTGGCCAGCTTTTCGCCCAGGGCCAGCACCGCCTCGGCGAACTGCTGCTTCACGCCGGTGTCCTCCCGGCGGGCGCAGTTCCAGGTATAGGTGCGGTCCTCGTGGTGGCTCACCGGCGCCAGGCCGCCGATTTCGTCCTTCACGGCGACCTCCGGCAGCGGGCTGGGCGTGTCATAGGCGTATTCCACCATCACGGGCACGGGCACGTCCGCCGGCAAAAAGCCCTCCTCAAACATGGGCTTTTCCGTCAGACGCGCGTTGTCCGCGTTCAGCGCCACGCCGTCCACCGTCACGGTATAGCCCTTGGGCGCGGTGATCACGCAGGTGCGCACTTCCGGCTGGGGGGTGGGGGTGGGCTGCGGGGCTTCGGGGGTGGGGGTGGACTCCGGCTCCTTCAGCGCCACGTTGGTGGTCACCTGGCCCAGCTGCCACAGCCGGTTGCCCCGCCGGGTGGTCTGCCCGCTGGGCACCAGGGTGAAGGTGGCGAACTTGTCGCCGTCCAGGGTGACGGCATAGCGCCGCTCGTCGGCATTGGCGGAGAAGGCCTCCGACCAGGCCACGCGCTTGCCCTGGGCCAGGGCGGTCATGCTCTGGACATAAAAATCCTTGTCCCCGTCGGAGAGCGCCGCCGCGGAGGTATCCAGCGCGTAGAGGGCGTCGTAATCGCCGTCCTCGAACAGCCTGGCCACGATTTCGGCGGCGTGGACGGGCTGGGCCGACTCATAATCCCGCAGCGCGCCGTTGAGCCAGAGGGTCCCTATGACGATGGCGATGAGCGCCACGGCCACCAGCGCGAAGTACACGCGGTAAAAGCGGCTGTCCAGCAGGCGCTTTTTCTTCTTTCTTTTGCTCATAAAACCTCCGTCAGCGCACGATAAAGGCCGTCGGCATATCTCTGGAGCCGGTCAGCACGACGCCGCGGTTCATATAATCGCCCTTGTAGTACATCAGCGAGGATGAGCCGCCATCCAGGTTGATGGCGTTCACCGCGCCGTATTGCAGCATCTGCGTGATCAGATCGGCATAGGACGCGCCCAGGCTGGAGGCCTGCCGCCCGTCGATGACCAGCATCAGCACCGCGCCGTCCGCCCGCTGGCCGATGGCCGTGCGGGGGTTCAGGCCGGAACTCAGGCCCTTGACGCTGACGGCCTCGCCGTTGATCACCAGCGCGGGGCCGAAGGTCATGGCGTCGCGCAGCCCCTTGGCCAGCGCCTCGTCCTCGGTCATTTCGCCGATGATCATGATGTCGTCCTGGTTGAAGCCCACGGTGACGTTGTATTTGCCGCCGTTGCCCCCGTGCATCAGCTGGCCGTTGGAGATGACCACGCCGATGGGCACGCTGCCGTTGCCCATGCCGCCGCTGTCCTCAAAGCCGCCGCCGTTGATGGCCGCCACGGCGTCATAGCGCTGGGCGATCTCCTTGAGCTGAAGGCCGCTGGCGCCGTCGAACTTGTCCCGGCTGGTGCCGCAGGCGACGCGGGAGGGGTCATCCACCACCATCATAAAGCCGGTATAGGTCGCCCCCTTGACGGCGTAGATTTCAATGCCGTCCTCCGAGGAGATCAGGTTTTCCGGCGCGGGGGTGGGGCTGGGCGTGACGTTCACCACAATGTCGGCCGCGTCCTGCGCCTCAGGCTGCGGGGTGACGACGGGCTCGGCGGGCACGGGCGTGGGCCGGGAGATGACGATCATGGAGGTATCGGTCTCTTCTTCGTCGCCGCCCACGGAATTGCGCTCCACGATCGCGTCCACCTCGGCCTGGCTGTAATAGATGCGGGGCACGAATTTCAGCGCGCTGGTTTCCAACAGGGAGACCGTCAGCAGGTCCCCCATGGTGGGCGACGGCCCGCGGAAGGCGGCGTAGCCCGCGCAGAGCGCGCCGATCAGCACCAGCGCGATCACCGTCATCACCGAAAGCGCCACGCGCCAGGCGTTACGGCGCGCCAGGCGCTTGCGCCTGCGCCGGGACCTGGCCGGCTTCGGGGTTGTCTTTGGGTTCTTTGACTGCATGTTGTCCTGTCCTCCGATTGGATGCCCCAGGGATCAGTGGAACATCAGGTTGTACAGCCTGCCCTCGCCCCTGCGCTTGACGACGCAGAAGGTGTAGGCCGTGGGGTAGACGTAATCGTTTCCCTTGCGGCTGGTCAGCACAAAATCAAACGTCACGTGGCAGGTGAAGCACTCGTCGGAAATGACGCAGAACTCCGAAACCACGGGATCGACGATTTGAGAGGTCTTGTGGACGGGGGCCCAGCTGTTGCTGAATTTTTTGATCACCGTCTCCGCCGGGGAATCCGATGCCACGCCCGCCAGCAGTGAGCTTTGGCTCAGGTCCTTGGCCGTGTACTTGGCGATCCGCCCCGCCAGCTTGACGATATCCTCGCTGTAGGTTTCCCGCAGCGCCGCGTCCTCCTTGGGGCCGCAGCGCCATTCGCCCTCGCCCGCGCTCTCAACGGTCAGCGCCTCGCCGGCGGCGCCGGTGACTGAGATGGCGGGCGCGTCGCTCTGGGCCACAAAGGCATAGCGCGTCATCACGGGCGAAGCGCAGCCCTCGGGCAAAAAGCCGTCCTCAAACAGCGGCTCGCTTGCCACCGCATCCGCCTGCGTCAGCGTCCGGCCGTCCACGGTCACGACGCTGCCCTCGGGCACGGTGACGCGGCACACCGCGGCGTCCTCGGGCACGGGGGTGGGCTCCGGCTGAGGCTGCTCAAGCGCCACATGGGTGGTCACGGACCCCAGCTGCCACAGCCGGTTGCCGTGGCCGGTCGTCCGGCCGCTGGGCACCAGGGTGAACGTGGCGAACTTCTCCCCGTCCAGCGTCACGCTGTAATTTTTGCTGTCCGCGTTCGGGGAAAATGCCTCGCGCCAGGCCACGGTCCTGCCCCGGGCCAGATCGCTCAGACTTTGAACATAAAAGGCCTCGTCGCCGCCGGAAATCTCCTGGGCGGAGGTATCAAAGGCGTACAGCCGCGCGAAATCCGAGTTTTCAAACAGCTGCGCCACCACCTCGGCGGCGTGGACGGGCTGGGAAACCTCATAGTCGCTCACCACGCCGTTGAGCCAGATCAGCCCGATGACCACGCACACCAGCGCCACCGCCAGCGCCGCGAAGTACACGCGGTAAAACAGGCTGTCCAGCAGGCGCTTTTTCTTCTTTTTCTTACTCATGGCCGCCTCCGTCACCGCACGACAAACGCCGTGGGAATATCGCGCGATCCGGTCAGTATGACGCCCTTGTTCAGGTAATCGCCCTTATAATACATCAGCGACGAGGAGCCGCCGTCCAGGTTCACGGCGTTGACCGCCTGGTATTCCACCATCACGTTGATCAGATCCGCGTAGGTCGCCCCCAGGCTGGAGGCCTGCCGCCCGTCGATGACCAGCAGCAGCACCGCGCCGTCCGCCCGCTGGCCGATGGCCGTGCGGGGGTTCAGGCCGGAGCTGGAGCCCGTGACCTGGGCCGCCTCGCCGTTCACCACCAGGGCCGGCCCGAAGGCCAGCGCGTCCCGCATCCCCTTGGACACGGCCTCCTCGGATGTCATCTTGCCCACCAGCAGCACGTTGTCCCGGTTGAAGCCCACCACGATGGCGTGGTCGGAATTGACCGACGCCTTGTGCAGCACCTCTCCGCCGGAGATGACCAGCCCCAGGGGCATCCCCCCGTTGCCGACGCCGCCGCTGTCGGAAAAGCCGCCGCCGTTGATGGCCGCCACCGCGCCGTAGCGTTCGGCGATTTCGTGCAGCCGCAGCCCCGGCTTGGAGGAGAAATTTTCCCGGCACACGCCGCAGCTGACCCTGGAGGGGTCCTGCACCACCATCATCCAGCCGTTGTAGGTCGCCCCGTGGACCTCGTAAATCTCAATGCCGTCCTCCGAGGAGATCAAATTCTCCGGCGGGCTCGTGGGCAGGGCCTGCGCCGCCGCCGCCGGGTCCGGCTCCGCCGTCGGGCCGGCGATCACGATCAGGGAGGTGTCCGTCTCGCTGCCGTCGTCCGATATGGAGTTGCGCGCCACGATCTCGTCCACCGTGGCCTGGCTGTAATAGATGCGGGGCACGAATTTCAGCGCGCTGGTCTCCAGCAGGGAGACCGTCAAAAGGTCCCCCAGGCTCTGCGACGGGCCGCGGAAGGCCACGAAGCCCGCGCCCAGCGCCGCCACCAGCACCACGCCCAGCACCGTCAGTACCGACAGCGCCACCCGCCATGCCGCGCGTCTGCGCGCCCTTCGGCGGCGCAGAGTGCGCCTGCCGGAGCCCTTCGCGCCCTTTTTTGCGGCGGTCGGCTTTGCCGCGCCGCGCCCTTCGGGAGATGATATTTCAGCCGCGCCGCGATTTTTGGACGGTGATATTTCAGCCGCGCCGCGCCCTTCTGCGGGCGCAGCCTTCGAGGAAGCGTGCCTTCCGGCAGCCGCCGCGTGTTTGCCATGGGCGGGCTGCCGCGCCGCATCGGCCTGCGCGCCCGAGGCGGACATGTGCCGCGCCGCGGACGTGCGCGTTGTGTTTTCCTGCATCCTACCACTGCTTTCCGCGCCGCCCATAAAAGGGCCGATGCGCCGTATCAGCTTGCGCGCGATTTCCCAAACGGGCACACGCATACATAATGTATTTTATCATCATTACCCGACGGCACTGTTGCCATATTGTTAATGTTAGGAACTGAGCGCAAAAAATACGCTAAAAATGCGTTGCCATCAGGGAAGGCGGGGGATGGGGAGGCGCATATCTGGCGGTTTGAAAATATAGCCTTCCCCAGAGGGAGCCTTCCCCAGAGGAGAAGGCTGAATGGCGCGGCCAGGCTGCTTTATGCTCCATACGCCCCGCTCCGCCTCCTCCCCCTACAGCATAATGCAAATCATGCCGCCGCTGCCCTCGTTGATGATCTTTTCCATGGCCTCGCGCAGCTTGCCGTGGACCTCGCCGGGCATCCTTTGCAGCTTGCCGTTCATGCCGTCGCGCACGAGGCCGCCCAGGGTCTGGCCGAAGATTTCGGTCTCCCAGATATGCTCACCGCCGCCCTCCAGCTGGGCGCGCAGGGATTTAGCCAGCTCCTCGGACTGGCCCTGGGAGCCCACGAAGGGATTGACCTCAGTGGTGACGTCGGCGCGGATCAGATGCAGCGACGGCGCGCTGGCCCGCAGGCGCACGCCGTAGTGGGCGCCCTGCTTCACCACCTCGGGCGGCTGGAGCGCCAGCTCGTCCATGGTGGGCGACACCATGCCGTAGCCGCGCTGCTCCACGTCCGCCAGCGCGTCGGCCACCCGGTCGTAGGCGCGCTTGGCCGCCACCAGCTTCTTCATCAGGTCAAACAGATGGGCCTCCCCCTCGATCTGCTGGCCGCAGGCCTCGCCCAGCACCCGGTAAAACAGCCCGTCCTTCAAATTGAGCCGGTATTCCAGCGTGCCGTCGTTCAGATTCAGCCGCACGGGCAGCGCGTCCTCCGTGTACTCGTTCTCGTCCAGCGCCCGCCGCAGTGCCTCGTGGTCGCGCACGCGCCGCATATCCGCCGCCGCCCGGGCCACGCTGTCCATGACGGACTTGCTCAGCCAGTGGTCGTCCGCCAGCGATGTCAGCCAGGCCGGGGTCTGTATGCGCACCTCGCGTATGGGGAATTCGAACAGCAGGCTGCTCAGGATGCCGTTCAGGTCCTCCAGGCTCATGCTCTGCGCGTTCACCGCGTGGACCGGCACGCCGTACTGGGTCAGCAGGCTGTCCCGCAGCCGCAGGGTCTCCGGCGCGCCAGGATTTTTGACGTTCAGCAGGATGATGAACGGCTTGCCCAGGGCCTTCAGCTCCTTTACCACCCGCTCCTCCGCCGCCTCGTAGGCGGAGCGCGGCATGTCCACGATGCTGCCGTCCGTCGTCACCACCGCGCCCAGCGTGGCGTGTTCCTGGATCACCCGCCGGGTGCCCACCTCCGCGGCCTCCTCGAAGGGTATGTCGTGGTCGTACCAGGGCGTGCGCACCATCCGCGCCGCCTCTCCCTCGTTCAGCCCCAGCACCCCGGGAATCAGATAGCCCACGCAATCCACCAGCCGCACCCGCGCCGTGGCCGCGTCCCGCAGCCGCACCTGCACCGCCTCGTCCGGCACAAACCGGGGCTGGGTGGTCATGATGGTCCGCCCCGCACCGCTCTGGGGCAGCTCGTCCACGGCGCGGTCCCGGGCGTCCGCGTCCGCGATGTTCGGCAGCACAAGCAGCTCCATGAACCGCTTTATGAAGGTTGATTTTCCCGTTCGAACCGGCCCGACGACGCCGAGATATATATCGCCGTCGCATCGGCCCGCAATGTCCCGGTACAGTGTGTTCTGATCCATGGGCCCGCCTCCTGATTGCATTTTCACCTCCAGCTTATGATCTCTCGCCCGGCGTTATGCGGGGACGGCGTCCCCGGCCGGCTTCGACGCCACCCTCCGCCCTCACAAAGCCAACTTCAACTCCATCCTCCACTCTCCACTCTCAGAAATCTCCACACTCATGAATTCCCATTCCGCCGCGCTTGCAATTTACGGGCGCAAGCCGTATAATAGACGCAACCCATTCCCGCATCGGAGGCCCCATGAAGCACAGCAGACCGAACGCGTCCACCCACGCCGGGCGCAATTCGCGGCGCGGCCGCACATCGAAGCAGGCGCGCGCGCGTCAAAGGCGCAGGCGGCTGACCTTTGCGTGCGCCGCGCTGGTCTTGATCATGCTGGCCCTGTGCGTCTATGTGGTCATGTGGTACTTCAACCGGGGGCGGATCAACCGGGACAACGAGCGCTATGCCCAGCTGTACGGCGCCTCCGCCGGGAACACCTCCGCGCCGGATACCGATGTCAGCGCGCCGACCCCGACGCCAGTCCCCACGGAAACCCCGACGCCCGTCCCGGCGGACACGCCGACGCCCGCTCCGGCGGACACGCCGACGCCAGTCCCCACGGAAACCCCGACGCCCGCCCCGGCGGAAACCCCGACGCCCGTCCCGGCGGAAACCCCGACGCCCGTGCCGGCGGACGATTCGACGGCGCGGGTCATCGCGGTGGAGGTCACGCCCGTGCCCACGGCCGAGCCCCCACACCCGGGGGAGGACATGCCCGTGGCGGTGGACGTGCCGATTCCCACGCCGGGCAGCGACACGCTGGTGTACGCCCTGCCCACGGCCCCGCCCGTGCTGGACAGCTTCGCTTCTCTGCTGGCGCTGAACCCGGATACGGTGGGCTTTCTGGACCTGGACGGGATGCTGTCGCAGCCCGTGGTGCAGCGGGAGAACGACAACGATTTTTATCTCAGCCATGACTTCGAGGGTCGCCAGGCCAGCGAGGGCACGCTGTTCATGGACGGCATGAACCGCCTGGTGCCGGAGGATGACTGCCTGATCGTATACGGCCACAACATGAAGAACAACACCATGTTCGGACGGCTGAGCGCCTACGGGGACATTCGCTACATGCGTATGCATCCCGTCGTGCGCTTTGACACGCTGTATGAGGCGCGCAGCTACGTGGTGTTCGCCGCCTTCGTGGCCAGCATGGAGCCCCGGGACGCCCGCTATTTCGATGTGCGCAAGTTCATCTTTGACGATGCGGAGTTTGATAAATTCGTGCTGAAGCTGCGGGGGCGGTCGGTATTCACCAGCCCCGTGGACGTTGCGCGGGGCGACCGGCTGCTGCTGCTGGTCACCTGCGACCATACCCGCAACGAGGGGCGCTTCATACTGGCGCTGCGCCAGCTCCGGCCCGGCGAGGCGGCGGACGAGGTCGCCCGGCTGGCCAAGCAGTCCCGCCTGAAGCAAAGCTAAGCGCCGCATGATATGAAAACACCATGTCGATCAGCCGACATGGTGTTCAGACCGCTGACAAAGCCCGCAAACACAGAAATTTCCTGAAATACCGCTTGTGCGGTTGAAATTTCTGCTTCCTGCGTCAGGACAGCCTGCAAATTCGGTTACTTACATCCGGGTAAGCGCCCTCATTTGCAGGCTGTCCTTCCTTGTCTTGCAGGCTTTTTCAACG
>JAFUCP010000027.1 GCA_017459565.1 Clostridia bacterium | reverse complement strand
CGGACACATTCAGAAACACCAGCGCCGATTCCGGCATCAGCTTGCGCACAAAGGTCAATTCACCCAGGGTGTCGTCCAGGTTGATGCGCATGGTTAGGGCGCGCTCGATGCCCTCTCTGGCCTTCTGCGCCCAAGGCTGGCGGACGTTGCCCAGCGCCAGCACGCCCAGCAGCACGGCGCAGGCCACGGCGCTGTTGCGCAGCAGGCGGTCGCCGGCGCTTAGGCGCTTTCGCGCGGGACGGGTCGCGCGGCCTGTCGGGCGACGCGCGCGCCTTCCGCCCTGTCGCTTCGGCTCCGGAGGGGCCGCGATATGGGACGTGTCGGGGGCAAACCGGGTGTGAATACGCAGCGTGCTGTTTTCAGACATGAACAATCCCTCCCGTCACAAGCATATGCGGGAGGGATTGGGTTAAAACGCCGGGGCTATTCTCTTTTCAGCGACACCACACGCTCCGTGGCGGTCTTTTGCCGCTGCTTGTGCTGGCGGGAGCGCATGACCACGTTCAGCACCAGCCCAATGCCCATCATATTCGTCAGCATGTTGGAGCCGCCGTAGCTGACGAAGGGCAGGGGGATGCCCGTGACGGGCAGAAGCCCGATCACCATGCCGATATTTTCCACGATGTGGAAAAGAAACATTGCCGTCACGCCCACGATAACATAGGAGCCGTAGGGGTCGTCGGTGCGAACGGCCAGATAGATCAGCCGCGCCACGAGCAGGATATAGCCGAACACCAGCGCGCAGCCGCCCACCAGCCCGAAGGATTCACACACAATGGCGAATATGAAGTCGGTGTGATCGTCTGAAATATAGCCCAGCGAGGCGAAGCTGCCCGGGGAGACGATGCCCTTGCCCAGCACGCCGCCGGAGCCGATGGCAATTTGGCCGTTGATGATCTGCCTCGCCTCGTCCGGGTAGGCGTCAGGGTTAAGCCACATCAATATGCGGTTGAAGCGGAAGTTGTCGGAGGCGGAGTTGTTCATGAAGTACCACAGCGGGATCATCAGCAAAACCAGCATCCCGAGAACGCCCCATATGAGCTTGCTGTTGGTGCCCGAAACGAACACCATCACGCTGAAAACCGCCAGGTAAACCAGCGCGGTGCCCACGTCCGGCTGGGCCACGATCAGCACCATGGGGATGCCGATGTAGATGGCCAGGGGGATGATGTCGTGAATGGTCATGATGGGCTTGGTTCGCACGCAGAACGCCTTTGCCAGCGCGATGATAATGGCGATCTTGCAGACCTCCGAGGGTTGGAAGCCGCGGTCACTGCCCCAGTTCAGAAAGGCGGTCATGCCGCCGCGCCCTGCCTTGGCGATCAACAGCGTCAGGGCCAGCAGCGCCACCTGCCCGGCGTAGATGGCGTTGGCATAGCGCTCATAGAGCTGATAGGGGAAGAATATGACGGCGGACATGGCCACCAGCCCCGCCGCAATCCACAGCAGCTGCAAGCGGGGATAGGTGATGGACTGGGTTTGCAGCATTTCAATGACGTTCGCGGGGGTTTCGGTGACCTGGCTGGAGGTGGCGCTGAAGATGCACACCACGCCAAAAAGCGAAATCACAAGCACGATGATCAACAGGGGCCAGTCGAAATAGCGCATCAGGCTCCTGTCGAATCGGTTGTCCCGGATGTATTTGATAAATGCCTTGATTCTGGATAACATCGTCTGGCTTCCTGTCCTTTTGCCGCGCGGCTCGCGCGGCCTTCATTCGGATAACCCGCAATCAGTCCGCCAGCGTGAATTCGCTGGTCATGGTGAAGTTTTCGTTCTTTTGCAGATGGTCCAGGTAGTATTCGATCACGGGGCGCACGGCCCAGGCGGAATATGCGCCGGCGTAGCCGTTCTGGATGTAGCAGACCACCACGATTCTGGGGTTGTCCGCCGGGGCGTAGGCCACCATCCAGCTGTTGTTCTCCACGTCCAGAATCGTGCGCTGGGAGGTTCCCGTCTTTGCGGCGATCTTGTATTTGCCGTTGGCAAAGTAGTCCGCGGCGGTACCGCCGGCGGTCTCGTCGGTAACGTCCTCCATGCCGGCGTGTATGGCGTCAAAGTAGATGGACTCGGTATTGATCCGGTTGGCCACCACGGGCTGCTTTTCCAGCACCACGCTGCCGTCCGGGGCGATGATCTTGTCCACGATCTGCGCGTCGTACACCGTGCCGCCGTTGACGATGGCGCTGACATATCGGGCGACGGCCACGGGTGTCACCTGGGTGATGGACTGGCCGATGGCGCACATGATGGTCTCGTTGGGGGTCCAGTAGATATCGGCCAGGTAGGTAACGAAGGTGTTGACCATGTAATGGCTGGAGATATACTCCCTGGGCAGGCCGATATCGTATTGCAGGATCTCGCGGATGGGCTGGTACCACTGCTCCTTGTTGTTGTATTTGACGACGATGGCCATGAGGTCGTTCAGCGCCTTTTCAAGCACCTCGCTCTTCACGTTCATCTTTCGGTCCGAAATGATCTGCTCCAGCGTGGTCTTCATGGCCGTGTAAGTCAGCAGGGGCTTGGCGGTGTTTTGCCAGGTGGGGGAGTTTTCCGGGTCGTACAGCATGTGCTGGTTGCCCACGAAGCTGGTGGCTTCGCCGGGCAGTTCGATGTTGGTCTTGCTGGTCAGCCCCAGCGCCGCGCCCCACTGGTACAGCCTGTCGATGCCCAGCCGGTAGCCTACAGTGTAGAAGTACATGTTGCAGGAGTTTTTCAGCGCCTTTTCCAGGTTCTGGTTCTGGTGATCCTCCGGGGTGGAGGTCCAGCACTTGGCGGGCCTGTCTGCGTTGGTCTCGGTGAAGCCCTCTGCCCGGTCGTTGATGATTTCGTCCACGGTGATCACGCCCTCGGAAAGCCCACCCAGAGCCGTGACCATCTTGAAGATGGAGCCGGGGGCGTCCTTGGTGCCGATGGCGCGGTTCAGCAGGGGGTTGTTGCCCTCCAGCACCTCGTTCCACAGCACGGGGTCCACCTTGCCGTCGTTGAACATGCTCAGATCAAAGCTGGGCTCGCTGACCATGCCCAGTATGCGCCCGGTCCAGGGGTCCATGGCCACCATGGCGCCGGTCTCCGCCAGGTTAATGGTCCAATTGTTTTCGGCGTATTGCTTGAGCTCTTCCTCGTTGGTGCGCTGCCAGTGGCCGCGCTTCATTTCCGTCTCCTGCTTGACGCGAATGTCATGGATGGCGCTTCTCAGCTTTTGGGACATATAATCCTGAAGATCCACGTCGATGGTCAGCACCACGGAATTGCCGTCTGTGGGCGGGGAATAGGAAAGTTCCCGCACGGCCTTGCCGCGGGTGTCCACCTCAACGGTGCGCACGCCCTGACGGTATTCGATATAGGGGGAGAGCTGATCCTCCAGAGAGCGCTCGATGCCGTCAGAGCCGATATAGGCGTCGTTGGGATAGCCCTGGCTCTGGTAGGTTTCCAGTTGGGTGGCGGAAATTTTGCTGGTATAGCCGGCGATGTGGCAAGCCGTTTCCCCCTGGGGATAGACCCGGGAGGAGCTTTCCTCCACGTCGATGCCCAGCAGGTCCAGGGAGCGCACCTCGATTTCGGACACCGTCTCATAGCCCACGTCGTAAGCGATGGTCACGGGCGTGGGCTTGAAGGCGTTCATGCGGGATTCCTGCCACAGCGCCAGGACCTTCACCATCATCTCCTCGTCGGCTTCGTCGCCCAGGGCTTCCTTTAAGCGGTACTTGTCCACCAGCGTGTCCCACAAATCCTCCTCCTCCACGCGGGTGAGGTAGAAGTTGCTGCGCCACTGGTTTTCGCGGGTGGTCTCCACCGTCGTGTTGCCGGAACCGCTGTCAAAGCGCCATACGCCGGCCTCGTCCTTTTTCAGCCAGAAGTCGTTGACGGTGCTTTTGCCGTTGGATTCGATCAGCCGGATGACCTCCGCCAGCGTCCTTGTGTAGGCCAGGCGGCTGGCATCGCTGTTTTGCAGGGGGTCGCGGTAGAAGGTCACGTTGAAGCTGCGGCGGTCATAGGCCAGCGGCACCATGTTGGTATCATAAATGGTGCCCCGCATACCGTAGAGGGTGATGGTCTTTGAGGAACGGGACTGGGCGCGCTCGGCATAGGCTTCGCCATGGTCGCGCACCATCCAGTTTAGCCGCACGAAAAACGCGGCGAACACGAACAGCAGTAAGCCGCAGAGGATCATCATGCGCTTGAAATAGGGCTTCAAAAGGATTTCACCTCCCTGTCGCGGGTGGGGATACGCCCGCGATTGTTGCCCACCAGCACATTATAGGCAAGCGGGCGGAGCAGTAGGGTCAGCGCCGTGCAAATCAGCGAACGCACGCCGATATTAGCAAAGTAGCGCCACTGTATGGACGCGGTATTGAAATACTGAAACACAAACAGCGCCAGCTCACCCGCGGCATAGAGGCAGAATACCCACACGGCGCGCTTGACGCGCATTTTCCGAACCGTGCGACGGCCCGTGGGCAGGTGTTCGCCGGGATTGTTCAGAATCAGTCCCACCAGATAACCGATGGCCATGAAGAAGAACATCATCATGCCCAGCGTGCCGGAGGTTATGTCGATCAGCAGGCCGCCGATGGTGCCGTAGAGCAGCCCGCGCATACGCCCCAGCAATATGCCGATCAGCAATACCGCCACCGCCGTCAGCGGCACCGTATAGATGCCGCCGTAGACGACGGGCAGTACCGTGGTATCCAGTATGAAGCATATCAGGACCAGCAGCGCCGGCGCGGATCTTCTGAGCAAGGGGATAATCCTCCCAAATAACTGATTTCGTTCAACAGGGGCGGCGGGCGATCAGGGGTTTATTCCTCCCGCACCCAGTCGTCCTCGGGCAGGGTTTCCAGTATGACCATGGTCGCATCGGCGGAGGGATAGCTCCAGGGCTCCTCCGAGGAGGTGGGCGCCGGCGTGGCGGTGACGCTGGGATGCGGCGTGGCCGTGACGGCGCTGCGGGTGACGGTACTCATGGCGGGCAGGGCCTCGTCGGAGTCGGTTTCTATGACCTCGCGCAGCACAAAGACCTCTTCGATGTGCAAAAAGTCCACCGAGGGGGTGACGACGGCATAGCTGCCCTCGCTGCCGGCATCCATGGAGATGGCCGTGACGGTGCCGATGTGCAGGCCCTTGGGGAACAGCGAATCCGTGCCGGAGGTGATGACCACGTCTCCCGGGGTGATGTTGTTCAGGTTCGGCAGGTAGTAGACGTAGCACTGCGCGTCGTCGGAGGACACCGCGGCGCGCCCGCGCATGATGCCGTTGTCGCGGGTGCTTTGGATCATGCAAGCCACGGCGCTTCGGGAATCGATGATACAGATGACCTTGGCATAGTTCATGCCCGCTTCATATACGCGCCCAATCAGGCCGTCGCCGTTCACCACGGACATGCCGGCGGTCACGCCGTCGTTTTTGCCGCGGTTGATGGAGAAGGTATCAAACCACTGGCCGGGCTCCCGGGCAATGACCCTGGCGAAGATCGGGTCCAGCGCCTCGTAGCGGCTGCGCACGTCCAGCGCGGCTTTCAGTCGCTCGTTTTCCAGTGCCGCCTCCTGGACGCTGCCCAGCTGAAGACTCAGCTGCTGGTTCTCAAGCGCCAGGGCGTCGTATTCCGCTTGCAGCTTGTCAAAGTCCCGCCAGCGCTGGGTGAAGTGCTTGACGCCGTTGGCAGCGCCGGTGAACACGCTCTGCACCCGGCTGAACAGCGAACCGATGCCGTTTTCGGCAATAGAAATCTCGCTGCTGTTGCGCAGCACGAGGAAAAACACGATGGCTGCGACCACCAGCAGTATCAATATGTAGAACAGCGCGCGCCTGCGGGCGAGCCTGGCCCGGCGCTGCTCCTGCGCCGGGCGGCGGGCCGCGGCGTTTCTGGCGGCACGCTGCTTTTTCTGGGACTTCTTGTTTGGCATCTCGGTCTGATTCTCCCCTTCAAGGAAGCGTTACATCTCAACCAGGCATCCGCTCTGGGCCAGCCGCTGAGTCAGTCGCTCGTTGGAGGCGATCATGCAGCAGCCCAGGGCCGCGTCGTCCTGGGGGTTTTCGTCCATGGTCACGTGCAGGCCCAGCATCTCACTGAGGCGATTGGCCAGCCCCTCCAGCAGCGCGCCGCCGCCGGACAGATAGAAGCCCTGGGGCAGTATGTCCTCCGCAAGCTCCGGGGGAATGTTCTCAAAGGCGTCGCGGATATTCTCCGCCAGGGCCTCGATGGAGGGCTGTATGGCGTTGTGGACATCCGCCGCCGTAATCTCCACGGTAGAGGGCTTGCCGCTGGCGGCGTCCCGGCCGCGCAGCGTCACCTTCTGGCGCATCAGCGCGGGGGAGCGCACGGCGCTGCCCAGGTCGATCTTCAGATCCTCCGCGGTGCGCAGGCCAATGACCAGCCCCTTTTCCCTTCGGATATAGCGCACGATGGCATCGTCCAGCTCAGAGGAGCCGGTGCGCAGCGTGCGCGCGGCGGCCACGCCATTCATCGACAGAATGGTGATATCCGTGGTCGCGCCGCCGATGGAGATGAGCAGCGAGCCCCGGGGCTCTTCGATGGGCACGCCCGCGCCCAGCGCCGCGGCGACGCTGGAGCGCACAAGCGCGCTGCGCTTCGCGCCGGCGGTGCGCACGGCGTCCTCCAGCGCGGTCTGCTCTACCCGGGTGCAGCCCTGGGACATGGAGACCACCAGCCGGTTCTTTTCCAGCGCGCGCCGCTTGCCCAGCGCCTTGTCAGAAAGCCGTTGGATCAGCGCTGTGGTCAGTTCAACGTTGCCCACCGCGCCCCAGGCGATGGGGGAGATCAGCGCCACGTCCTTGGGCGTGCGGCCCAGCATCTGCCGCGCGTCGCGGCCCGCGGCCAGGATCTGGTCGGTGTCCTCGCGCAGCGTCAGCACATAGCTTGGCTCCCGCAGCACGACGCCCTCGTTTTCAAGGCAAAGCGTAACATAGGCGGAGCCCAGGTCGATGCCCACGCCGCCGGTGGAAAAAACGCCCATGAAAGTAACCTCCGGTTATTCGTCAAGGTATGGCTCACATACCAAAGTGTTCCAGCATTTCTTTAACCTCCGCCACCGGGAAGCCGATCACATTTTCAAGCTCGCCGTCCAGCGCCGATACGAATTCCCCGGCGCCGCCCTGTATGGCGTAGGCCCCGGCCTTGTCCATGGGTTCGCCGGTGTGGATGTAGGCGTCGATCTCTTCGGGGGAGAGGGGGCGGAAGGTCACACCCGTGCGCACGGATTGCGTTTCGCTTTTGCCGCTTTCAGCGTCCAGCACGCAAACGCCGGTGTACACCTCATGCTCCCGCCCGGACAGCATGGTCAGCATCCTGCGGGCCTCGTCCTCGTCGGCAGGCTTGCCCAGGGGCGCGCCGTCAAGCGATACCAGCGTGTCGGAGGCGATCACCACGCCCCTTGAAAGGCGCTTGGCCGCGGCATGGGCCTTGCGCTTAGCCAGCGTATAGACGATATCCCTGGCGTGCCCGGCGACGTGTTCGTCCACATCCGGCGCGCATATTTCAAATTCATAGCCCATCTGTGCCAGCAGCTCGCGCCTGCGGGGGGAGCCGGAGGCCAGAATCAGGGGCCGTTTCGCATTGTCAGACATGTCAATTCCTCGATGCACATAATTACTACATTATATACCATCACACATTATACCACACTTTTTCGCTGAATGAAAGCAATTCCCGGCCTTGACCGGGAATTGTCACGAACTTATTACACGCAGAAAACATAGCGAATGGGGATGGGGAGTCGAGATCGGGGCACAGTGTATGCCGACAGTGTGGAGCGTGGCGTATCGGCGCAGGCGGCTCAAGCGGTGTTTTTCTCGAATACCATTGTAAAGTTGCGCAAAATGGTATTGTGTGTTTTAATTCTATTATATCTGTAACTGTTCAGTCCACCCCGAATAATGCGCCTACAGCATTACCCCGAAAGGCAGCAACGATGGCATCAAAAGAAGAGACGCCATGAAGAGCCGCCGAAGAGGTGATGCTGAGGACACAAGCGAAATCATCTGCGCCGGATTCACTCTTGCTGTCTTGCCCTTGCCGGCGATATGTGGCTTACTTTACGACCATTTCCGTCAGCAGCTGGTTGCTGCGGCGCAGGAATTCCACCATACGGTCGGCCACAAGGGGCTGGCGTGCCATCTCCGCCAGATCGGCCACCTGGGCGCAGAGGGCCACGGTGTGGTCGTCGTCCCCGGCACTCTGGAGCCATTTGACCAGGGGGTGCTTGTCGTTGAGGACCAGCGTGCGCTTCTCGGGCAGCTTCATGTCCATGCCGCCCCACCGGCTGGACATTTCGGTGAAGCGTCGGTTCTGCTCGTCTACAGTGATCATGGCGATCAGCGCGTCGTCCTTGAAGGGCTTGAGCGCGACCTCCACGCCTTCGTCGCCCATGGCCTTTCTGAACAGGCCCTCCAGCTTGGCCCGGGCCTCCTCGCTGACCTCGCCTTCCTCGGTGAGGCTGTCGGCGGCGGCGTCCACGCGCTTGAAACTGACCTTGCCGTCCCGCTCGGTATACTCCAGGAAGCTGATGAAGTTGTTGTCGATCAGCGTGTTGAGCAGGATCACGTCCTTGCCCTGGTCGTTGTACAGCTTGATCATCTGCGCCTGGCGCTTCTCATCGCTGGCGTAGTAGACGGTCTTGTTTTCCTCGTCGCCGCAGTTCTTGTTCAGATATTCCTCCAGCGTCACATATTCGCCGCCGGTGGTCTTGTAGATCAGCGCCTTCTTGACCCTGTCGTAGAACTTGTCGTCCTTGATGCAGCCGTATTTCACAAAGGGATGGATGTCATCCCAGTAGCGCTGGTAATCCTCGCGCCGGGTGTTGAACTCCGTCACCAGCCGGTCGGCCACCTTGCGGGTGATGTAGGCGGCCATCTTCTTCACATAGCCGTCGTTTTGCAGGAACGAACGGGATACGTTCAAGGGCAGGTCCGGGCAGTCGATGCAGCCTTTGAGCAGCAGCAGGAATTCCGGGATGACCTCCTTGATGTTGTCGGCCACGAACACCTGGTTGTTGTACAGCTTGATGACGCCTTCGCTGGCGCTGAATTCGTTCTTGATGCGGGGGAAGTAGAGGATGCCCTTGAGGTTGAAGGGATACTCCGCGTTCAAATGGATCCAGAACAGCGGCTCGTCATAGTCGTTAAAGACCTTACGGTAAAACTCCTTGTATTCCTCGTCGGTACATTCGTTGGGCCGCTTCATCCACAGCGGATGAATATCGTTGATGGGCTTGGGCTCCTCCTGCTTCGGCGGCTCCTCGCCCTCCTTGACGTCCTCTGCCTTCTTTTCTTCCTCAGGCTTGATTTCGGTCACGTAGATGGGCACCGGCATGAAGGCGCAGTGCTTTTCCAGCGTGGCGCGCAGTGTCCACAGGTTCAAAAATTCCTTGTCCGCGTCGTCGATGTACAGCGTGATGGCCGTGCCCCGCGCCGTGCGGTCGGAGGGCTCGATCTCATATTCCATGCCGTCCTCGCTCGTCCAGCGCACGGCGGGAGCGTCCGTATAGCTCTTGGAGTCGATGACTACCTTGTCGGACACCATGAACGCGCTGTAAAAGCCCAGGCCGAAATGACCGATGATGCCCGCGCCTTCGTCCTTGCTGTCCTCGGTGTACTTGGTGATAAAGTCCGTGGCGCCGGAGAAGGCCACCTGGGCGATATACTTGACGATTTCATCCTCCGTCATGCCGATGCCGTTGTCGATGAACGTCAGCGTGCCCTTTTCCTTATCGGTGATCACCTCGATGCGGTCCTCTTCGCCGTCAGACTCCGCCTGGCCGTTGTTCACCAGCCAGCGGAACTTGCTGATGGCGTCACAGCCGTTTGAAATCAACTCGCGCATAAAGATGTCCTTATCGGAATACAGCCATTGCTTGATGACCGGCATGATGTTTTCAGCATTTATGGAAACGGTTCCCTTTGACATATTCACTACCTCCAAAGCATGATCGATGGTTTAAATTGGATTTACAAACAACATTATAATACGAAAAACCAGGTTGTCAAGCGATTTTTGGCACTCAATAGCAAAGAGTGCTAATAAATAACGGCGCCGCAACTGAAAATTTCAGAAATTCTACCTTGAGTTGCTTGCAAACAACGGTAGAATATGCTATGATAATCCCGGGTGATGACCCAGAGAGAAAAAAACCGCGAATGGAGGCGTAGAATATGATCGACAACATCACTGTGGGAAAGACGATTGCGAGGCTCCGGCAGAACAAAAACATGACGCAGCAGCAGCTTGCGGCGGCGTTGAACGTGTCGCATCAGGCTGTTTCCAAGTGGGAGACGGGGGCGGCGCTGCCGGATGTGCAGACGCTGATGGCGCTCACACGGCTGTTCGGCATCACCATGGAGCAACTGCTCAACGGCGAAGTGCCCGAGGACCGCGTGGAGACCGCCAAGCCCGCTTCACCCTTTGAAGAGCCGATACAGAATATCGGAAACTTTGTCAACAACATCGTGGACAGCATTTTCCATCCCGAAAAGAAGGAAGCCGGGGATGAGGCCCAGGACGCCGAAGCCCCGGAATCAGCGGCAGAGTTTGAGGATGCCTCGGTCCAGAGCGAGGTCGCCCCGCAGGCGGCGGAGCTTTTTGACGCCCAGCGGCTGTCGCAGATGGCCCCGTTTATGAGCAAGGAGGCTGTGGATGAGATCCTGCTTGCCAACAAGGCCAAGCTTACGGCGGGGGATATCGCGCGCTTCGCGCCCTTTGCCAGCCAGGAATGTCTGGAGGAGCTGATCAAGGACAATGAATCGCTGATCAATTGGGAGACGCTGCGCCGCGTGGCCCCCTTCCTGAAGCGGGAGATGGTGGACAGGCTGGCCAAGGCTGCCGCCGATAACGGTGATTTCGTGAAGAAGAGCGGCCCCGTCGGCATCAACACCGAGGATATTGGCCGAGCTGTGCAGGATGTTTCCCAGAAGATCGGCGCGGGTGTGGAAAAGGCCTTCCGCAAGGCCGCGAAGCTGGGCGGCGACGTAGCCGACGGCGTCTCCAATGCCATCAATGGCATCGTGGACAGCGCCAGGGAGAAGCAGCGCCGGGCCGACGCGCTGCGCAAGGCGGCCTGTGAACGCGCTTTGCAGGACGAGAAGTGGGATTGGCTCGCCTCCCACATTCCAGAGATCAAGGACGAGGAACTGCTGCGGCAGATTGCCCAGAAGGCCAACGGCATGGGGATGCACGACTGGGTGCTGGACAACCTGAACGGCTATGCTGATACCCGCACCATCGACGCCGCCATTGAGGCGGGCAACTGGGGCTGGCTGGGCGACCATGTCTGGCAGTTTGAGGACGATGTGCAGGAAAAGATCGCTCTGGCGGCCGCGGAAAAGGAAAACTGGCAGTGGCTTTCCACCTACGCGGAGCAGATTTACCTGGACAACTGCGCCGATAAAATCGGCATCGCTGCCTACAAGGCCCAAGCCCGCGTGCTGGCGACGCAGATCGCGGAGCATTGCATGTGCGCAGAGCAGCGCGAGTCGCTGGCCAACGAAGCGGTGGCGGCGGGGGACTTTGACTACTTCCGACAGCTGGTGGGACTGCTCAGCCCCGCCTATATCGGCGGCGTATTGACGGCCCGCGCCCAGGCGCAGGACTGGGAGCATGTGGGCGAATTCATCGACCATGCGGACCAGGACAGCGTGGAAAAGATGATGGAGCTGGCCATTGCCGAGGGAAATTTCGATGCCATCGATATGTTGGATGAACATCTGTAACCAAATAATACCGACGTCGGTATATAATTGAAATGTGGGCGCACGAACAGACTCAGGCCTGATTGGGCGCCCTCAAAATGAGTGTATGTACGGCTCCGACAGAGGAATATGCGGGCAATTTATCGGTTAATCGCCGGTAAATTGCCTTTTATGTCTTGTCCCGGCTTGAATATTCTGATATAATACATGCTGAAAGCGTATATTATCGGAGGCATTATTTTGGAATCCAAACAGGCTTACACCGTAACGCCGGGACGCATGGCCGGAGGCGTGGCGATTGCGCTGATCCTCGGCACGCTGCTGCCCCTGATCGGAGTATTCCAGATTTCGCTGCTCATGCCGGTGCTGATGCTCTGCGGTATCGTGGCGGTGTATCTGAAGGCCAGGAGCGGCTGGGTCCCCGCCGGGCTGCTGCTGGCGACGTCGCTCATCTCCACGCAGACGTTCATCGGCACGCCGGTGATGCTCATGCTGCTGTTATCAGCGGCGCTGCCCGCACTGTTCGTCATGCGCGGCGTGGCGCGGAAGCAGCCGTTTTTCACGCAGCTGAAAGCGGGCATCGCCGCCTATGGGCTGGGACTGGTCGCGGCGATGCTCGCCGCCTATGCGGCCTTTGGCGGCGGCATGATCGCCCAATTCGTGGACGTGCTGCGCTCGGAGTTCGCGCGGATGCCGGACGCGGCGCTGCAGCCCTTTGCGGACGCGGTGAATTCCGCGCTGTCGCTCAGCGGGGCGCAGGGCTTTGTTCCCTTTACCGTGCAGACCTACCGGGAGCAGCTTGCGGGCGTGCTGGACCTGATGCAGCAGATCTATGCCCGGGAGCTGCCCGGCACGCTGCTTTCGGGGGCGCTGCTCTCGGGCGTGCTTTCGGTGCTTTGGGGAAACTGGACCATGGCCCGCCAGGGCGTGGCGACCAACGAGAGCTTTATCGGCATAGGCCGCTGGTTCCTCCCGGCACAGGTCACTGCGGGGGCCGTGGGGCTGTGGCTGGTGGGCTTCATCATCGCCAACACAGGTTACGGCGCGGGGGCGACGGTGTATGCCACTGTGGGAAAGCTGGCTGGCGCGGCCTGTGCGGTGCAGGCGCTGGCCGCCGTGGACCGCAGGCTCCTCAGCACGGGCAGCAGCTCCTCCAGGCGCAGGGTGCTTGTTACGCTGCTGGCGGTGATGGCACTGCTCTTCAGGGGCATCGCGTCGCTGTTGTGCATCGTGGGGGTTGTTTCGGCGCTGTTCGGCTCCCGGGGCGCCGTCAGGCAGTGGCTCGATAAGCGCCAGAACAACAATTCGGATCAGGATGATCCAGATCGATAGGAGGCAATCGACATGAAGGTTATACTGCTTCAGGACATCAAGGGCACGGGCAAAAAGGACCAGATTATGGAGATTTCCGACGGCTACGCCAGGAACTATCTGCTGCCCCGCAAGCTGGCGAAGGAGGCCACCGCCGAAGCGCTGAACTCGCTGGAGAAGTCCCGCAGCGCGGACCGGCACCGCGAAGAGGTGCGCAAGCAGGAGGCGGAGGTAAGGGCCAGGGAACTCAAGGGCAAGGTCATTCAGCTTGAGGTCAAGGGCGGCGAGAATGGCAAGCTGTACGGCTCCGTCACCAACGATCAGATCGCCACCGCTCTGAAGGCGCAGCACGGCATCGAGGTGGACAAGCGCAAGCTGGAGCAGGAGGAGCCCATCAAGTCCGCGGGACAGTCCTTTGTGACCCTCAAGCTGTATCCCGGCATCTCCACGCGGATGATCGTCAACGTGAAGATCCAGGGCAAATAAGGGGAAACGATTCTACAAAAGCCGAGGAGTAACTATGGAGCAGTACATTCCGCAGCCGGATATCGCGCGCACGCCGCCCAATCATCCGGAGTCGGAGCGCAGCGTGATCGGCGCGATGATCAGGTCGCGCAACGCGGCCCAGCTGGCTGCGGAGCGCCTGAAGCCGGACGATTTCTACGATCCGGCCAACCGTGAAATCTTTGCGGCCATGAAGGACATGGCTGAGGATTCGCGGCCCATCGATCTGGTGACGCTGGATGCGGAGCTGACCCGTCGGGGCAGGCTGGACGCCGTGGGCGGCGCGGCCTACCTGATCGAGGTAAGCCAGGGCGTTCCTTCCGCCGCAAACGTGCAGGCCTACATACGCATTGTGGATGAAAAGGCCACGCTGCGCCGGCTGATCGCCGCCGCAGAACGCATTTTGCAGGACAGCTATGCCGGTGAAAAGGAAAACCAGGAGATCCTTGAAGCGGCGGAAAAGGCGATCTACGACATTACCATGCGCAAGGGCGGCGAAGAATTGCAGCCCATTCAGCCCGTGCTGATCAGCACCTTTGAAAAGATTGAGCTTCTCGTCAAAAACCACGGAAGGATCGAGGGCGTGCCCACCGGCTATACAGAGCTGGACGACCTGCTGACGGGCCTGCATCCCGGCGAATTGGTGCTGGTGGCGGGCCGTCCCGCCATGGGCAAGACCAGTATCGGCATGAATTTCGTGGAAAACGCGGCCATTCGAAATGGAAAAAAGGCGGCTGTGTTTTCCCTGGAAATGCCCGCGGAGCAGCTGGCGATGCGTATGCTGTGTACCGAGGCCCGCGTGGATATGCAGAATGTGCGCCGGGGCAGGATCAGCGACAGCGAATGGGAGCTGCTGGGCGACGCGCTGGTCAGCATCGGCAACGCGCCCATCTATGTGGACTGTACCCCCGGCATCACCGTGCCGGAGCTGCGATCCAAGGCGCGGCGGCTGCAGATGGAGTCGGGTCTCGACGTCATCATGATCGACTATCTCTCCCTGATGACCGCCACGGGCAAGACCGGCAGCCGCCAGGAGGAGGTCTCCCAGATTTCCCGCACGCTGAAGGGCCTGGCGCTGGAGCTGGGCGTGCCCATCATCGCACTGCAGCAGCTCTCCCGCGCGCCCACGAGCCGCTCCAACCACCGGCCACTGCTGTCGGATATCCGTGAATCCGGCGCCATCGAGCAGGACGCGGACGTGGTCATGTTCATTCACCGCGAGGATTATTACGACCCGGATACCCCGGACAAGAATATCGCGGAACTGATCATCGCCAAGCAGCGCAACGGCTCTCTGGGCACGGTTAAGCTGGGCTGGAAGGGAGAATACACCTGGTTTATGGACCTTTCGCCCCATGCCAAGGAAGCTGTGAGCCAGGATTAGGGCTTGTTACGGCGATGCAAGGCAAATCCCGGCCTATTGAACGCCGCCGGATGCCGGCTGCGTGAGCTTTTGGTTGAGTTTTTTGTAGATTGTCGCCATGAAGGGCTCGTCCCGGTTGTCTGCGGCTTCCGCCAGGGGCAGCCAGGCCACGGCGCTGTTTTCATCGGGCTTTGCGCGGATGGGCTGGGTGTCGTCCGCGGTCAGAAGATAGGTGACGTTCAGGTGCAGGTGGGCCGATACGAATTTTCCGCGCTTGATATGGGCGTTGACGGGCAGCACCTCCAGGGAGTAGATGGCCGGTGAAACCGGGGTGATCTGCGCGATGCCGGTTTCCTCCCGGGCCTCCCGCAGCGCCACGGAGAGCAGATCGGCCTCGCCGTCCGCGTGTCCGCCGGTCCAGGCCCAGGTGCGGTAGATGTTGTGCCAGGCCATGAGCGCCCTGTCCCGGCGGGGATTGACGATCCAGGACGACGCCGAGAAATGGGCGATGGGGTTGTCCCGCGTCAGCGGCGCATCCAGCGCGTCGAGGGCGTAGAGCATGACTTCCCTGTCTCGGTATTCCTGCTCGTTGACGGGGCGGTAGGCCTCAATGGCATCTCTCAGCTTTTGCATATGCATCCCACGCTTTCCAAGTGTTGACACCAGTATATTCCATCACTCGGGTTTTTGCAATCCCCAACAGCCAACGGAGGTTTTATATGAAGCGCGTCATCACCTACGGCACCTTTGACCTGCTGCATTACGGCCACATCAACCTGCTGCGCCGCGCGCGGGCGTTGGGCGACTATCTGATCGTGGCCCTGTCCACGGACCGCTTCAACAGCGTCGATAAGCACAAAAAATGTTATTTTTCCTATGATGAGCGCAAGCTGCTTCTGGAGGCCATACGCTATGTGGACCTGGTGATCCCGGAGGAAAACTGGGAGCAGAAGCGCGAGGACATGCACCTTTACCATGTGGATACCTTCGTAATGGGGGACGATTGGACGGGCAAGTTTGACTTTCTGAAGCAAGAGGGCGTCGATGTGGTCTATCTGCCCCGCACGCCGGAAATCTCCACCACCCAGATCAAACAGGACCTGAACAGGAATTAAGCAGCCGCTGAATCATTCCCGCACAAGTTCTGCGGCGCCTTTTCCGGCATCTGCCACTTGCAGGTTTCTCGAATTACCTTCAACATAAGACTGGCCCCGGGCGGCGGTCTGACTTCGATATTTGCTCGCTGCCGCCTTTGGAAAGCAATATTGACAAAAACAGACCGGGGGCGGTATTACTGCCGTCCCCGGTCTGTTTTCATGTGCGCCATGCATGGGCAACAACTTGGCGGTGGAAGTCCGCTACGCGCTTGGCAGTAGGGAGCGTTAGCCGAAGGCAAGGGTGTCCGTCGCGAGGCGGAATGTGTTGGACGCGCCGTATACCGAACGATACGTACGGTGCGGTGAGAGGACGGGGGCTAATCACCCCCTCCTACTCGATTCACAGCTTTTTCGTCATGAAGATCAGATCCCGGAAGCTGCCGTCCTTCAGCCGGACGGCGTCGGGATGACGGGCGACCTCGACAAAGCCCATCTTTTCATACAATCCGCGGCCGCGATCGTTGCCCCCGATGTATTCCAACTCCAGCTGCATCATGCCCCGATCGCGGGCGACGTCGATCATGGCTCCGAACATGGCGGTTCCGATGCCCAGCCCCCAGAATTTGCGGTACAGGGCGATGGCGACGGAGGCCTTGTGGCGGAATTTCAGCTGTCCGTTGAACTGCAAATTGCAGTTCCCGGCAAGCTCGCCGTCCACAAAGCAGCAAAGCATCAGGCTGTTGGGGTTGTCCTTGAAGCCCTGGAGCAGGTTTCTCTCCTGTTCCTCGGTCCAGTGACATTCCTCGGGATAGCGCAGCACGAACTCCGTCTCGGCAGCGGTGTCCGTCAGATACCGCACCATATTCAGCGCGTCCTCCGGCTCCGGGCAGCGAAGCACCGCTTCGCGCCCGTCCTTGAGTGTGAACCTTCTTGCCTCATACAGCACTTGCTTCAACTCCCACTCCGCACTTGATTACAGCTTGTTGCGCTGGATCTTTCCGCTGATGGTCTTGGGCAGCTCGTCCCGGAATACCACGATGCGGGGGTACTTATAGGGCGCCGTGCGCTTCTTGACGTAGTTCTGGATCTCCTTCTTCAGCTCCTCGGTGCCTTCGGTGCCCTTGGTCAGCACAATGCTGGCCTTGACCACCTGGCCGCGGATCTCGTCCGGCGCGGCGGAGACGCCGCACTCCAGCACATAGGGCAGCTCCATGATGACGCTTTCGATCTCAAACGGCCCGATGCGGTAGCCGGAGGATTTGATCACGTCGTCGGTGCGGCTCACGTACCAGAAATAGCCGTCCTCATCCCGCCAGGCCATATCCCGGGTGTGGTACATGCCGTCGTGCCACACGGCTCTGGTGGCCTCCTCGTTGCCGTAGTAGCCGGCGAACAGGCCGCAGGGGATTTCCCTGTCGGTGCGGATCACGATTTCGCCCGGCTCGCCCACCTTGACGGGGTTGCCGTCGGGGTCCACCAGGTCCACATCGAACATGGGACTGGGCTTGCCCATGGAGCCCACCTTCGGCGTGGTGCCCGCGAAGTTGCCCAGCACCAGCGTGGTTTCCGTCTGGCCGAAGGCCTCCATGATGGAAAGGCCGGTGGTCTTTTTGAACAGGTTGAACACCTCGGGGTTCAGCGCCTCACCCGCGGTGCAGGCACAGTGGATGCTGCTCAGATCGTACTTGGAGATGTCCTCGCGGATCAGGAAGCGGTACATGGTGGGCGGCGCGCAGAAGGTGGTGATGTTGTACCTGGCGAACATCGGCAGGATATCGTGGGCGTTGAAGCGGTCGAAATCGTATACGAACACCGCGCCCTCGTTCATCCATTGCCCGTACAGCTTGCCCCACAGCGCCTTGCCCCAGCCGGTGTCGGAAATGGTCAGGTGCAGGCCGTCCGGCTCCACGTTGTGCCAGTAATGGGCGGTGATGAAGTGACCCAGGGGGTACATGTGGTTGTGCATGGCCAGCTTCGGATAGCCGGTGGTGCCGGAGGAGAAGAACATGACCATGGGGTCCGTGCCCTTGGGGGAATCCTCGGTGCGCAGGAAGGTGGAACGGTAGCTGAGATACTCCTCGTCAAAGTCGTGCCAGCCCTCCCGCTTGCCGCCGCAGAGGATGCGCTTTTCAACGTAGGGACAGGTTTCAAAGGCTTCCTCGGCGTGCGAGGCGGCATCGCCCTCGGCGGTCATGCAGATGGCGCTGACGCCCGCGGTTTCAAAGCGGTATTCATAATCCTTTTTCAGAAGCTGGTCCGTGGCGGGGATGGCGACGGCGCCCAGCTTGTGCAGAGCTATCATGACCACCCAGAACTGCCAGTTTCGGCGCAGCACCAGCATCACGCGGTCGCCCTTCCGGATGCCCAGCGCCTTGAAGTAGTTTGCCGCGCGGTTGGACTTGCGGCTGATATCCTGGAAGGTGAAGCGCTTTTCCTCCATGTTGCGGTTGATGTGCAGCATGGCCAGCTTGTCGGGGCTGCGCTCCGCCAGCCGGTCCACGATATCGAAGGCGAAGTTGAAGTTCTCCCGGTTCGGGAACTCGATGTGCATCAGGTGGCCCTCGCCGTCCTCGTCCAGGTTCACGTAGTCGTCATAGATCATATGCTGCTTCGGCAGCCGCACGGGCATGACGGCCTCTACGATCTTCTCCTGCTCGGTCTCCTCGCCGGGCATGACCACGGCCACGAAGGTACAGTCCCTGCCGCCGGTGGCGATTTCACCGTGGGGGGTGGAGGAGTTGTAATAGATGCAGTCGCCCTCCCTAAGATGCTCCACGTGGTCGCCCACGCGCACCAGCAGCTCGCCGGAGAGGATCAGGTCAAATTCCTGGCCGGGATGGGAGTGGGTGTGGATGGGCTGGTTTTGCAGCTCCTCGGAATAGCTGTAGGTGACCCAGAACGGTTCGCCGATCTTGCTGCTGAACAGCGGGGCCAGGTTGCTGATCTGGATTCCTTCTTCCCGGGCGGTGATGGTGGCCTCGCCCTTGCGGGTGACGGTGTAGGAGCGCAGGTTCGCGCTGCGGCCCTCGATCAGGTCGGTGATATCCACGCCGAATATGCGGGCGCAGTTGTGGATGAAGGTGAAGGGCAGGTCCGCCCTGCCGGCCTCATAGTCCATGTAGGTCTCCACGTCCAGCTTGGTCTGCTCAGCCATGTAGACCACGGAATACCCCGCGATCTCCCGCAGGGCCCTGATGCGCGTGCCCACCTCGTAGAGCATTCCGGTCATTTCTGTTGCGTTCATGGGAAACTCCTCCTTTAAGGTCGTACCGGGGTGATCGAATATTAGATCAAGCCAAGGTGAGTGTTACACAAAAAAACCCGTCTCTCCATGCGTCCTTTCCGCATGTCTTGAGACGAGTCGCAATCAACCCGCGGTACCACTCAAATTGCACGTCGCCGTGCCCCCTTCAGGCTCCATCAAGCCCTAAGCCTTTACGCAGCTTTCACGAGAAACGTCTACTTGATCCTTCGCCTTTGAAGGTCTTTCGGGCTTCCGGCTCGGAAGTGATGGGCTTGTGAACTTGCGGGTGATCGGCCTTCCAGCTGCTGACCGACTCTCTGTACACCTTCCGCTCCGCCGTCTTCGTCATCGCCTTTGGTGAATATTCGATTGCGGTCATTGTATCACCATTATAGGTTTATGTCAAATATTGATAGCGTTAAATTTAGATTATATTCGGCATTATGAGCGAATGTTTTGCCGCTGCAAACAAGGAAATGTTCGGAATATTCAGATAAAACAACTTGACAATCGCCCCCATTGCTGATAGATTAATCATTAGTCGAAACAGAGCTTCGGCAAAGGGGGAGTGAGCATGGCCCAGTTTACCGGGCTGCGCGCGCCGGATGCCCGCATCCTGGTGGTCACGGGGCACTACGGAAGCGGCAAGACGGAATTCTGCGTCAGCCTCGCCATGCGCCTTGCGCGGCTGGGCTACGGCCCGTATGAGCGTTTGTCGCTGATCGATCTGGATATCGCAAACCCCTATTTCCGCTCCCGGGAGCGCAAACAGCAGCTTGAGGCCGCGGGCGTCGGCGTGTACGGCAGCGCCTATGACCATGAAATCACGGCGGAGATGCCCGCCCTGGGCGCGAATATCCGTGCGCCCCTGGAGGATAAAGGCTGTCGCGTGATCGTGGATGTGGGCGGGAACGACTCCGGCGCAGTGGTGCTGAACCAGTTTTCCAAGTACCTGGGGCCGGAAAACGCGCTGTTCCTGATCGTAGTCAACGCCAACCGCCCCGAGACGCGGAGCCTGGAAGGCGCGCTGGAGCATCTGCGGGCCATCGAGGAAAAGACCGGGCGGCGGATGGACGGCGTGATCAACAACTGCCACCTGCTGCGGCAGACCGATGCCGAATGTGTGGCCAGGGGCCACAGGCTGTGCCGGGAGCTTTGCGACAGTACGGGCCTTCTCATGTGGTGCGACTGCTACCCGGAGGGCATCGTGGACGGCGCGGCGCTAAAGGACAGGTACGAATATCTCATGCCGTTGGGCATGTACATGCGGCCCAGCTGGATTGACAAATAGTAAGTTCATGGCGAACGCGCCATTGGCTTGATACAAGGGAGGCTTATACATGGCAAAGAGGTTCAAGGTTGTCTTTGATCGGGAGCGGTGCAAGGGCTGCGAGCTGTGCCGCAGCTTCTGCCCGAAGCAGATCATTGTGATGGACACGCAGGTGAATACCAAGGGCTACTGTCCCGCGATGATCGCCGAGCAGGAGAAGTGCATCGGCTGCCAGAGCTGCGCTACGGTATGTCCCGACTGCGCCATCGAGATCTACGAGCTGGAGGAGGGGGAAGCATGAGCGAAAAGGTATTGATGAAGGGCAACGAGGCCTTCGCGGAGGCCGTCATTCGCGGCGGCGTGCGCTTTTACTTCGGCTATCCCATCACGCCCCAGAGCGAAATTCCCGAGTTTATGAGCCGGGAGCTGCCCAAGCGCGGCGGCAAATTCCTCCAAGCGGAAAGCGAGCTTGGCGCCATCAACATGGCCTATGGCTGCGGCGCGGCCGGCGGCAACGGTTTCATCTCCTCGTCGTCCCCGGGCATCGCGCTGATGCAGGAGGGCATGAGCTTTCTTTGTGGCGCCGAGGTGCCGGTCACGCTTCTGAACGTATCCCGCGGCGGCCCCGGCATCGGCTCCATTCAGCCCGGCCAGGCGGACTACAATCAGGTCACCCGCGGCGGCGGCAACGGCGATTACAAGATCCCTGTGTTCGCACCCGCGTCCATCCAGGAGGCCGTGGACATTCTCTATGAGGCCCCTGAAATTGCCAACAGGTACCGCAACCCCGTGATGGTGCTGGCCGACGGCCTGATGGGCCAGATGATGGAGCCGGTGCTGCTGCCCGAGCCCAAGCCTGATCTGACCAGCGCGGACATTCCCAAGGTCAAGCCCTGGGCCATCTCCGGCAGCGAAAAGGGCGAGCGCAGCGTGGTCAAGTCCCTGCGCCTGCAGCCCGAGGTGCTGGAGGCTCATGTGGAGCATCTGTTTGAAAAGTACGCGGAAATGGAGAAGGAGCTTGAGCGCGTGGAGTGCGAAAGCCTGGAGGATGCCGAGGTCGTGTTCGTGGCCTTCGGAACCATGGCGCGCCTGGCCAGGGAGGCCATGGAGCTGCTTGAGGCCCAGGGCATCCGGGCGGGTCTGATCCGGCCCATCAGCCTGTGGCCCTTCCCGTACGCCGCTTTTGACAGGATTTCCGACAAGACCCGTGCCGTCGTGTCCGTGGAGCTGAGCATGGGCCAGATGCTCCAGGATATCAACCTGGGCGTCAAGGGCCGCGTGCCTGTGAGGTTGGTCCACCGCGTGGGCGGTATGCTGCCCACCTCGATCGAGGTCGTGGAAAAGACGAAGAAGATACTGGAGGAAGTGCGATGAAACCTGTATTTACCGTAACGAAGGGTATGCTGCCCGTCAGCACCAGCTATTGCCCCGGCTGCACCCATGGCGTCGCACACCGCATCATCATGGAGACGCTGGATGAGATGGGCCTGCTGGGGAAGACGCTGGGCGTCGCTCCCATCGGCTGCAGCGTCGTGGCGCATCAGTTTATGAACGTTGATATGTGCGAGGCGGCCCACGGCCGCGCGCCGGCGGTGGCCTCCGGCATCCGTCGCGTCCACCCGGACAAGGTGGTCTTTACCTATCAGGGCGACGGCGACCTGGCCTCCATCGGCATGGGCGAAATCGTCCACGCGGCGGCCCGCGGCGAAAAGTTCTCCACCTTCTTCATCAACAACGGCATCTACGGCATGACCGGCGGCCAGATGGCCCCCACCACGCTGATCGGCCAGCGATCAACCACCTCCGTGGACGGGCGTACGCGGGAGCAGGCGGGTATGCCGCTGAAGATTTGCGAGCTGCTGGCCACGCTGGACGGCCCGGCCTACATCGAGCGCGTATCCCTGGATTCCCCGGCCCACATTCGCGCGGCGAAGAAGGCCGTGCGCAAGGCCTTTGAGGTGCAGCTGGCGGGCAAGGGCTTCAGCTTTGTGGAGCTGCTGTCCACCTGCCCCACCAACTGGGGACTGACCCCGCCTGAGGCCATGAAGCGCATGAAGGAAGAAGTTGCCGCGTACTACCCGTTGGGTGTGTACCGGGATGCGGAGGTGTAATATATGGCGACGAGTAAGCTGTTTTTTGCCGGTTCCGGCGGCCAGGGTGTGCTGACCATGGGCCAAATGCTGACCTATGCGGCCATGTACGCCGATATGAACGCCACGTGGCTGCCCTCCTACGGCCCGGAAATGCGCGGCGGCACTGCCAACTGCACGGTGGTCATCAGCCCCGACAAGCCTGTGAGCTGCCCGCTGATTTATGAGGCAGACGACGTCGTGGTCATGAACCTGCCCTCGCTGATCAAGTTTGAATCGCTGGTCAAGGCCGGCGGCAATCTGTTCGTCAACAGCTCGCTGATTGAGCAGAAGGCGACGCGGGAGGATATCAACGTCTACTATGTGCCCGCCAACGACATCGCCATGAAGCTGGGCAATGCCCGCACGGCCAACACGGTCATGCTGGGAGCGCTGGTGAGCGTGGCGCCCGTCGTGCCGGTGGAGATGGTCTACAAGATCATGGAAAAGACCTTCTCCGGCCGTAAGGCGCATCTGCTGGATATCAACAAGACGGCCTTCCATGCCTGGAAGGCGGTATAAGGCAAACAAAGCGTTTAAGGAGGACGTGGATATGACCATTAACAAGACCAGGAAGGACAGCTGCCTGACCATAGCGCTTGAGGGACGCCTGGACACCACCACCGCGCCGGACCTGGAAAAGGAGATCAAGACGGGGCTTGACGGCGTCACGGAGCTGATCATGGATTTCGGCAAGCTGGATTACATTTCCTCCGCAGGCCTGCGCGTGCTGCTTTCTGCCCAGAAGCTGATGAGCAAGCAGGGCGGCATGTGCGTCACCAACGTCAACGATATGGTGATGGAGGTCTTCGAGGTCACAGGCTTCTCCGATATACTGACCATTGAGTGACCCGGCCCAAGGGCTGAAATACAAATCAATAGCCCCCTTACGAAGGCAATGCTCCTTTCATATTGCCTTCGCGGGGGCTTTTTGCGTTGTGTCAGAAGGGATTGACCGATATGAAAAAGCTATTGGACGACGGCCTGGCCTATGAGATTCTGTCCGTCGTGGGAGAGATTCCCCGGGGCCGGGTCGCCTCCTACGGGCAGATTGCCCGGCTCATCGGGCGGGACAACAACGCGCGGCTGGTGGGCAGGGTTCTGAGCATGGCCTCGCTCTATGGGAATTACCCGTGCCACCGGGTGGTCAACCACGCCGGGCGCCTCGCCCCCGGGTTTGAAGAGCAGGAATACCTGCTGCGCGAGGAGGGAGTCGGCTTCCTGCCCAACGGCTGTGTGGATATGAAGGCGCATCGCTGGGACTGTTGAATTGCGCCTCATTCGTCCGCCGCTTCGCAGAGCGAGGCCAGCAGCTCCGGCGTCACGGAGCCGGGCTGGTTGTATACCACCTCGCCCCTGCGGTTCAGCACGACGGTCTGGGGGAGGGTCCCCGTGAAGCCGACGATACCTGCCACTGTGTCGTCTGCGTCGGTGGCGAAGGGCATGGCAAAGCCCTTGTCCTCAAGGTAGGCCTGCGGGTCGTCCGCCACCAGAGATGGGTGAATGGCGATCATGGCCATATCGTCCTTGCGCGCGGCGTACAAATCGCTGAAATACGGCAGCTCCTGCTTGCAGGGGGCGCAGTAGGTGGCCCAGAGGTTGATGACGGTGATTCTGCCCCGCTGTTCGCCCAGGCGGAACACGGAGCCGTCATAGCACGCAATGCTGAAATCGCCAAGCTGCTGCCCGACCTCGCTTCCCACCGGCGCATCGCTTTCGTAGTTCTGCCCGGCAGGCGCTTCCGCACCCTTCACCGAGGGGTCCAGCGCGTTGAACCACAACAGCGCAAAGCCCAGCGCCGCCAGCGCCAGGGCCCAGGCCGCGCGCGCCAGCCGCCTGCGCCTTGCCGGGCCTATTTTCGAGCAGTCTGTCTCCGGGGCCTTCAGGGTGAGCTTTCCGGCTTTGAAGGAGATAGCGCCCCGGCTGCACACGTCCATGCAAGCGCCGCAGCTGATGCACTCGCGGTCGCCCACGCGCCGCACGTCCATGCCGCAATGGCCCACGCACGCGCCGCAGCGGTTGCAGCGGCTTTCATCCACCTTTACGCCGATCACGTTGAAGCGGCTGAACAGGCTGTAGATCGCTCCCAGGGGGCAGACAAAGCGGCAGAACGCGCGATAGCAGAAGATGCACGTCAGGCCGATGGCGGTCAAAACAACGAATTTGCGGGTGAACAGCGCGCCCAGCATATCGAAAAAGGAAGCGTTGGCCGGATTGGACAGAAGTAGAATCGCACCCTCGGAGGTGCCCGCCGGGCAGATATACTTGCAGAAGGCCGGCAGCGGCAGGTCGTGACGCAGAGCGTACCCCAGCGGCAGGCCCACCACGAACACCGCCAGTATCACATATTTCAACAGGGAAAGGACGCGGGTGACGCGGCTCTTTTTCAGCTTGGGCGTCGGGATTTTGTTCAGCAGCTCCTGCGCCAGCCCCACGGGGCAAAGCCAGCCGCAAACCGTGCGGCCCAGGATTGTGCCGAAGAGCAGCAGGATGCCCAGCACATACCAGCCCGCCCTGTGGCCGGCGGAGGCCAGCGCGTTCTGGATGGCCCCCAGCGGACAGGCCGCCGCCGCCCCCGGGCAGGAATAGCAATTCAGGCCGGGAACGCAGGCGAATTTGGCCTGTCCCCGGTATATCTGCCCGTTGATAAAGCCCCTGATGTGGGCGTTGTACAGAAGCGCCGAATAGAGCTGGACCAGGTGGCGCGATTTGCATTTTTTTCTTGCGTTATCCAAGACCGACACACTCCGTACAAATACTGATCGCCTTGTAAAGCACGTCCCTGGCGCTGCCGTTGATCGCCCCGGCGACGATCAGCGCCAGCGCGGCGACGATCAGCGCGGCCTGAATCGCGCCTGTGCGCGACGCGCGT
>JAFUCP010000177.1 GCA_017459565.1 Clostridia bacterium | reverse complement strand
TTAGAAACACACGCTATAGGGGAAGGCTTCCGTAAAACAGCGCGGCGCGGTCATTCCTCCGGCGCTTCGCCATCCCCAAAGTCGACGTTGACGATGCCGTGCCGGTTGTAGCGCTGGTCCTCCGGCGGCAGGACCATGTAGTCGCCGTACAGCTGCCGCAGCACCGCATCCGCATGCCTTGGGACCCTGAACATGATCCCCTCAAAGGGCAGCTCCGGCAGGGGGGCCGCCAGGCTTTCCTCGGCAAACACCTCTCTTCCGAAGGGATAGGCTGTCCCGGTGTTGAAATAACAGGCTGTCCTTCTGCCGTTGAACGCCGTGGCCGAGCGATCCATTTTTTTTGCCAGAAACCGCTTGGAGTGGCACCTCGCGTAAACCGAAACGAACCGCTTCCAAAGCGTCACGCGGGGATTCGTGTCCCTGTAGCCGCACTTTTTCAACAGCGCGTACCGGAAGAAGAGCGTGTTGAGCTGATAGAGCTTCCTCGCGAGGCCCCCGTCCGGGATTCTGTCCAGCGGGAAGACGTCCACGTAAATCCCGTTGCCGCAGTCATACTGCGGCGCGTTTCTCTCGCGAAAGACGGTGCCCTTCAGCATGATCTTGGCAAAGGGCAGCCCATAGCCGCCGTTTCGCGTCGTGACGAGTTCAAACGCCGAACCCAGCTCTGTCCCGCACAGCCGCAGAAAGCGTTCATAATCCTCCCGTGGCAGCCCGATGTCCATGTCGTCGTCCCAGGGGATGAAGCCCCGGTGGCGGACCGCACCGAGGAGCGAGCCGCCGACCAGGCAGTACACGAGCCCGTGCGCGTCACAGATTCTCCTGATCTCGACTGCGATGACCAGCAGGTGCCCGTGAAGCGCTTCCAGAAACGCAGGGTATTCCCCGGGCGACAGTTCCTCCGGTCGGATCACGTCGCTCACCTCCTGTGCGTCAATAGGCCCGGCAGATGTATCACTGGGTTTTTCGCCCGCGGCGCTCCAGCAGCCGCGCTACGGCCCTCTTCTCTTCGGCGCTGAGGCCAAAAGCGACAAGAAACGCGGTATAGACGGCGCATACCAGAAGGCCGTTGACGCCCAGCCAAAGCCAGCTGCGCGACGGCATCGCCTTCGTCCACAGCCATCCCAGCGCGATCGTTCCCAGGACACCCGGCCCCAGGCGCAGATAGCATTTCCTTGCGAATTCCAGCATGTCAACGTCGAGCTGACGGTGGTAGAACCGCGAAAGCGCAAGCGTGCGAACTGCATACACTGTGAAGATGGACAGGGAAGCGCCGACTGCGCCCAGCCTCGCGGAGAAAAAAAAGCTCAGCGCCACGTTGAGAAGCCCGGTAAAAAAGTTGATAAGCGCCATGCCCCGGACCTTGTTCTGCACGCAGACAATGGTGTTGCCGATTTGTATGGCGCTGAGAAACAGGCCCGGAATCAGTACGAGAACGACTCCGGTATAGGCGTCGAGATAGCTTTCGCCCATCCAAAGACGTATAAAATCGCGTCCCAGTACGGTAAAGCCGGCCACGATCAGCCCATTGACCGAGAATTGGAACCTTCCTACCCGCAGCAGCAGCGATTGCAAGCTCCCCCCCTCGTCACCGCGCAGCACAATCCGCGATATCCTCGGCATGAAGAAGCCGTTGATCGCGGCGGTGATCGTATACGCATGGCCTTCGATCACGGTGACGATTCCAAAGACGGCGATGGCCGAGGTGGATGCGACCATGCCGAGGATGGACGGCGTGATGTTGAAGATCAGGCGGGCGGACAGAGCATCCAGCGTCACCCACGCGGAGAAGCCGAGTATCTCCTTCAGCATCGGCCTGTCAAGCCTGGTAAAGCGAACGCGAACCTTCGTGTGCCTCCGGATCACATACAGTCTGAACGCGATCATGGCCAGACCGGCGAGGGCGTTCGCCGTCACCAGAGCGTACAGCCCCATGCCCCTGATCAGCGCGATCACGACCAGCCCGACCGTCAGTACATTCTGAAGCAGGGACGCCAGCTTCTGTTGTATGAACAGCTCGTGCGAGGTCAGGATGCCGTCGAGCGGGACAAAGGGAAAATGGATCACGCTGTAGAGCGCCGCGATGAGATAGACGGTCCTGAACTGGTTCAGATCCTCGGGCGTCAATGTCCTGTAAAGGGTACCCGAAAATATATAAACCACGACCAGCGCCAGCAGCAGGACCGCGTCGAGGATCAGGTAAAGCTGGAAGATCATGCCGAGGAAGCGGTTGATCCTCTGTGAATCGCCCTGGGCGCGATAGCGGGAGACAAAACGCGCCGTCGCGGTGCTCAGGCCAAAATCGATCACAAACATGGCGATCAGGGAGGTCGCCAGCGTGTACAGCCCGTACCGGGTCTGCCCGATCTGGCGCACCATCCACGGCGTATAAAGCATCCCGGCGACGATATTGAAGGCAATGGTCACATAAGACAGCGCGGCGCCGCCTGCGATCTGTTTATTTCCTGAAGTCATCGCATTTCAACCTGCATGTTCTGACTGAAGCCGGCCGTCAGAGTCCGTTATTCGTACCACGCTTCCATCAGTCGTCCCCTTCGTATTTCCTTCCTGTGCGCGTCGCAGCGGATCTGTGCCCTCAGCACATCCATGGGTTTTCTTCTCTGCATTAACCGCAGCAAGAACATTCCGAAATTGCCCCAGCGGGTCAGAACCCTCGACAGCCACCCCATGTGGTGCTTGTAGCTCAGATACTCCCGGTTGATCACGAACATCATCGTGTTCTTCCTGGGCGGTATCCGCCACTCGCCGGTGTAGCAGTGCAGAACCTCCACCCGGGGATCAAAAATGCATTTCAGGCCCTCCCCGGAGGATCGTTTGTAATAGGAATAGCTGAAATCCACGTCCTCCAGGTAGGCATAGCCCGTCAGCGATTCATCGAACCGGATATTCCATCTTTCGATTAAGGAGCGTCTCACGGCGAAAAAGAAGCCCATCGCCCATTGCGTATCGGTGGGCTCCGTCACCTTATTTAAGGGAAAATTCCCGTACATGGAGCGGGTAACGTGTCCGATATTGCGGTTTCTGAAGGATCTCCTGCCGAAAAAAAAGCTGATGACGTGATATCTGCCCACATGCCTGTCATGCGAGTTGAGGCCGGCGATCATGGAAAAGGTCGCGTCGTCCATGATCCGCAGGATGTTCGCAATTGTGCCCTGTTGGACGATGACATCGTCGTCGGAGAATACGATGATCTCATGCCGGGCCAGCCGCAACCCCGCGTTGCGGGCCATGGTGATGGAGGGACGCGCCTGATAGCAGTAGATCACTTCCGCACGCTGCTGATAGCCGGTCACCAGCCGCCGGACCGAATCCCTCTTCTCGGCGTCCGGCGTCTGGTCCACGACGACGAACTGGTCCGGCACGACGGAGCCGCGCATATAGCTGTCCAGCGTCTCCTTCAGGCTCACCGGCCGGTTCATCGTAGGAATGATGACTGTCATCTTATTCTCTCTCATAGGGCATCAGCGGTCGTTCCGCGGGGCTGAAAAAACACCTCGGCGTGCCTGTCAGCCATCTTTTCGATTGTATAGTCCCGGATGATTTCCAGCGAGCGCGCCCCCATCCTCTCCGCGCCGGGAGCCAGCGCCTTTGAGAGGGCTTCGGCGGAAGCCTCGGCATCGCCCGCCGGGACGATGTAGCCGTTCTCGCCGTTACGCACCAGCTCAAGTCCCGCGACGCAACGGTCCGTGGTGATCACGGGCAGCGCGTTCGCCATCGCCTCATTGACCACCAACCCCCAGGCCTCCCCGCGGGACAGTAGCGCGAACACGTCCGCCGCCCGGTAGTACTCAAACAGCTCCTCTTTTCCCATGAAGCCCAGGAAGTGCAGCTGCTTCAGCTGCCTTTCCTCCCTCATGCGCACAAAGGCTTCGGTGGGCTCGTCCCCAATGATATACACACCGACGTCCTCCGGCAGGCGTCCGCAGGCATCAAGCAGCACGTCGTAGCCTTTTCCGTAGCCGCCCTGATAAGTAAAGCGGCCCACGCTGACGACGATTCTGTCCTCCGTGAGCCCGAGCCTGCCGCGCAGCGCCCTCTTTTCATCACCGGTGAGCGGCGCCGGGAGGATATCCCCCGCGCGCAGGGAGCTGAAGGGATACCGAACGATCGCCGATGGACGGACACCGTAGCGCAGATAATACTCGTCCAGCATTCTGCCCGTGCTGAAGGCGAGCTCCGCGCCGGAAACGAAGTGCCTCTTGACGCGCTCCTTCAGGCCTCTTCCGTCCTTGGCAATGGCTCCGTCGCCCTCGAGCCAGTAGGGGATGCCCCGTAGCCGCATGTACTCCATCGCCAGCATTGCGGTGGGATAGGAGACCCCCCCGAAGATCACGATGTCATAGCCCGCGCGGATCAGGTCGAAGATCTCCGGGCAGACGCAAACGCCGCCCGGCATACGGATTATCCTCTTCTGGAATACCGCCGTAAACCCGGTGTAGTCCTCCCGGAACCAAGCGCCGGAGCGATGCTTCTGTTCGTCGATCCGCTCCAGGAAAGCGACGGTCAGCTCGATCCCGTCCCGGCTGCCGAGCTCGTTGAAAAAATCCACCCGATAGGGAGAGGGGTATATGGTGATGAACAAAACCCGCTTCGAAGCACTTCCGACCGGATATTCTGGCAAGCGCATCCTCATTTCCCTTCTTGTCAGACCTCGCGCCGTCCCTGGGAAGCGCCGGAGTCATATCTCTTCACTATCCATTATAAAGCATGACGCCCTGTCCGTCAATCCTAAAGATTGACAGTAAACACGGCTATCGGATATAATGATGCTGCTCCGC
>JAFUCP010000176.1 GCA_017459565.1 Clostridia bacterium | reverse complement strand
GCGTCCTGTGCCGATTTGGCCGCTTCGTTCAGGCGTGCCTCCACTTGTCCGTCAAGCGCCGTGCGCAGCTCCGCAAGCTTCGCATCGGTCTGTCCGTCAAGCTCGGTTCGTATTTCCGCAAGCTTCCCTTCGGTCTGTCCGTCAAGCTCGGTTCGTATTTCCGCAAGCTTCCCTTCGGTCTGTTCGCCAAGCTCGTCTCGTATTGCCGCAAGCTTGGCATCGGTCTGTTCGCCAAGCTCGTCTCGTATTGCCGCAAGCTTGGCATCGGTCTGTTCGCCAAGCTCCGCGCGCAGCTCCGCAAGCTTCGCTTCGGTCTGCTCGCCAAGCTCCGCGTGCAGCTCCGCAAGCCTCGCTTCGGTCTGCTCGTCCAGCTCCGTGCGGACGCTTTCCAGCTCCAGCACGAACCCGGCCTTCATCTCTTCGATCTTCGGGAACACGGACTTGCTGATTCCATCCAGCTTTTGCGCCATTTCATCGCGTATCGACGCCACCTGGTCCGTCGCTTGCCGGCGCATCTGGTCAATCTGCTGCTGGAAGCCGTTCAGGGAATCCGCAATGCCCTGCAGCTGCCGCTGGAGAAGGGAAATGCGCAACGCGTCCAGCGCCGTATGCTGATACAGCATATCGGTCTGGGAACCCCAGCGTTCCTGCATCTTCGAAATGGCCTCTTCCATCTGACGCTTGCTCACAGCGTCCCGGACTGCGCTTTCGGCGCTTCTGAGCGACGATCCGCCATAGTCTCCCTCGGGATTGACCGGCGCGGCAACGGCGTCCGCTTTCAGCGCTTCATATTTTTCCTTTCGCTTCAACGCCTCCTGAGAGCCCGCTATATTTTTCAATATGGCGTGTTTGGACACACCTTTTTTCATCATGTCCCTGTAGTTGCGCATACCGGTCTCATCCACCGATCTGCCCAGCACCCACATGAACATGTTTGTGATGAAATCCGTCCCCTTGAGTGCCGTCAGTTTTTCAAGCTGGGCTTCGTCGCACCTGGCCCCGGAAATAAAAACCCCTTTGCGCACGCCTTCCCCGGACATCCGCAATTCAAAAATCATATCGTCCTTGGTCTTTTCGCCCATGCGGCACGCCCGCAGCCAGTGCGAAGCACCGGCGGAATCCGCTTCACGGCCCAGAATTTGGCGGTAGACATTTTCGACAAATTCCGCGTCGTCCAGCATCAAAAGCGCGTCGTAATCCACAATCTCCGGCTTATCATCGGTTTCGGTCTCCGGGGAAGTCGCAGGGTCGGATTCTTTCCCCGTTCTCTCGGGAGAGTTCAAAACGGCCGCGAATATCGCTTGTTTGGATACGCCGTTCTCCAATTGCCTCTCCAGATCGGACAGGCCCGCTTCGTCCGCCGGCCTGCCCAGCAGCCATGTATACAGGTTTTCGACAAATTCCCTTCCTTCAAATGCTGAAAACCATTCGAAGCGCGGCTGCTTGAGATAAAAGTCCTCGATGCTTTCGCCGCAACGCTTTCCTTCTTCCGAGGTCCTGAGTATATAAATCAATTGCTCCTTTGACATTTTGCCGGAGCGGAGCCGCGCCAGATACTGGTATGCGCCGTCCACGTCAATCTGTCTGTGCAGCAATTTCCTGTACGCGTTTTCAATAAAGCCAACGTCATCCAGCGCCATCAGCTCTTCCATGGAAAGCGTGCTGCTCTGCTTCTCAACGGCTTTGACGACAGGCCTCTCGGCGGGAAGCGGTATATCCTTGATTCTCTCCGCTTCCGCGTCGATGTCTTCCCGCATCATGCTGAAGAAGTCAGAGTCGGCTTCTTCAACGTCAAGCGACTGACTCTTCATCGCCCGATTTCTCATAATCAGTATTTTTCTGTCCAGGTCCATCAGCATGTGTTCAACACCTCTTCCTTAGCCGGAATTGAGCGCCGCGCCGTGTGCCCCGCGCTTCGCCGTTCGCCCAGTTCCATCTGAGCGGGTCAAAACAGAGGTCGTGCGCCTGATATCAGCCAATTTGATCAATCAGCGCCCTGTATCTGCCCACAATGACATCCCATCGGTAGTTTTCCTCAACATACTTTCTTCCGTTGGATCGCATAGCCTCATACTGGAGCTTATGCGTCAGCATGTAGTTCAGCGTTGCCGCAAACTCCGGGTAATCCGCAAAATACAGCCCCGCATTGCTTCGAATACAGTGTCCCTTCAACACCTCGCAATGCTCTGTCACCAGCACCGGGCGGCCCATCAGCATACTCTCCAGTACCACCATGGACAGGCTTTCGAAGCGGGAAAACAGCACCAGCGCCACCGCGCCTGCCATCACCGCATACTTCATCTCTTCCGAAACAAAGCCAAGGTTGACGATATCCTCCGCTTCCGGAATCTCCAGCACGCTTTTTCCCATCAATACCAGCTTCAGCTCTCCGCCCTTTTCCTGCTTATAGCGTCTGAAAAATTCAAACATTTCCCGGCAGCCCTTGTTCTCGTCAATTCGCCCGGCATAAACGATATATTTCTGTCCGCGGAGCTGATCCGGCAGACTGGGTAAATCGCCCTTCGGCCCATCGATGCCGATGCCCGTCATCACTTCCGGCTTGTCCGCGATGAACGGAAAGCGCTTCCGCGCAAACGCGCGCTCCTCCGGCGTATTCCAGGCTATGCCCCTGGCGCTGGAAAACACCTTGTCAAAGTAGCGCAAATAAACCCATGGCTCGTCATGCACCGTGGGAATCAATATGGCGTTCTCAAAGCCAAGCGGCAGTCCCACAGCGGTGGTATAGTACAAATAAGTCATAAACAGCACCGCTTTGTACTTCCCGTGTTCCTCGTTCAGCGACTTGATCAGATCAGGGCACAGCGGTCCCTGCTTTTCAACCCACTCCGCTTCCTCGGCGTCGGTGTGCCTCGGGTTCAGCGCAACGGCCTGACAAATCCGGTTGAAATCCTCCAGGTCGCGCTCCTTTTTGACTCTAAAGCGCTTGACGTGTACGCCGTTTATATCCTCCACGCCGCTTTTGTATTCATTGGCCCAGGTGGTATAGTCCAACGCGCAGGTGGTATAGACCGTCACATCATAAATCGCGGCAAGCCTTTCGGCAACCTGGCGGCAGTACAGCTCCGAACCGCCGTTTACCTCCAGGCCATAGCGCTGGCAGACAAAGGCTATTTTCTCCTGCTCCCGCGAGGCGCCGGCTTTGCCGGTATCATTCGTTTGCGGATGATTGGCGGGGGTCGGTTCCGGCCTGCGCTTCTGGTTGTTCCACTGACGTTTCTTGCTCATGCCCTTTCCCCTATCCTGTCAAAAAATTCCCTGTATCTTCGGATAATCACGTTCCAGGCAAAATGCTCGCGCACGTACGCGCCGCCGTTGCGTCCCATTTGATCTGAAATATCCCTGTGTTCCATCATGTACTCCAGGCACTTTTCAAATTCCCAATAGTTTTCAAAGTACAACCCGCCGTTGGATTGGCAGACAAAATCCCGCGTGACAGCGCACGCGCCGTTCACCAGCACCGGTCTGCCGGCCAGCCAGCTTTCCATGATGACCAGCGAAAAGCTCTCCATTTCGGAAGGATTGCAGAAAACGGAAGCCGCGGCATAAGCATCATACTTATCCTGCTTATCCACAAAGCCCAGGTCAATAATATTCGTCTGATCCGGGTTTTCGATTTGGCCGCCGCCGATCATAACCAGCTTCAGCCTGTCATTGTGCCTTTTCTTGTATAGCGCGAAGTGGCTGGCCAGGACATCCACCCGCTTGCCGGCCTCCTTGCGGCCCGCGTACAGCACGAAAGGATCGTCTATTTTGTATTTCCTGCGAAAACGCGCCGCGTCGAAGCTCCAATCGGTGTCCATTCCGATGCCGAAGGTGACAAAACCGTCGCCTTCCACGCCATACAGCCGCTTGGCCAGGATGCGCTCCGGCTCCGCGTTGAACACCATGCCCCTGACCTTTGAAAACGCATCCCGAAAGCACTGCATATAAGCGTAGCTCTCGTCATGCAGACAGGGTATCAGAACCGCCTTTTCAAGACATGCCTGGCAGCCATAATACGTGGTGCCGAACATATACGGAATAAAGACAAACGCTTCATACTCGCTCTGCTTTTTTTGTATGAATTCATAGAGACGGGGGCTGTTGATCATCTCCCGGCAAAAAACCTTCTCCTCTGCCGCCGTGATTTTCTCGCCCCGGATCAGCTTTGCGTTGACGGCGTCAAAGGCCGCGGTATCGCGCTTGCGGACGGGAAAGCGCCTGACCAGGATGCCGTTCTCCTGCTTTGAGCCTTCCCGGTAATGATTGACGTTCCAATCGTCCCGAAAGCTTTTTGCGCAGGTGGTCAGCACCTCCAGCGGGATTCCCGCCTTGCTTAAATGCAGAACCAAATCGCTCAGCTCTGTCTCCGCGCCGCCCGTATTGCCAGCGCCATACCATGGCGTAACAAATCCTATCTTTCTCATTTCTTTTCACCCGCTTGCGAACCCAACAGCTTGTCAAGGCAGTCAACCAGCCGTTTACGGACGGTCTCATACCGATACTCTTCAAGCTTTTCGCGCTGACGGTCGGAAATATAGTCCCTCAACGTCCTGTCCCGAACCAGCCGGTCAATCGCCGCCGCCGCCAGATACGGATCCTTGTCATCCAGCAGCAGGCCGCCCTTGCCCAGCGTTTCGGGAATGGCCGACGAGCTGTAGGCCACAATGGGAATACCAAAGTGCATTGCCTCCACGATCGGCACGCAGAAGCCCTCGTGTTCGCTCATGCATACAAATACATCCGCCAAACGATAGTAGGCCAGGATGGCGTCAAAGCCGATGTGACCGGGAAAAATCACCTTGTCCTTCAAGCCCAGTCGATTTACATAATCGGTCAGGCGGCTTTCATACTTCTCCATGCCGCCGCTGTTGCCCACCAGAAACAGTCTGGATCTGGGGTTATAATCGCGCTGATAGCAATAAAACGCGCGAATGATATCCTCCTGCTTTTTGTTCGGAGCTATTCGGCCGACAAAAAGCAAATTCGTCCATCCGTCGGAAGCGTACTGATCGATAATCTTCCGATCCGGCTCACGGTCGTAATCCTCAAAGGGAATGATGATCGGGCAAACCTCGATCGGGCAGGTATAGCCCAATTTGCGAAGATCCTGTCTGTTGTAGTCGGAATCCGCGACGCAGCAGCTCACCTTGTCCGACAAATAGCGCATCCCCTCGTAGCCAAAGGTGGTCAGGCGAACGGCGTCGGGCGAATAGCCCTCAAAGAACTCCGCGGGCGTAATGTTATGATAGATCATCATCTTCCTGCCGGGAAGCTTCGGAAGGTCAAAATTCAGCTGCGTCCCCGTGGAGGCGTGATAGATCATGATGTCCTTCGCGTCAAGCCTGGGCAGTTCTCCCACCACGCGCGCCGTGCCATCCGGCAGTCTGGTATCAATATGCTCGGCATATATTCCCGTTTCAAAGCCTTTTTGGGAAAGGATATCCCGAATGGCCAGCACATCGTTGCTTACCGCGTCTCCAAAGGCAATGGTCGTCAAAACCTGAATGATTCGCATGGGCTACTCCTCTGCGTCTGTTTTTCTTTTACATATCCGCCGCGGCGCAGCGGCTCTCCGCCGTCTATCTCAGCTTATCCTGAAGCGCGCGAAGCCTGTCGCCGGTAACAAACTGCTCCTGGCGCTGCTTTCTGATGGCAAGCTCATGCTCCTCAATTCTCTTCTGCATCTCTTCAAGGCACCTTTCAAACTTCCGGACGCGCGCTTCAATGGGCTGGATATCAAGCCCATCCGTCTGCTCCTGGAGCATCTCAATGGCGCTCCACTGGCCCTCCATCGTCTCCCGGGCGTCATCCAGCTTGAGTTCAATCGCCTTACGCTGTTCATCCAGGCTCCGGTCAAGCGCTTCCCGCTGTTCATCCAGCCTCCGGTCAAGCGCTTCCCGCTGTTCATCCAGGCCGCGGCCGATTGCCTGAAGCTGGCCCTCAGCCGTGTCAAGTCTGCGATGGATCGCGTTGATCGCGTTCTGAAGGCCTTCGAAGCCCGCGCGCAAGGCGTCCACGTTGCCGGCCAATTGACGGTTAAAGCTGTTTTGCAGCTCTATGTTTGCGTTGATCGTGATCTGAAGGCTCTCAAGCCCCGTGCGCAGGGCGTCAACGCCGTTCGCCGTGTGAAGGTTAAAGTCGTTCTGCTGTTCGTTGATCGGAAGGACGTTGCATCGGTTCAGCTTCCTGATGATCCGCTTGGCAAAGGCCTTCGGCCCCTTGCCAAGATCCCTGTAATAGGGGATATAATGGGCTCCCTTTAAATACTGAGCCTCGTTTGTTATCTGGTTCGCCACTTCCCTGTTTGTCCCGGCGGCCTGCAAAGACGGCAGCGAGGCACCCGATGGCACAGCCGGAGGATTCGCGTTTTGAATTTCATTGAAAGGCGGAACCGGTTCCCGCGCGGCGCCGTCCGCCTGCGCGCGCAGCTCCCGCATCACCTGCCGGATATCGACGTCGTCGGCATGCTCCCGCTTGATTTCCGCCCGAATTTCCTGCATGATCTCTTCCACGTTGATCTTCACCATGGTATCAGCCACAGTCGGCACCTCCCGCCTCACTCAAATTGCCATTCATGCTCCAATCGCATGACGCCCGCGTCCTTATCGATGGTAAACACGGAAAAATCCAGACATGACCTGCAATAATCATAGGGAAAACCGTCGGCCTTGTGCAACGCGATATCCAGGTGATACCAGCCCTCCAGAAGCGCGTTGTATCTCACCTTGAACCTCGCGCAGCCCTCCTGGCTGGGTTCCACAGGTATGCGTTCTATTTCCGTATTGGTGCCGTAGCACTGCAACCCGTCGTTTCTGAAAATGCCGATGCCGAAAGCCACATCCTCCACGGGTCGGATAATTCGATAGGGCATCACAATGCTGAAGGGCTTCCCACATTCAAGGCGGTTTGTTTTAACGCCGTTCTCGTCCTCAAGCCAAACCGTGGTAAAGACGATGTCGTTATTTCCCCATCGATTGCCGTCCTCGGAAGTGAATTCCCCCGTCACCTGTGGCTCAGGCGCGCTTTCCGCCGCGCCTTGCGGGGCCTCGTTCTCCCCTTCGGACGGCTTTGCCGGCTGGGTCTGAGCGTCCGCGGCCTCGTCATGCGCGCTCAGGGTACCCGTGCGCTCGCCCATATAGCGCAGATATTTTTGATGCACCTCCACAGGGTTGCCCTGTTGACGGATCAGGCCGCCCTCGATCCAGTAGCTCTTGTCGCAAATCTGTTCGATCTGGCCCAGAGAGTGGGACACAATCACGATGGTGGTGCCGTTTTTCTTGATTTCGCGCAGCTTGTTGAAGCACTTGGCCTGGAAAGCCACGTCGCCCACCGCCAGGATCTCGTCGATGAGCAGGATATCCGCGTCCACATTGATGGCCACCGAAAACGCCAGGCGCATATACATGCCCGAGGAATACGTCCGCACCGGGTTGTCAATGTAGTCTCCCAGCTCGGAAAAATCAATGATGGTTTGCAGGCGGGCGTCTATTTCCGCCTTTGACAGGCCGAAAATCGCAGCGTTGGTATATATATTCTCCCGCCCGCTCATGTCCGGGTGGAAGCCCGCGCCAAGCTCAATCAACGCCGAAAGGCGACCAAAGGTTTCCACCTTGCCGCCATCCGGATACATAATGCGGGACAACAGCTTGAGCATGGTACTCTTGCCGCAGCCATTTTCACCCACCAGGCCAATCGCTTCGCCCCTTTTGACGTCAAAGCTGATATCCTTCAGAACTCTGCGTATCTCATGCCGGTTGCGCTCCTTGAACAGCGCCCGCTCCTTCAGGTAGACGCCTTTGTCAAAGAATACCTTGAACTCCTTGGAGACGTGTTCCACATGTATCGCAATATTGCTTTCCATCACAGTTCCTCCGCAAAACGTCTCTGTAATTTATCAAACAGGAACCATCCCAACAGCAGGAACAGTATGCCAAGCGCCAGCGACAGCAGCAGATTCTGTAGCTGAGGAACCTGCTTGTAGTACAATACATCCCTGTAGCACATGATGATCGAGGTCATGGGATTCATCATAAAGACCGGCCGGATCTCTTCCGGAACCTGCTCCACAGCGTACATGACCGGCGTCAAAAACTGCCACAGCATGACGAAGATGCCCATGATATGCTCCAGGTCCCTGAAATAAATGGTCGCGCCGGAGACGATGAAGCACAGTCCCAGCGCCAGCAGGTACTCCGTAAGCATAATGGGAATCAGGAAGGGCAGCACTGCGAAATTCAGGCCGATGCCAAAGCCGCACACCAGAAACACCACGATGAAGCACAGCAGCATGTTCACAAAGCATGTGGTCACATGCGCGATGGGCAGCACCTGGCGCGGAAAGTGTATCTTGGTGACCATGTCCTTTTGCGACAGCACACAGGTCGTTCCGCCCTGCACGGAGGTCGAAAAGAACATCCACGGTATCAACGCGATAAACAAAAACAGATAGTACTTTTCGATATCCGAACGCATGATGACGGAAAACACGATGGTATACACGCCCAGCTGCAAGAGCGGGTTCAGAAATGTCCACAAAAAGCCCAGCACCGAGCTTTTGTAGCGCCCGCGCAGGTCCCGCCGCACAAGCATCCAAATCATTTCGCGGTATCTGTAGATTTCTTTGATTTGATTGATCATCCGTCTATACTCCTGTAATACTCAAGGGTATCCTTCAGTATTTGTTCCATGCCGATTTCAGGCTCCCAGCCGGTGTCCCTTGTCAGCTTGCCGTGGTTGCAGCATATGACAGGCGTGTCGCTGGGGCGCATCCTGGCCGCGTCCTGCCTGACGGGGATATCGCACTTCGCCATGGAACACAGCGCGTCCAGCACCTCCCGGGCGCTGTAGGTCCGCCCGGAGCCCACGTTGTATACCTCGCCGGAGCGCCCCTTTTCGGCGATCAGCCTGTAGGCACGCACCACGTCCCTGACGTGGGAGAAGTCCCGGCGGGAGGTGAGGTTGCCGACGCTCAGCGCCTCTGCCCGGCCTCGCTCCACCTTCACGATGCCCGATGCGAAGTCCGGGATCATGAACCCCGTGCGCTGGCCCGCGCCGCCGTGATTGAAGGAGCGCGTCATGCAGATGTTCATGCCATAGCTGCGCGCGTAGAGCTTTGCCATCTCCTCCTGAGCCCGCTTGGAGATGGCATAGGGCGTCTGGGGCTTCAAATCCATGTCCTCGACGACATCGGCGCCCGCCGCGCCCAGGTTGCCATACTGATCAGACGAGCCCACAATGACCACGCGGATGTCCTTTGCGTCCACGGCGCGCACGGCCTCCAGCAGGTTGATGGAGGCGACGACATTCAGCTGCATCGTCAGCTGCGGGGCCTTCCAGGACCTGCCCACGTCCGCCTGGGCCGCAAGGTGAAAGATGGCGTCCGGGCGCTCGGCGGCTACGATCTTGCAAATCTGGTCCGCGTCCATCAGGTCCACCTGCAGCGTGCGATCACCGGGCCGGATATCCAGCCCGACGACCTCATAGCCATGCTGCTCAAGCTCTGCGCGCAGATAGCTGCCGACAAAGCCCAGGCTGCCCGTAATCAGCGCTTTCATGCCTTTGCCTCCGCCTCGCGCCGCGCCTTTTGGAGATCATGCTCGGCCATGATGGCGCACAGCTGCTCATAACTGGTCTTCTGGGGATTCCAGCCCAGCTTCGTGCGGGCCTTGGCAGGATTGCCCCACAGGTTCACAACGTCCGTGGGACGGTACCACTTCGGGTTGACGCAGACCACCATCCTGCCGGTCTTTTTGTCATAGCCCTTCTCGTCCAGGCCCTCGCCCTTCCATTCCAGCTCGATGCCGTCATGGGCAAAGGCCAGCGTGGTGAACTCTCGCACGGTGTGCTGCACGCCCGTGGCAATGACATAGTCGTCCGGCTCGTCCTGCTGGAGGATCAGCCACATACATTCAACGTAATCCTTGGCATAGCCCCAGTCACGCAGGGAATCCAGGTTGCCCAGCTCCAGGTGGTCCTGCAGCCCACAGGCGATGCGGCCCGCCGCCAGGGTGATCTTGCGGGTGACAAAGTTATCGCCGCGGCGCTCGGACTCATGGTTGAACAGGATGCCGTTGCAGGCGAAGATGCCGTAGGCCTCGCGGTACTCCTTGATCATCCAGAAGCCATACTGCTTGGCCACCGCATAGGGGCTGTAAGGGTGGAAGGGCGTCGTCTCGCTCTGGGGGCACTCCTCCACCTTGCCGTAAAGCTCGGAGGTGGACGCCTGATACACGCGGCATGTCTTGTCCAGACCCGCGATGTGGACCGCCTCCAGGATGCGCAGCACGCCCAGCGCGTCCACGTCGCCGGTGTATTCCGCCGCCTCGAAGCTCACGCCCACGTGGCTCTGGGCCGCCAGGTTATAGATTTCGTCCGGCTTCACCTGCAATACGATGCGGATGATGCTGGAAGAGTCGGACAGGTCGCCCTCGTGAATGATCAGTCTGTCAATGATGTGGTCGATGCGCGCGGTGGTGGACACGCTCGCGCGGCGGATGATGCCGTGAACCTCATAGCCCTTTTCGAGCAGCAGCTCAGCCAGATAGGAACCGTCCTGTCCCGTAATGCCGGTGATCAAAGCCCTCTTCATGATTCTTTCTCCTTAATCCTTGATGTAGATGGTTAGTTATACTTGGTTTACAGATACTGATATTTGTTGCAGATCCTGAGGTTTTCCAGCACCTTTTTGATGTCCCCGGCGCTGTCCTTTTCGCAGATCAGTATGGCGTCGTCGGTATCAACCACCACCAGATCCCTCAGTCCCACCGCGGCGATCAGCTTTTCGCCACCCTGTATGATCGAATTCCGGGTATCGATCGTCACCACGTTGCCGTTGACCACGTTGCCGAATTCGTTGGTTTTGCGGATGCGGCCCACCGCCAGCCAGGAGCCCACGTCGTCCCAGCCGAAGTTTCCGGCGACGCAGTAGATGCCCTTCGCCTTCTCCATCACGCCGTAGTCAATGGAAACCGACTTGAAGGACCGGAACTCATCCTCCAGCACTTGTTGCTGCCGGGGCGTACCCACGGCCTCGCGGATGCGCTCCAGGCCCTCGTACATCTCCGGCAGGTAGCGCTGCATGTTTTTGAGGATCGCAGAGGTCTTCCAGATGAACATTCCGCTGTTCCACAGGTATTCGTGGGATGCCAGATATCCCTTTGCGGTTTCCAGATCCGGTTTTTCGACGAACCGCTCCACCGAATACGCGCGCAGCGCCATCTGATCCGGGTTAAACTTGATGTAGCCGTAGCCTGTGTCCGGGCTGTTGGGCGTGATTCCCAGCGTGACCAGATTGTCGCCCTGCTCCGCCACGGCGCAGGCATCCTCCAGGGACTGGCAGAATATCTTGGTATACTTGATCAGGTGGTCGCTGGGCAGCACCAGCATCAGCGCGTCCCCGTACTTGCGGGCGATATACTCCGCCCCCAGGCCGATGCACGGCGCGGTGTTCCTGCCCACAGGCTCACAGAGGATATTCTCCTCCGGCAGCTGGGGCAGCTGCTCTTTCACCAGCCTGCGGTAGCTCTCATTGGTTGCGATAAACACGTCCTCGATATCCACCAGAGACCGTATGCGGTCCACCGTCAGCTGGATCATCGTCCGCCCGTCCCCGGTCAGGGAGAGAAATTGCTTCGGCGTGTCCATCCTGCTCTGGGGCCAGAAGCGCTCTCCGCGCCCGCCCGCCATGATCAGTGCCGTCTTCTTCATGTCCATTCTCCGTTCTGCTTTTGTCCTCCGGTCACATTCGCTTCATGCCCATCAGCTTCTGTATTTTGCGGATATACCGCCTGAGCCGCTTCGCGGTGTAGCCCTTGACGCAGCGGCGGTATGTCGCGTTGTGTATGCGCCACAGGGGCTTGAACCGCAATTCGCCCTCTAACGTCCTGTTCTTCATCCCTTCGCTCTCCCGTCCTCCGTCACGCGCCCAACCAGCTCCAGCAGCCGGGCGCGGGTCCTGTCGCCGTCAAAGCGCGCCACGCTGGCGCGCTGCCGCTCGATGACCTGCCGCCTGAACGCCCCGTCCCGGCAGACCCGTCCGATCTGCCGCGCGATTTCGGGGTAGTCCTTCCGGGCGAACAGCAGCCCGTTGTCCCCCAGCGTCTCGGGCACCGCGGAGGAGGCGTAGGCCGCGACGGGCACATCCCGGTGCATGGCCTCCAGCAGCGGCACGCAGAAGCCCTCATGCTCGCTCATGCAGACATAAACGTCCGCACAGCTCAGATAAGCCGCCTTTTCCTCCTCGCTGACGCGGCCGGTGAAAACCACCTGGTCGTCCCTCAGCCCGATATCCGCCGCGAAGCCCTTGAGCTTGGCGTAATACTTCTCAAAGCCGGCCCAGGAGCCCACCAGGTACAGTGTCGCGTCGGGGTCCACGTCCCTGAGGTAATGGCAATAGAGCTTGATGAGGTCCTCGTGCTTTTTGTTGGAGGCGACGCGCCCGATGAACAACAGCCGCGCGCCCTTGCGGGTCTTCAGCTGCTTCACGGTGGCCGCGTCAGGCAGCGCCTGCGCGTCCCCCTTGGGAAACAGAATCGGCAGCACGGCCAGCTTTTCCTTCGCAAAGCCCGCCCGGGCCAGCTCCTGGCAGTTGTAGGTGGAATCGCCCCAGCCGAAGTCCATAATCCCCGCCAGCTTTTTCAGCTGGTTCCTGCCGCGCCACAGGTTCCAGGCCATCACATTGTCGTAGCCCAGGAAAAACCTTGGCGGCGTGATGTTGTGGTAAATGATGCCCTTGACGCATTTCAGGGAAGCGGCGCAATTGCCGAAGGAGTCCCCCGTCGCCTTGTGAAAGATGACCAGGTCATCCGGCTGGATGGCGGTAAAATCCACATTCGAAGCGCGATGCGAAAGCTGTTCATGAATCGTCAGCGACATGATCCGGCTGTCATAGCCCGCTTCGGACAGCGTCTCGTCAATGGCGAGTATGTCGTTGCCAATCGCGTCGCCGACATTGAGGTTGGTGACTATCTGTATGACCTTCAAGGCTTCGCCGTCTCCTTGTCCATGTTTCGAGGGTCCTTATGCTTTAAGCAGGCCCGCCACGAGGTCGCGTATCTCATGGCGGAACTGATCATAGAGAAAGTATTGCTCCACCCTGCGCCTGGCGTTTTCGCCCATACGTCTGCGCAGCCCGTCGTCCCGCGCCAGCCTGCGGATGGCTTCTGCATAGGCCCGCGCGTCCCCGTTGGGCGCCTCGATGCCGTCCTCCCCGTCCAGGCACACATAGTTGACGCCGGAATCCGGGATGGTGAAGGTCACGGCGGGCTTGCCGAAGTACATGGCTTCGGCAAGCGCCACGCCGAAGGCTTCATTCTTCGTGACCGAGGGAAAGCAGAACACGTCCATGGCCATCAGATAGCCCTTGAGAGTGTCGTCGTCGACCCTGCCCAGGAAGCATATCTTCCCGTCTCCCTCCGCCATGCGCTTCAGGCCCGGGGTGTCCTCCCCCTCGCCCGCCAGGTAGATCCTGAAGCCGTCGTCCAGATATCCGGCCGCGCGAATCAAGTGGACATAGCCCTTGTACTGGGTATGCCTGCCCACGGCAAAGCAAATCGTCCTGCCGACGTTTTCCGTGCGCACGCGGGAAGCGATCTGCTTCGACCTTTCAGATACCGACAGACGCTCGACATCGATGCAGTTGGGAATGACTCTGCACTTTTCCCCCGCCAGATTCAACCAGTAGCTGCCCTTTGCATAGGCCGCGCTGGTGGCAATCATGACATCCGATCGCCTGACCAGGCGGTAGTTCTGCGGCTTGAACAGCTTTCTGAGCAGCTTCTGACGCACGATATCCAGATGCCAGTATACGACCAGCTTCGCCCGCGAAGGCAGGCAGCGGAGCAGGAAGTGGGCCACAAACGGATTCGGATAATGAAAGATAACGATATCCGGCTTGAAATCGCGCATCAGCTTCCTGAGCTGTCGGCCGTAGCCGAACGACAGCGATTGGGAAGCCACCTTGGCAAAGCAGCCGACGCGGACGACTTCGACACCGTCCACGGTATCCGTGCGCGTCCCGGGCTCATGGTTGAAGCAGATGACTTTCTGCTCACAGTCCTCCGACAGCGCCCTGACGCAGTTTGCGGCAATCTTCTCGGTACCACCGTTAAAGGGAAAATAGTACTTTGAAACATGCAGTATTCTGTTCATTTATTCATGCTACATCGCGCCCTTGCGCTGTAAAACCACCACAATCGTCTTGAACAGTATCCTAATGTCCAGTCCGATATCCCAGTTGGCGATGTAATCCGTGTCCAGGCGGGTGATTTCCTCGAAGTTCGTGATCTTGTTGCGGCCCTGCACCTGCCACATGCCGGTGATGCCGGGTTTCATGGCCAGCCTCGCCCGATGGTGGAATTCATAGCGTTCCCATTCGTCCACCGTCGGCGGGCGGGTACCCACCAGGCTCATATCGCCCTTGAGCAGGTTCAGGCCCTGGGGGAACTCGTCAATGCTCCATCTGCGAATGAAGTCGCCCACGCCGCGCTTGCGCGTGCCGTCCTCCAGCACGCGGTTGCCGATGATGCGCGGGTCGAAGTCCATCTTGAACATCATGCCGTCGGAGATGATATTCTGGTCCATCAGCTCCTGCTTGCGCGCGTCGGCGTCCAGGTACATGCTGCGAATCTTATACATCCTGAACTTTCGCCCGTTCTGGCCGATGCGCTCCTGTTTGTAAAGAATCGGCCCCGGGGAGGCGCGCTTGATCGCCGGTCCGAAGACGGCGATGGCCAGCAGCGCCAGCACGCTCAAAAGCAGGCCACCGAAAATATCGATGACGCGCTTGATCATCAGCTGCACCGGCCCGGCGATGTTCATGCTGCTGGTCATCACGGTGATGCTGGCAATCTTTTCAACGAACTGCTTGCCCTTGCCGGTGCCCAGGGAGAGCATCTGCAAATGGATGGTGACACCCATCTCCTCGCACCGGGCGATCAGCTCGTTGGGCCTGGGCGTGGCGTCGGAGACGCTGATAAAGACCTCGTCGATCCATTCCCGGCAGATATAGTGGGCGGCCTCGTCCAGATTGGTTACCACCTGGACGCCTTCGATCACCTCGCCCTTCGCGTCCCGGTCCACAAGCACGATGCCGCAGATGCTGAAGTTCTCCAGCGGATAGCTCCGGAACTGGCGCAGCACCGACTCCACCGTCTGCGAATCCGCGATCAGGAACAGCACATGCTTGTCCTCCGCCGCGTAGCGCTTGAGCAGCCAATGCTTCCACAGCGCGCGCGTCGCGGAAGCGATGATCACATATCCGATCAGCGAGGACCACAGCACCACGCGGGAGAACTTTTCAGAATCCTTGATGGAGAACAGGAATACGATCTGCACAGCAAACACCATCACGCACTGGGTCATCGTCTGGCGGAACTCCACCAGCCTGCGCCGCTTCAGAACGTCGTGCATGGTGTTAAAGGCCACCGCGATCAGCACGCAGAACAGGGCCACCAGCACGGCAAGCTCCGTGTAATCCTGGTTCGCGTACACCCATTCGCCGAAGCCAAAACGTATCCAATAGCTGATCACCAGCGCCAGCTGAGCGCTGAGAACGTCCAGCAGAATGAAATCCAGGTGCTTCATCCAGCTGAGTTCTGTCCGCTTGTACATCTATTTCACCTTTCGTGTATTCAAAATGTCCCGTTCACGCACGTCGGACCGCCCGGGCGTTTGCCCAGTGGTATTTGAAATACACCAAATTCTATGGTTTTCCACGTTATATTGTAGAACTGACAAAGGCAAGCGCCCGGGCGAATTGCCCGGCAACGCCTGCCCGTCTGAAGAGTCTGGAGCCCAGGCCCCAGCCTGCGCTGTAACCCTTATCTGTTTGTATACTGTCCGTTCCGCCATCCGGGCCGCCCTTTCGTGCGCCCAGGCCGGGCTGCTTCAGGCCTGAACCTTGTCAATCAGCTCAAAGCCCAGCCACATGGATACCTGCTTGTCCTGAAACGGTATCCTGATCTCGGCGGTCCGCGCGCGCCTGTTCACGCGGATGATAAAGCCCTCATATTCCTTCATGAGCCCGTCGATGACTCTGATCCGCTCACCCTCGTCATAGAAGGCCTTTGATATGCCGATTTTGCCGTTCATGCCGAACAGCAGCGCCGCAAACTGATCGTCGCTGCCGTGCAGCCGCCAATCCCCGTCGCCGTAGCACAGCAGCCTGTACACGCTCTGGGTCCTGAGCAGCTTACGGAGGTTCAAATCCTGCTCCGTCTCGAAAAACACATAGCCCGGAAGCATCGGCACATCCTCTTCCCTGGCCTCCCCGCCCATGCGCCTGTAGCGCGTTTTGAGCGGAACGATGGCTCTGGAGCCGGGAAACAGGAACTCGAACTTCCGGACAATTTCCGACTCGCTGCCGCTTTTGCAGAACAGACAGCCGTGCATCGCCCCGTCCGTATCCGCCGTCTGCGCACCCTGCCGAAGCGGGAAAACTTCCATAGCTTCGCCCTCCGATCACGAGATCAGCTCATTATTCGCATATTTGCACCAAACCAGGCGGTTCCTTGGCCCGTCTCGTTTCATGCCGTATGCCATATTTCTCTGTGCCATGCGCACCGCCGGCAGCTCGGCGTCTGCGCCGTTAAGCACACAGTTGTAGCAGCTTCCGCGGGGTTTGAAGCGGCGCACAGGAAAAAAAGACTTTTTTGTACGGCAAAACCCGCCTGCCGCGCCACATGCCATAAACCCAAAATTATTATATCACATACCTTTTTCATTGTCTACAAAAACCGTCCCTTTTTTGCGCAATTTAACGTGTATACCGGCGTGGAAATACATGCCAGCGGCCCGCCGGTTCGGTGTTTCGTGCCGTCAATGGGCCGCTTTTCTTCGACATTTCTACACAATGACGCCGAACGAATCCAACGGTCACACCCCGGCGCGGCGGGGCGTAAACGCGCCGCCGCCCGGCAGGCTTTTTTGCTCTCACCCGGCAGGCTTTTTTGTTCAAACCCGTTGCGCGCCAAAGGGAATCGCGCTATAATGTAAAGCAGTCTGCGGACGCCGGACTCAGGCAAGCGCCCGCGATGAAAGGATGAGATCGAATGTCAAACACAATCCGTCTATATGCCTTTGCGGATGAGGCCAGCCCCGGCCTCGACGGACAGATTGCCGCGCTGCTGCGAAACGGTATGCAGGGTCTGGAGATACGCGGCGTGGACGGTGAAAACGTCTCCGACCTTGCCCCCGGCAAGGCCCGCGAGGTGCGCCGCAGGTTGGACGGCGCAGGGCTCGTCACCTGGTCCGTGGGCTCCCCCATCGGCAAAATTGATATCATGCGGGACGACTTCGCGGCGCACCTGGACAAGCTCCGCCGCACGCTGGACATTGCCCGCATCCTTGGCGCGGCAAACCTGCGCATGTTCTCCTTCTACCTGCCCGCGGGCGAGGACCCCGCCCGGTTCCGGGACGAGGTGCTGGCGCGGCTTTTGCGCATGGCGGAGGCCGCCCGGGGCTCAGGTGTCACGCTGTGCCACGAGAACGAAAAGGGCATCTACGGTGACAGCGCCGGGCGCTGTCTGGATATTCACACAAGCCTGCCGGAGATCGCCGGGGTCTTCGATCCGGCCAACTTCATTCAGTGCGGCCAGGATACCGCCGAGGCCTGGTCGCTGCTCAAGCCCCACATCCGCTACCTGCACATCAAGGACGCGCTGGCGGACGGCAGCGTGGTGCCCGTCGGCCACGGTCTGGGCCGCGCGGCGCAGATCATCGGAGACTACCTCGCCTCCGGCGGCACGGCCATGACCCTGGAGCCCCATCTGAAGGTGTTCCCCGGCCTGTCCGCGCTGGAACGCGATGGCGCGCAGAGCGGCGTGGAGCGCTATGCCTATCCCACATCCGACGCCGCCTTCGACGCCGCGGCCCGGGCGCTGCGGGAGCTGCTGGACGGGCTTGATGAAAACGGAGGGATTTGAAATGAGTGATAAAATCAGGCTGGGCATCATCGGCATCGGCAATATCGGTTCCAGCCACGCCCTGCGGGTGACCGGCGGCGAATGTCCCGATTTTGAGCTGCGCGCCGTCGCGGACGTGAATCCCGACAGGCTGGCCTGGGCCGGGGCAAATCTGCCCGGGGTCAGGCGCTTTGACAGCGCCGGGGCCATGCTGGACAGCGGCCTGATCGACGCCTGCATCGTGAGCGTGCCCCATTACGACCATCCCAAATACGCCATTGCCTGCATGAAGCGGGGCATCCATGTGCTGGTGGAGAAGCCGGCGGGCGTCTACACAAAGCAGGTGCGTGAAATGAACGAGGAGGCCGCCCGGCACCCGGAGGTCGCCTTCGGCCTGATGTTCAACCAGCGCACCAACTGCGTCTACCGCAAGACGCGTGAGCTGGTACAGTCCGGCGCCTACGGGCAGCTGCGACGCGTCAACTGGGTCATCACCAACTGGTACCGTCCCCAGGCCTACTACGATTCCGGCGACTGGCGCGCCACCTGGGCGGGCGAGGGCGGCGGCGTGCTGCTGAACCAGTGTCCCCACCAGCTGGACCTGTGGCAGTGGATCTGCGGTATGCCTGTCAGCGTCCAAAGCCACATGCGCTTCGGCCAGTGGCACGACATCGAGGTGGAGGACGACGTGACCACCTACGCGGAATACGCAAACGGCGCCACGGGCGTATTCGTCACCACCACCGGCGACGCCCACGGCACCAACCGGCTGGAGATCCAGCTGGACAGGGCGCGGATCACCGTGGAGGACGACAGGCTTTCGCTGCTGGAATTTGAGGTGAGTGAACCGGAGTGGTCCCGGACGAACACGCAGCCCTTCGCCACCATGCCCGCCCGGGAGGTCGAGGTGCCCACCGACGGCCAAAACCCCCAGCACTCCGGCGTCATCAATGCCTGGGGCGGCGCGATTCTGCGGGGTGAAAGCATGGTCGCCCGGGGCGAGGAGGGCATCAACGGCCTCATGCTGTCCAACGCCATGCACCTTTCCGCCTTCCTTGGCCAAAAGGTGACCCTGCCCATCGACGAGGAGCTGTTCTATCGGGAGCTGATGAAGCGCGTCGCCACCTCCCGCCGCAAGTCGGTGGGAAGCGCCGTGTTCGCCGATACCTCCGGCAGCTATGGCGGAACCAAATAGCGCCGCGAAAAGAGAGGCTGTTCCAGGCAGCGCCGCGTCCGTTTCCATGGATCGGCACAGGCTTGGGACAGCCTCTTTGCGCTTTTTAAGGAATCGCGTCGAAATCCCCCAGGCCCCGGAACACCCGGGTCGCGGCAAAGCGCAGCCGCTCCCGCCTGCCCATGGCATCCCCAAAGGCGCTCCAGGCGCGCAGGCCCGCGTCGATGTCCTCGCCGCGTACGGGCTTGTTGCCGTAGCTCTGATGCAGGACCGCCTCGGAAAACGCCTCGAAGTCCGGGTTCTCAAGCTGCCCGGCTACCCGCCGGGCAAAGCTCTCCGGGGTTTCGCCGTCCGCGGGCGTCTGTCCCATGTGGGCCAGCAGCGTAAGGTTGGCACGGTAGAGAATCATCGCCGCCTCCCGCCTGCTCCGCGCCCCGGCGCACAGCAGCGCCGGGTCCGTTTCTCTCAGCCGCCTGCGCACCCACAGCGCCGCCAGGATGAGCGCCGCCAGCAGCGCCAGCAGCAGCACCGGCCACAGCCACAGGCCGCCTGCCTTCGGCGCGGGCGCATCCGCGCCGCCGTCTGGGCCGGGATCAAGTGCGTCCCCGGCATCCGGCTCGGGGCTGGGCTTCTGATCCGAAGCGCCGCCGTCGGGCTCGGGACTGGGCGTGGGCTCCTCCGCCGAAGCGCCGCCGGGCGTGGGGCTGGGCGTGGGCGCGAGGCCGTCGAGGTCGCCCTCGCTCTGCCCGGTCTCCGAATTGGAGCCGTCGAACTCGTCCGGCTGCCCGTCGCCGCCGTCACCCGCTTCTCCCCTGCCCGTCGCGCCGCCGGTGGCGTCAAAGGGAATCCAGCCCACGCCTCTGAAGTAAACCTCCGCCCAGGCGTGGGCGTTTTCGCCGGTCAGCACGTTTTTGCCGGGCCGGGCCAGATAGCCCTCCACGTACCGTGTGGGCAGGCCCGCAATGCGCCCCATCACCGCCATGGCCGAGGCGAAGTAGCTGCAATAGCCCTCCCGGGAATCCAGCAGGAACCAGGATACGAAATCCCGGCCCCGGGGTGGGTAGTCCGTCTCCAGGGTGTAGCGCATTTCCCGGCGCAGGTAGTCCATGATGGCCAGGGCCCGGTCATAGGCGTTGTCCGCGCCCTGTATGACCCGCATGGTCAGCGCGTAGACGCCCTCCTCGATGCCCTCGGGCAGCTGGGTATGCAGTCCCAAAAGCTCCTGAAAGCGCTCATCCGCCATATCCGCGCCCCGCAGCACCGCCCGGCGCAGCCCGTCCCCCAGCGCCGGCAGCAGCGCCCGCGCCCGATAGGCGTCCCCCGGCTCCACGGTGCGGGAGAGGAACATCTCCCCCGCCGTATTGTAATAGACCGCGGTGGACAGGTCCATCTCAAAGCTCTCCATGAGCCCCGGCACAAACAACGTGCTGGTGCCCTCGTCCAGCATCCGAACGGACACCTCCGTGGGCAGCAGCGCCCCCTCCTCCAGCGCCGCGCCGGGGCTGAAAACCCGGTCCCGCACCGATCGGTGGGTCACGTCGATGTACAGATAGCGGTTCTTCGGCGCGGCGTCCACCCAGGAATAGCCGGTATAGGCGGTTCGGATCGCGCCGCGCAGCAGCGCCTGGGCATCCGTCTCCACCTCCATCACAGGGTCCGTATGGGGATTTGCGGGGCCGCCCAGCATGGACACGACGCTGTCCCCCACCTCGCCGGCGTGGTCATAGCCCTCCTCGCTGATGGAGAAGGCCAGGCGCTCCTGGGTAAAGTTGAAATACTGTTCAAACACGCTGCGCACGCGATTGGCGGCCTCCTCCAGCGGAGGCCAGGTCACCCGCCCGACGGGAGAGAGCAGCAGCGCCGCAGCCACCGCCAGCGCCGCCGGCAGCAGCGCCCGCAGCGCGGCGGGCTCCCGCTGGACGCCGCCGGTGAGCGCAAAGGCCGCCGCCGCCGCGATCAACCCCGGCACAGCCGCGCCCAGAGAAGCCGTCTCGCTCATGGCGTGGCAGCCGATCAGCACGGAAAGCAGAATCGCGATGCCCATGAACACCAGCTCCCGCCGGTTGAGCAGCGCGAAAAACAGCGCGGCAAACACGAACGCGCCGCAGGTCAGCAGCGTCCGCGTGGCCAGCGCAAGCTGCTCCGCGTCGCCGGCCTCCCCCGCCCACGCGGCAAAGAGGGCCTTCAGCGCACCGAAGCCCGCCACATGGGTCGCGGCATAGACGGCCGTCGTGGCCGCGCACAGCACCGACGCAAGCACCGCGCCGCCGCCGGACACGACCCCCAGCATACACAGCGCCGAGGCCATCCCCGCCGCCAGATAGACCGCCGCCGCGTCAACCGCCACGCCCATGGCCGTGGACACCGTCGCAAAGGCGCTGCCTGCGAACATGAGCGACAGCACCGCCGCCACAACCGTCTGCGCCGCGCGCTCCGCTTTTGTCAGTTTCAGCTTCGTCGAATTCATCGTTTACTTCAAATGCCATTCACCGACGCCTCAGGCGTCGTAATCATCCTCCGCCGGTTTTTCCGCGCCGCGCGCCTCCCCGACTGTAAACGGGTCCAGCCGCGACGCCTGTACGCCGCCCATCTTCATGCGCTCGATGAGCGCCATGGTCTCGTCCCTCGCGTCGTCGGAGACCCAGATCAGCCGGGTGGCGACGCCGGAGCGCTGCATCCGCATGGCCATGTCGGCGATGCGCGTGGTCAGCCGCGCCGTCACCAGCACCGCGCCGCCGGTGCGCTGGAAGCGCGCCAGCATCAGCCGAAGCACCTCTTCATAACCGTAGGGGCTGTCAAAGGCCACCCGCAGCAGGGCGTCCGCAAAGGCGGGAATATCCGCCGGGAACTGGCCGGCGATCTCCCCGGGCCGCGCGCCCACCAGCGGCATCCGAACAGGGTAGCCCGCCTGCAGCTGGGCCCGGGCCGCGCCGAGGCTGGCTTCGCAGATGCCGTCCTCCAGGGTCAGCTGCTCGTCCCGCAGGGCGGTGATCTGGGCCAGGTCGGGAATGACGAGCGTGTCCGGGCGGGCGCTCTCCTCATAGGTGCGCACCATCAGTTCCCGCTTGCGCAGCGACAGCTTCCAGTGCATCTTCTTCAGCTCGTCGCCCTCCTGCCAGGCGCGTACATCCGAGGGCGAGGCGTTGTCCTCCGCCGCGCGGCTGATGAACTGCGGCCCCTGGTCCACGGCGCTGAGCTTCAAGGCCTCCGCCTCCAACGCCCGGGGCAGCACCTCCAGCTTCACCAGCTTCGCGCCGGGGTTGCGGTGCAGGCACACGAGGCCAAACACATCCTCCACGCTCACCCGGCTCACGCCCGCCTCATATACGCCCCTGTGGGGGCACTGGATCACCTGGCGGAAGGTGTGCGTGCGAAAGGGGCCGCAGGAGACGTTGACCTCCTGGACGGGCGCGTAGGCCGAGGGCACATTCAGCCGCACCCGTATCGCGCAGACCGGCATAAGGCAGGCGTGGTACACGTTGAACACCGCCGTGATGCGCTCGCCGCGATTGACCCGTGTGCGCACGCCCTTGATTTCAAAGCGCAGCGTCAAAAGCGTCCAAAGCACGGAAAGCGCGCCCAGCAGCAGCATGGCCAGCAGAGCGTAGAACAGCAGATAGTACAGGCGCGTGCCCGTGCTGAGGGCCGCCGCCAGCAGCGATGCCATCACCAGCGCGTAGCCCGCGCGGCGCGAATTCAATACAGTCATTTGCTCATTTTTCCATCGCAGGAACGGTCATTGCCCCTTCACCTTCACCGGCACCTGCACGCTGCCCATGACGTTTGAGAGGATGCGCTGGGCGGTGGTGTTGCGCATACGCGCCTCGGGGGAAAGCACCAGCCTGTGGGCCAGCACCGGCTCCGCCATTTTCTGCACGTCCTCGGGCTTTACAAAATCCCGCCCGTCCAGCAGCGCACAGGCCTGAGCCGCCCGCAAGAGCGATATCGCGCCCCGGGTGGACACGCCCAGCTGCAGCGCACCGCTCTTGCGGGTCGCCGCCGCGATGGAGGAGACGTACACCCGCAGCTCCCTGGCGGCGTAAACCTTCTCCACCTCCTGCTGCAGGCGCAGGATATCGCCGCTGGTGCAGATGGGCTTGAGTTCCTCCATGGGGCGCTGGCCGGTGGTATAGCGCTCCAGGATCTCGGCCTCCTCCTGGGCCGTGGGATAGCCGATGGACACGCGCATGAAGAAGCGGTCCAGCTGGGCCTCCGGCAGCGGATAGGTGCCCACGAAGTCCACCGGGTTCTGGGTCGCCAGCACGATAAAGGGCTTGGGCATGGCGTAAGTCACGCCGTCCACGGACACCTGTCCCTCCTCCATGACCTCCAGCAGCGAAGACTGGGTCTTGGGCGAGGTGCGGTTGATCTCGTCCGCCAGCACAATCTGGCTCATGATCATGCCCGGCCGGTACTCCAGCTCCCCCGTCTTGAAGTTGGCAATGGAGAACCCGGTGATGTCGCTGGGGGTGATATCGGGGGTAAACTGTATGCGCTTGAAGGAGCAGTCCAGCGAGCGCGCCAGGGCGCTGGCGAGGGTGGTCTTGCCCACGCCGGGCACATCCTCGATCAGCACGTGGCCGCGGCACAGTATGGCCACCATCATCAGCTCAATGGCGCTCTCCTTGCCTATGATGACCTTGCCCACGTTCCTGGTGAGCAGCTGGGCGAAACGCTGCGTTACCTGCATTTTTGCATCTCCTTGGTAAATCGTTTACTGAATTGGACGGTTCGCGCGCCCGTTTTGGTTCCCATGCGGTCCTCCGGCGCTGCCAACCCAATTTTAGTATACATTTTTGCCGGCGGATTTACAAGGAAAACTGTGCAAATCGGCGTTCATGTGCTATAATATTAAACGGGACGCCGCATTTTCGCCGGGATTTTCGGCAAAGCGCGGCCATCGTCGAAGGGAGGCGCCGCCATGCTGCTGGGCATCGGGCTGGATCTTTGCGAAATCGAGCGCATCCGCCGGGCCATCGAAAAGCCCCGGTTCCTGGCGCGCGTCTACACCCCCGCGGAGCAGGCGCGCATACTGGAAGCCTCCGGCCCGCGCCGGGGAGAGATCGCCGCCGGAATATTCGCCGCCAAGGAGGCCGTGTCCAAGGCGCTGGGTACCGGGTTCGACGGCTTCTTCGCCGACGCCATCGAAATCCTGCCCGACGAAAGCGGCCGGCCCGTATGCGCGCTCAGCGGCGGCGCAAAGGCGCGCGCCGACGCAATATGCGGCGCAGGGCGCTGGCGGATATGGGTCTCCGTCACCCACGAATCCGGCATGGCCGCGGCCAACGCGGTGCTGGAAGGGCCGGGATGACGCCGCCTCGGCCCATATGCAAGGCTCACGGATAAAAAGGAGGTTCCGCCATGCGCCCGCTGATACTGCCCCAGGCCATGCGCGACATGGAAAAGCGCTACTTTGCCGCCACCGGCACGCCTTCCATCGACCTGATGGAGCGGGCTGCTCGAGCCCTGGCGGACTGCGTGCTGCGACTGTCCGGCTTCGGGCGGCAGGTGTATATCGCCTGCGGCCCCGGCGGCAACGGCGGCGACGGCTACGCCTGCGCGCGGCTGCTCGCCGAGGCGGGCTGTGCGTGTACGCTGTTTGCCGCAGCCCCGCCCGCCACACCGGACTGCATTGAAAACGCCCGGCGCGCGGCGGCGGCGGGCATCCCCACGCTGAAGCCCGGCAGCGCGGCGCAGGCCCCGGAGGTCTGGGTCGACGCGCTGTACGGCACGGGCCTCTCCCGGGCGCCGGAGGGCGATTCCGCCGCGCTGATCCGGCGCATGAACGCGGACCGCGCCGCGGGCAGCGCCGTGGTGGCCGCGGACATACCCTCGGGCCTGAACGGCGCGACGGGCGCGGCCTTTGAAATTTGCGTCACCGCCGACAGGACCCTCACCTTTCAGTTTCCCAAGCCCGGGCACTACCTGGCCGACGGGCTGGATGTGTGCGGCGAAGTCGAAACGGCGGATATCGGCATCCCCGCCGCGTTCTTCCCCGGCGATATGCCGCTTCTGATGCAGAGGCGGGATGCGCTTGACAGCCTGCCGTCCAAACCGCGCAACGCCCACAAGGGTTCAAACGGCCATCTGCTGATCGTGGCCGGCTCCCTCGGCATGGCCGGCGCGGCGGCGCTGTGCGCCGGGGCCGCGCTGCGCTCCGGGGCGGGGCTCGTGACCGTGGCCTGTCCCGGCTCCGTGCTGCCCGTGGTGCAGACGCTGATCCCCTGCGCCATGGCCCTGCCCCTGCCGGAATCGGAGGGGGCTATCGCTCCGGAGGCCGCCTCGGCGCTGCAAGAGGCGCTGACCGGCAAGCACGCCGTGGTCTGCGGCTGCGGGCTTTCGCTGAGGGCCGCGCCCGAGGCGCTGCGAACGCTGCTGGACAGCGGGCTTCCCACGCTGTTTGACGCCGACGCGCTGAACCTGATCGCCCGCGGCGACCTGCTTGACCGACTGCGCCCCCATCACCTGATCACCCCCCATCCCGGCGAAGCCGCGCGGCTGCTGGGACGGCGAGTGACCGACCCCATCGCAGACGCCCTGGCGCTCTCATCACTGGGCTGCCAGGCGCTGCTCAAGGGCGCGACCAGCGTCGTTTCGGTGGACGGGCGCGCGCGGCTGAGCGCCAGCGGCTGCGCCGGCATGGCCAAGGGCGGCAGCGGCGATGTGCTGGCGGGGCTGACCGGCGGCCTGATGGCCCAGGACGCGGCCTCAGGCGTCTTGATGACCGGCGCGGCGCTGGCGGAGTGCGCCGCCACCGCCAGCGAGCTGCACGGCCTTGCCGGGGAGCTGGCCCAGCGGGACAAGGGCCTGCGGGGCATGTGCGCCCTGGACATTGTAGACGCCCTGCCCCGGGCGCTTTCAGGAAATGTATAGCCCTGCCCGGGAGCTGCGCGGCGCAGCCCGGAGCGTTCTGCCCGCCGGGGCCTTTTTGCGCCGGGACCGGGGATGCGCCCTGTTCGTCAGCGACGCGCCCCGGCTGTGTCCCCCCGCACAACTCGCCGAAGCCCTTGCCGACGCGGGCTTCGTGCATGAAATCGGGGACGGCCTGGTTCGCCTGTGGCCCGGGCCGGACTGGCTCACGGGCTTCGAGGCCCGCTTTCCCGAGCCCCCGGACGCCTTTTGCGCGTCCCTCGTCCGCTTCAGGGGACTTCGGGCCGAGCCGGAGAGCCTCGAGCTGTTCGCGCTGGCCGCGCGCATCATGGAGGGCGAACCGAACGGCGGCTTTGAGCGCAGGCTCAGACAGCGGGCGGCGGAATGTCTGCGCATGAACGCAATGAACCGAACGCCCATCCATGGCGGCGGGCTGTACGCCTGCGCGCTGGGGCGACACCTGATCAAGGAGGCGTAAACAATGAAATTGAAATGGCTGGGACACTCCTGCTTTCAACTGACGCTGGACAACGAAAGCGTGCTGGTGACCGACCCCTATGACGACAGCGTAGGCTATCCGCCGCTGAACCTGCGGGCGGACGCCGCGCTGTCCAGCCACGGTCACTTCGACCATAACAATTTCGCCGCCATAGAGGGCGACCCCGTCATCCTCAACGCGCCCGGCGTCCGCGAGATCTGCGGCGCAAGGATTACCGGCGTGCCCTCGTTCCACGACGACGCGGGAGGCGCGAAACGGGGCGCGAATATCATCCACGTGATCGAAGCCGACGGGCTCAAAATCGTCCACTTGGGCGACCTGGGCCACCTTCCGGACACCGACGAGCAGCGCGCGGCCCTTTCGGACGCGGATGTGCTGCTGGTTCCCATCGGGGGCTTTTTCACCATCGACACCCCCGCCGCCGTGAAACTGATCGAAGCATACAGGCCCCGGTCGGCCATCGCCATGCACTTCGCGAACCGCTATTGCCACTTCACCGTCTCCGACGAAAGCGAATTTATGCGGCTCACCGGGGCGCGCCGGCTGCCCAACGAGATCGAGCTGACAAAGGACGAGCCCGCGGGCTGCTGCGTCATGGAAATCTGATTTGCGCTGCAAATCGGTTCATCAGAGCAAAGGACATGGCGTAAAGCCGGAGCCATCGGGAACGCGCGGCAGGTCAACTCCCCGCTCTCACAAAGGAGGCTTCTGAATGTTGTACATGGGCATCGACATAGGCACCCAGGGCGTGCGCTGCGTCGTGGCAGACGCTGTGGGCGGCGTCGCGGCGTCAAAATCCGTTCCCTTCCCGCGGCTGAACCGCGCGGCGCGGGAGGGCTGGTATGAGCAGTCTCCCGCCGACTGGCAGGCCGCCGCGGAGCAGGCCATCGGCGGCTGCGTCGATGAAATGAAGGCGGGCGGGCTGCGCCCGGAGGACATCGCCGCCATCTCCGTCGACGGTACCAGCGGCACCGTCGTACCCCTGGACGCGTCCCACCGCCCGCTGACCGAGGGCATTATGTACAACGATCCCCGCGCCCGGGAGCTGGTACCCCGGGTCCGCGACGCCATGGGCCGCTGTGAGCAAAAGCTGGGCTACGCCTTCGGCGCGTCCTTTTCGCTGCCCCGCATCCTGTGGGTGCGGGAAAGCCTGCCCGATGTGTATGAAAAAACCGCCGTGTTCGCCCACCAGGCGGATTTCGTGGCGGGGCTGCTGTGCGGGGAATTCGCGGTATCCGACTATTCCAACGCCCTCAAGACCGGCTACGACCTGCTGGACGGCGGCTGGCCGGAGGAAATCGAAACAGCGCTGGGCATCGACCGCGCCCGCCTGCCCCGCATCGTCCGGCCCGGAGAGCCCATCGGCCATGTCGGCAAAGCCGCCGCCGGGCGTCTGGGGCTGTCCACACATACGCTGGTGGTGGGCGGCTCCACCGACGGGTATGCCTCGGCGCTGGCGGCAGGCGCGGTGCGGCCGGGCAGCTGGGCCTCCATCATCGGCACCACTTTTGTGCTGAAGGGCGTCACCCGCCAGCTGGTGATCGACCCCAGCGGCTGCGCCTATTCCCATCGCCTGCCCTCCGGGGCATGGCTGCTGGGCGGCGCGGGAAACATCGGCGGGCGCGTGCTGAACGACTGCGCCGGCGCGCGCGGCTTTGACGCCATGGACGCCGCCGCCGAGGCGCTGATCCCCACCGGGGCGCGCTGCTATCCCCTTCCCGGCCGGGGCGAGCGCTTTCCCTTCGCCCACCCGGACTGCGAGGCGTTTTACATCGGCAGCATCGCCGGGGACCGGCTGTACGCCGCCGTGATGGAGGGCGTAGGCTTTGCCGAAAGGCTGGCCTATGACCGCATGATCCGCCTGGGCTGCCCGGTAAACGATGTCATCTTCGCCGCCGGCGGCGCGTGCCGCAGCGACCTTTGGCTGCGCATCCGCGCCTCTATCCTGAACCGGCAGATCCGGGCGCCCCGGGTGGTGGACGCCGCCATGGGCTCGGCGCTGCTGGCCGCGGCCTCCCAGGCCGGCGCGGACGGACTGGCGGAGGCCGCCGGGCGGATGATACATTACGCAAAGACCGTCGATCCCGACCCCGCGCTCGTAACACCCTATACAGAGCTGTACGGCCGGTTCAGGGAGGATATACGCAAGCTGTACGGCGTGGAGGTCTGAATGAGCATATACAAGGACTGCGACATACGGGGCGTATACCCCGGCGAAATCGACGAGGCGGCGGTCTATGCCGTGGGGCGCGCGCTGGCGACGCTGCACCCGGCGGCGCGCCTGGCGGTGGGCGGCGACGTGCGCCTTTCCACGCCCGCGCTGAAGGCGGCACTGATTAAGGGGCTTGTGGACAGCGGCGCGGCGGTGACGGATATCGGCACCATTCCCACCCCGGCGCTGTACTGGGCGCTGAAGCATATGGACGTGGACGGCGGCGCGACCGTGACCGCCAGCCACAACCCACCCCGGTACAACGGCGTCAAATTCATGTTCGGCGACATGCCCGTGGACCGGAGCGCGATGGACGCGGTCCGGGCCGTCGCGTCCTCCGGGCGCTTTCTTTCCAGCCGGGGCAGCCTCTCCCGGCGCGCGCTGCTGCCGGAATACATGGAAGCCCTTGCGCGGCGCTTTACGGCTTCGGAGCGTCTGAAGATCGTGGTGGACGCCGGCAACGGCGCCATGAGCCATGTCGCGCCGGAGGTATTCCGGCGCTGCGGCTATGAAGTGCTTGAGCTGTTCTGCGAGCCCGACGGCCGCTTTCCGGGGCGCGACCCCAACCCCGCCGACTACGGGCAGCTGGGCGCGGTGTGCGAAAAGGTCCGCGCCGAGGGCGCAGACTTCGGGGTCGCCTTCGACGGCGACGGAGACCGGGCGGTGTTCATCGACGAAAAAGGGCGCGCTGTGATCAACGAAAAATCCCTGGTGCTGTTCATCCGCAAGCTGCTTCGGGACAGCCCGACACCCGTGGTGTACGATCAAAAGTCCTCCTCCGCCGTCCGCCGCGCCGTGCTGGAGATGGGCGGCATACCCGTTCCGGAGCGCAGCGGCCACGCCTTTATCAAGCGCCGCTTTCTCGAAGTGCAGGCCGCCGTCGCGGGCGAGGTCAGCGGCCACTTTTTCTTCGGCGATCTGGGCTATGACGACGGCCTGTTCGCCGCGCTGACCATGGCCGAGCTGCTCTGCCAGGCGCGCCAGCCCCTGTCCGCGCTGACGGCGGGCATCGTCTGCCCGCCCATCACGCCGGATGTGCGTATGCCCTGTCCCTATGCCGAACAGCAGCGCTGGCTGGACGCGCTGGCGGCACTGGCGGATAAGCACCCCTGCGAGGTCAGCCGCCTGGACGGCGTGCGCCTGACGTTTTCAGACGGCTGGATACTGCTGCGCAAATCCGTCACGGCGGAGCAGATGACGCTGCGGGCCGAGGCGGACACGCCCGAGAGACTGCGCGCGCTGCTGGACATGGTGAAGGGCGCGCTGCCGGAGGCGGCGGAAGCGCTGTCCGCTTCCGGGTACTGATATCAATTTCTGACTAAACCAGGGCATCCTGCCGGTGCTTTTCCGCGACGGCAAACAAAGACAAACACTTCGCCCCGCTCAGAATAACAGGCGCAGCGCCTTTATTCCAAGCGGGGCGAAGCTTCGCGCGGCCGCATTATAAATCTGAAGGCCTCACCGGGACAGCCGGATACGCCTGCGCTGGAGCGCCGCCTCATACTCCCGCTTTTCCGCGTCGGTCTGGGGCGTGAAGGGCTCGACGCTCTTGGGCCGGTCGTTCTCATCCAGCGCCACGAACACCAGGTACGCCCGGTTCACCCGCTCGCGGCTGCCGTCCAGCTTTTCCACATAGCTGTCCACCCGCACCTCCAGAGAGGTTCTGCCCGTCCAGGTCACCCGGGCCTCCTGCACCACGGTATCGTTCAGATAGGCGGGGTTCAGAAAGTTCAGGTTGTCCACGCACACGGTGGTGACGGCGCTCTGGGTATACCTGCGCGCGGCCACCGCGCCCACAATGTCGATCCACGCCATGATCTGCCCGCCGAAGAGCCTGGGCCTGCTGTAGCCGTTGCAGTGCTGCGGCAGCACGATCTGCACGCTGGTGGTCACTTCGCTCATATCCTTCATCCTCCCTGCCTTCCCCGCGGGCATCGCCTTGCGCACATTCCCTATTCGTCCGACAGCCGGACGGAGAGGATGCACTGGACATCGCTGGCGGCGTCGCTCACATAGTCCGATCTGACAAACAGGCTCACCGGCTCGCGCTTTTCGCGCAGCAGCCGCACCGTGGCGGAAATGCTCCTGCCCTGCTGAATCGCGCCCCGGATCATGCGCCTGAGGGCGTCCCCGCCGCCGTCGGCCACGCGGCTGAAGAACGTGCCGTCGTTCAGCTCGGCCTCCAGCTGTTCCTTGGAAATGCCCATCTCCCTGTCCAGGCCGTTGGCGGCCACCTCATAGCAGTACTTGCCGTGCTGCCGTTCCAGGAAGATCACCACATGTGAGGAGAAGCGGGAGAGCAGCTCCATGTGCCTGCTCAGGTTCGTCACCTCGGTCACGTCCCGCGCCGCGCCGTAGAACCGCCGGTTTCCGTCCGATTCGTTCAAAAAATAGAAGTGGATCAAAAACCGGGAAGAGCCGCCGTCCACGCGGTAGAAGGTCATCACGCCGCTGGCTCCGTTCAGCCGGTCCTCATAGGCCCTGTCCAGCAGGCCGCGCAGCAGCCGCGCGTCCGCATAGGGCATGTAGCGCTGGATGCCGGCCAGCCGCTGGCTGAAATCGGACACGTCCACCGCCTCGAAGAACTGCTGATTGAAGCGTACTATGTCCACCGTGTCCCCATGCTGGGCATAGATCGCGGCAGGGCCGATGATGTTGTTGAGCATGGAATCGGTGTAGATGGTGTCGTTCAAAAACTCGCGTATGCGGAACTGCTCGTTGGCCTTGAAGGTAAAGCCCCGCTCGTCCAGCTTGCCGCGATCGGAAATCAGCTCCACAAAATCCTCCGGCGGCATGGGCATGTAGAAGAAAAAGCCCTGCATATAGCGGCAGCCCAGGCTCATCAGGTAATCCTTCTGGGCCTCGGTTTCCACGCCCTCCACAATGATGGGCAGCGCCAGCGTCTTGGTCATGTTCACCACGGATTCCAGAATGTGCATCCCCTTGCGCTCGCTGGCTTCGCTGAGGTGCAAAAAGCTGCTGTCCAGCTTGATGACGTCGATGTTGATCTCGTGCAGCATGTTCAGAGAAGAATAGCCGCTGCCAAAGTCGTCCATCAGCACCACAAAGCCATTTTCCCGCAGGCTCTGGATCGTGGAGCGAACCTTGCCCGTGTTCTCGCCGATGGCGGACTCCGTAATTTCGATCTTGACAGCGTCCTTCGGCAGGTCATAGCGCTCAAGCAGCCGGCAGAAGTGATCCGTCACGTTCATGGTGAATATGTCCACCCGGGACACGTTCACCGATACCGGTACCAGCGGCAGCCCCCTGTCCAGGCAGTCCCTGCTCCACCTGCATACCGCCTCCCAGACGTACTTGTCCAGATCGGGAATGAAGCCGTACTTTTCCAGCACCGGCACGAAGGCCGAGGGCGGCACCATGCGCCCGTCCGGCTTGATCCAGCGGGCCAGGGATTCCGCACCCACGACGCTGCCCGTGGATGCGCGGCACTGGGGCTGCAAATAAAAGGTGATCTCATTGTTTTTCAGGGCGTCCTGGAAGCTGGACAGTATCCTGAAATCCTCCGCCGTCTTGTTGTACATGGAAGGGTCGAAGGTGCATATGCGCTCCTTAAAATCCTTCTTGGCGTGCTGGCAGGCCAGGGACGCCTGATCGTACAGGTTGAGGATGGAGGTGTTGCCGTTGGAATAGCTGATGCCGAAGGAGGGCAGAAAGCCGATGGAGACGCCGTAGCGCACGATGACGTTGTGAATCTTTTCGTACAGCTCCTCCTTGTTCAAAGCGCCCGCCGGGGTCAAAAGGCAGAAATCGTCGTTGCCCATGTAGCCCGCCAGCCCCTCGCAGCGTTCCGCATCGCCGCTGAGGCCCTTGCCGATGCGCGAAAGGACCTTGTCCCCCGCCTCGCGGCCGTACCACTCGTTGAACAGCTTGAACTGCTCCAGGTCGATCACCAGCAGCATCCAGTTCACGTTCCGGTTTTCCAGCATCGCGGCGGCAGAGCTGAAAAAGTTTTCCCCTCTGACCAGCCCGGTCAGGACGTCCCGGCGGATCCTGCCGCCGTTGCGCACCCGGGTGATGCCCGCCTCCCGGTCCTTGACATTCTGTATATCGAATATGTAGCAGTAAACCAGCCCGTCCGCCGGGCCATTCCCTTCGCGGCCCACCGTCACCTGCTCCACCCAGCGCCAGCCGCCGTCGGGGCTCTTTATCCTGAAATCGATCTCCGACGTGCCCGGCAGCTCAGATTGCCGCAGCATTTGCATGATCCCATCGGGGCTCATGCACCGGGCGTACAGCTCCCGGTCCTCATCGTGAATCAGGTGGTTTACGACGTAGTCGTGGAAGTTGGCGTAGGAGCCCTCCTTGGCGGGCACGGTGTACTTGTCCTCGATGTTATAGAAGAACTTGAAATGGTCCTTGTTCAGATCGATGCCCACCATTTCGTCATAGGACGAATTGTTCAGAAACGCCATGATGGATTCCAGCGACCCGCGCCCGGCGGAAAGCGCCAGCAGGTTCTTCAACATTCTGAAACCCACCTCCCGTGTCGCGTTTATTTACGCGGTTGACACTTGCGTTTAACAACATTATACCCTTGCCGTTCCTGATATGCAACCTTAAAATCATAAAGCTTTTTTATGGTTTGTGAGCCGGGAACCAATGTTCCCCCTCCGCCGGAACGCCCGTCAGTTTTCCACCACGATCACATCGTCCAGCACATAGCCAAAGGTGGGCCAGGATGTCTTGTCGTTCTCCCGGTAGCCCAGCCGCAGATCGCAAGTATCGCTTGGGTCGGTGGGGTTCGTGCCCGTATAATCGCCCTTGAACACCTCCAGCGTGCCCCGGCGCAGCTGCTCCGCAGCCCGGTTCAGGGCATCCTGGGTGTCGTAGGTGGCGACGCGCTTGTTCAGCTCCAGCATCTGCACCCAGCCGGTATCGATGCCGCCGCAGACATCGTTGCCCTGGACGCGGCCGTCCACGTGCTTTTCAATGCTGTCGCCCGCGAGAACCGCTTCCACCGCCCCCAGCACATAGGGCGTCCAGTTGGCGCGGGTGCTGATGAGAGAGGAGGCCGGGGCAATGTCGATGACGTTCTGGTTGTAGCCCACGTGGAACACGCGCCGCTTCGTCGCGGCTTCCTCGCAGGCGACGGCGGGCCCGATGGTGTCCGTATGCTGGGAGATGATCACGCAGCCTTCGTCGATCAGCTGGGTGGCGCAGCTCTTTTCCCGGTTGTAGCTGCTCCAGGCATAGGTATAGCGCACGCGCATGGTGGCCTCCGGCGCCACGGAGCGCACGCCCAGCAAAAACGCGGTATAGCCGGATATGACCTCCACCGAGGGATAGGCCCCCACATAGCCCACCAGCGCCTCCTCGGGCGATATGGCGTGGGTATCGATCAGATCCCGCAGCTTCATGCCCGCGGCGATGCCGCTGAGATAGCGGCCCTGGTAGATTTCGGCGTTAAAGGTGTGGTAATTGGCGGGATAATGCTCGTGATCGGCGGCATTGAAGGAGTTCTGGCAGAACTGAACCCGGGGATATTCCTCGGCCAGCAGCCTGATCTGGTCGCTGTAGTTGTTCAGAAAGATAATGCTGCAGCCCGCGCGGGCCAGCTCCCGCACCGGCTCCTCCGACTCCGCCTCCGGCACGTTGTTCCGGGTCAGCAGCTGCACGCGGCTGCCGTACTCCCGCTCCAGGGCATTCTGGGCCAGGCAGAAGTTGTAGGTATAGGGCGTGCTTTCATCGTTTTCATAGATAAAGCCCACCTTGATGGAATCTATGGGCGCGGCATCGTCCCAAATGGAATAGACCAGGCTGAAAATCAGCATCACCGCCAGCGCCGTCAACAGGGTCGTAATGTATATGCGCTTCATGCTCGTCCTCCCGGTATGGCGCTAATCGTCCTGCTTGGGCGGATACAGCGCGTTCAGGTCGATCTTCCCCTCGTCGATCAGCTGCAGCAGTATGTCCACGATCTTCGGGTCAAACTGGGTGCCGCGCCCGTTGTGCATCTCGTTGAGGACATATTCGAAATCCATCTGCTTGCGGTAGATACGGTTGGCGGTCATGGCGTCAAAGGCGTCCGCCACGCCGATGATGCGCCCGTACAGCGGAATGTCCTCGCTCTTCAGGCCGTCGGGATAGCCCCGCCCGTCGTAGCGCTCGTGATGGTAGCGCGCCCCCTCCACCACGTGGTCGATCAGCGTGAAGTCCTTCAATATCTCCGCGCCGCGGGTCACGTGGGATTTCATGATGGCGTATTCATCGTCCGTCAGCCGCGCAGGCTTGTTCAGTATTCTGTCGGGGATGCCGATTTTGCCGATATCGTGCATCAGCGCCGCCCGCTTCAGGTTCACCAGCTCCTCCTCGCTGAAGCCCAGCTCCCTGGCGATCAGCACCGAGTATTCCGAGACGCGCTGGGAATGTTGGCTGGTGCGCTCGTCCTTGGCGTCCACGGCCTTGGCGATGGCGATGACGGTCTCATTGCCCATCTGGATCTGCTGATGCGCCAGCCTCAGCTCCCGCCGTTGCAGCTCCAGGGTGCGCTGCACGCGGGTGCGGCCCAGGAACCAAGTCAGCCAGGCCACGGCGAACATGGGCACCAGCAGCACATAGACCGTGAACCACTTGTTGTCGTAAATCTCCTTGGCCTTGGTCAGCGCATATTCCCGTTCCTCGAGGATATTCTCCAGGCCGTTGTCGAACACGGCCAGATGGAAGGTGTAATCCCCGGTGGGAAGGTTGGTATACACGATGGTGCCCAGCTGGCTCTGGGCCTGGATGTTCCAATCGCTCTCAAAGCCCTCCAGCCAGTAGCCCACGTAGGGGTCCTGTATGGTGTAGTTGATGACCTCCGGATACAATTCGATCTTGCTGACGCCGCGGCCCACCTCGATGGGCGTGTCCCGCTCCACCCGCTGCATGACGTTGTCCAGCCGCACGGAATTGACGGACATGCGGTAGGTGCTGGTCACGGAGCTGTACCGGGCGCTGTCGATGATGAACACGCCCGTATCGCAGGGCAAAAACAAATCGCCGCGCTCATCGCAGTAGTTCCAGGAGTTGGCCGTCAGCGCGCTGTTCAGGCCGCGCCGGGCGTCCAGCAGGTCATAGCTCAAATCCTCCCGCCCGGAGAGCAGGTCGCTGCGGCTGACCACATAAATGCCCGCGCTGCTCATGACGAAAAGCGTGTCGTCGTCCTTGGCCCACACGTCATAGTTGTTGAAATAGGGGAAGTTTTTCAGCGAACGGACGGCCCCGTCCGCGTCCATGTAGCACAGGCCGTTGCTGGTGACGATGAAAACGCCCTCCGTGCGCGGGTCCTTCACGGTGCGCAGGATGACCTCGCTGCTCAGGCCGTCGGCGCGGGTAATCATGCTCTCGATCCCGCCCGAAGGGGAAAGCACAACGATGCCGTCGCCGTCGGTGCCCGCCAGGATCGTGCCATCGGAAAGCTCCGTCACCGTCAGAATCATGGAATTGATCAGGCCGTCGGCATAGTCGATGGTATCCACGATCTCATGGTCGCGTATGAAGCTGATGCCGGTGTCGCCGCCGGCCATGATCCTGCCGTCGGAAAGCTCCGCCACCACGCGGGCGCGGTTTCCGAAGCTGCCGTTATCTCTGTTGTACAGGTACTGCGTGCCGTCCGGGGCCACCTCCAGCAGCCCGCTGCCATAGGCGCATATCCACAGATGGTCCGACGAATCCGCCAGCAGGCAGCGTATGCGCACGCCCTCCAGCGCCTCTGTAAGCGCGTTGTTCACCCGCCGCTTGCAGAGCGCGTCCACGGCGTCCAGGCCCTTATCCGTGCCGAAATAATAGCAGTCCTGCCACTTTTCCACGGCGTTGACCACGCGGTTGGGCATACCCACGGTGCTGTACACATCCTTGAAGGCCGAGGGAGCCATGCGCAATAGCCCAAGCCGGGAGGATGTGAACCACAGATTCCCCTGGTAATCGATGAGCATGTTGTCGATGCTGTTGTTGAAGCTGTTGGTGTTGACGGCCTCAAAATCGTTGTCCCGGCTGATGTAGCCCACCCCGTTGTCCGCGGAGATGAACAGCTCGCCGTTATCCAGGTAATACAGGTCGTTGATGTGGTTCAGGCCCTCGCAGGTGCGCACGGTTTTCTCATCAAATCGTCCCTCGTCGATTTCGTAGACGTAAATATGATTGGTGGAGGTGCCCGCCAGCAGCACCCCGTCTTCGTCGAAGCACACGGTGTTGAAGGTTTCGCTGTCATCTGTGAGCTGGATGGAACTCAATATCCGGCCCTTTTGCATCAAAAACAGCCGCCCGTCCGAGGTGATCGCGGCCACGTGGCCGTCTTCGTCGGCGGCGATCGCGTTGGCATAGTTGACCTCCCACAGGGTGCTGACCTGGCTTAAGCCGCTGTTGAGCGTCATGATCTGCATACTGCTGGTGGTGCCCACATAGTAATACCCGTCCGTACTCTGCACGATGGCGCGCACGGAATTGCTGGGCAGGCCCCGGGCCTGGTCCACTACGTTCACGATCTTCTCATTAATACAGATGGACAGGCCGTTATCGTTTGTGCCGATCCACAGCCGCCCCTCCTTGTCCACGTACAGGCAATTGACGTTGCGCACGGATTCATAGCTGTCCATCCACCTGAACTCGCTGCCGTTGTAGCGGTAAAGCCCGGCATAGGTGCCGATCCAAAGGATGCCGTCGTTGGTCTGGGCAATGTCGTTGGCCTCGCCGCAGGGCAGGCCGTTGTTGCTGCTGTAGACGGTCTGCACATAGTCGTTGTAATCGATGACCTCCGCAAGGGCGCCCTCGGCCCGGGCCGCCGACGGCGCACCCGCCAGCAGCGCGCAGACCAGCGCCATGCCCAGCAGCTGCTCCGCGCCGGCCTTCGCCTCTCCCTTCGCGCGCCTGCCCCGCACGCGCCACAGCAGCAAAAGCCCCACATGCATCAGTAAAAGCGTGAGCTGCTTGTCGATAAAGTCTATGTAAAATTCCCCCGCGGTCACGCTCACCAGCCAGGGCAATCCATGCTCCCGAAAATAACCGATCACGCCGTTGCCCCAGAGGTTGCCCGTGCCGCCCTCAAAGAACAGCACGTTCAGCGGCACGGAAATCACAACCGCCGCCACGGTAGCCTGCGCCGCCACGCTCATCGTGCCGAATATCGTCTTCATGCGGCCCCGGCGCGCGGAGAAGCCCGCGATCAGGCCCAGCGCGACGCTGGTCAGCGCATAAATATAGGAAATATGGTTCACCATGCCATAGATCAGATTGGAGGACGCGCCCACGATCGCGCCGCACAGCGGCCCGCCGGCATAGGCGCACAGCACGGTCCCGAAGGAATCCAGCCACAGCGGCAGGTCAAAATGCGAAGCCAGCCGCCTTCCGCCGTAGTTCAGGAGTATGCAGAGGGCGACAAACAGCACAATCTGCCAAAGCTTCCAACGTTTCATGCGCTCCGTCCTCCCGTTTCAGCAACCCGGCCTTCATGCCACATAACCATAGAATACCCTCACAGGCCCAGCGCGGCGGCGCGGACGACGGCGGCGTCGTACCACGCCTCGTATTCCCCGGACGCCAGCAGCTCTTCAATCACGCCGTTGACAAAGTACATCAGCTGCAACTCGCCCTTTTTGCCGGCCACGCGGTCCCCCGCGTACCGGTCCTCCAGCTGGAACATCACGCCCGGAACCAGCATGAGCCCGCACGCCGGATTGTTGGCGATATAGACTCCGGCGCTGTCGGCGTCCACCATGGCCGCGTCGGCTTCCCCCGCCGTCAGCGCGTCATACACGTCCTGCACCAGCTGCAGCCGCCGGAATTCGTGGTAACGCTGCACATGCTCCGCCACCATCATCTCCTGCAGCGATCCGGCCTGGGCCACGATATCCCGGCCCTTGAGGTCCTCGATGCCCGTTATCTCCCCGGCGTCCGCCTCGCGGATCATCATCCCCTCGCCGCCGCCGCTTTCGGAGAAGAAATAGCCCTTGGACATCGTCACCTGGGAGGCGCGCTCCGGCGTATAGGACAGCGCTGAAACGGCCAGGTCACATGTGCCCGTCGCCACCGCGTTCAACACCTCGGAAAAGTCCATGGGAACGATTTCAAGCGCCACGCCCATGCGCTCGGCTATCCGACGGGCCAGCTCCATGTCCGAGCCGGCGAACCTGTCCTGTCCCTCCCGGTCCGGGTCGATAAACTCCTGAGGCGGGAAATAGGGCTCCGTCGCCACGCGCAGCACACCCGACTCCCGTATGTCCCCCAGCACGCCCTGGGCGTCCTCCGGGATGCCGCTTGAAACGTCCATGGCTCCTTCCACATAGTTCCACTCGTTCAGCACATAGGTCTCTACGCCGTCCTCGGCCACAGCCGCGCCCGCCGCCAGCAAAAGCGCCAGCAGCAGCGCCACAGCGGCCCATGCGCCCACGTGATTTCGCTTCATATAATTCACCCACGTTCAAGCCTGCGCCCCCGAAGGGCCTGCTTCACCTATACTTTTCCATTATTATAACAATTATCCCCGCCCCGGTCAATACCCGATATCTGCGAATCCGTAAACCGCAGGTCGATGGGGCGGGTCGATTTTCCTGTTGATAAAGGCTCCCTCGCCTTTCGATAGCTTGCCCGCTTTCCGGGACACCTGCAATCGGCCAGATGACAGCGCGAATATGCCGCAACCGGCAATAGCGGCTTTTTGCCCATGCAAAATGGCGGCATAGACGCCGCCATTTCATGGTTACAGGTCCTTTTCGGATTGCGCGCAGGCGCCGGGAACGGATGCGGGGCCGTCGCTTTATTGCCCGCATGATTGCAGGCGGTTCAGACAGTCCCGCCTGTATTGTGCTTGCCTTACGCCTTCAGCGCCTCCGGCAGACGCCTCTTCCAGGAGCCGCGGCGATAGGCGATCACGGTCAGCGCCATGCCCAGCAGCCAGGAGATCAGCAGCGAGGCGAACAGCGCCTCGGGGTTGCCCTTGGGCCAGGCTTCGGAGCGGGTCAGCGCCGCCAGCAGATAGGCCAGCGGCAGGCGCACCAGTATGGTGGTGATGATGGATATCCACATGGGCAGCATGGTCTCTCCCGCGCCGCGCATCGCACCTTGCAGCACCTGGCTGACGGCGAAGGCGATGTAGCCCAGCGCCAGCCAGCGCAGGCCGTGGATGCCGATGGTGATGACATCCTCGGTATCCGTAAACATGCCGATGAGCCCGTGGCCAAACAGCAGGATGCAGGCCACCAGCACGGCGGCGGTGATCAGCGCCAGCTTGAGCAGATCCCGTATGCCTGTGCGCACGCGGTCAATGCGCTGCGCACCGATGTTCTGCCCCACGAAGGTGGTGGAGGCGGTGCCGAAGGTGAAGTTGGGCATCATGGCGAAGCCGTCCACGCGCATGATGGCCACGTTGGCGGCAATGACCGCCGTGCCCAGGGAATTGGTCAAGCCCTGCACCACGATGGCCGACATGGAAAACAGCGCCTGGGTCACGCCCGCGGGCAGGCCCAGCATACACAGCTTGCGGGTGATGGGTCCGTCGGGGACCAGCGTTTTGCGGTTCACATCAATAATCTGCTTCATACCCACCAGCCGGATCAGGCAGCACAGTCCGGACACGGCCTGGGCGATGATCGTGGCCCAGGCCACGCCCGCGATGCCCATGTTGAATTTCGCCACGAACAGGATATCCAGCACGATGTTCAAAAGGCAGGCCACCACCAGATAGATCAGCGGATAGAAGCTGTCCCCGATGCCCCGCAGCACGCCGGAGAGGATGTTGTATGCCGCGCCACCCAGTATGCCGATGAATATGATGCGCAGATAGGTGATCGCGCCCTCGGCCACGTCCGCCGGGGGAGCCACCAGCCCGATCAGCAGCGGCGAGGCAAAGAAGCCCACCACCGTCATCAAAAGCCCGCTGAACAGCGTCAGCATAATGGTGCTGCCCACCACGCGGCTCAGGCTGTCCCTGTCCTTGGCGCCGAAATACTGGGAGGCCATGATGCTCGCGCCCGTGGCCACGCCCATGAACAGCACCAACAGCAGATTCAGGATCGGCCCTGCCGTTCCCACCGCCGCCAGCGCCGTATCCCCGATGTACTTGCCCACCACGATGGAGTCCACGGTGTTGTACAGCTGCTGCGCCAGGTTGCCGATCAGCAGCGGCAGCGAAAACTGGATCAGCTTGCTCATCGGCTTGCCGGTGGTCATGTCCTGCACGCCGAAGAAATCCTTAACCCGTTTGCCCCATCCCATGCCCGGAGCCTCCTATAATATGCTTG
>JAFUCP010000175.1 GCA_017459565.1 Clostridia bacterium | reverse complement strand
GCGGGAGCTGTCGGTTCAGCGGCCGGTGCCGCCGGGGTGGGCTCGGGAGCGGGCGCGCCGTCACCGAAGATCACCTCGTCGCCGTTCATGCCGGCGGCCTCCTTGATCATCTGGATCTCCCGGGCCTTCATGGTTTTGCCGTTGAACAGGTCGTACAGCACGGGCACCACAAAAAGCGTCATCAGCGTGGCATAGGTCAGTCCGCCGATGGAGACCACGGCCATGGGCTGCATCATCTCCGCGCCGGTGCCCCGGCCCAGGGCCATGGTGGACATGCCCAGTATAGTGGTCAGCGCCGTCATCAGAATCGGACGCAGGCGCATACGCCCGGTTTCCAGCAGCGCCTCGCGCTTCTCCATGCCGCCGATGCGCAGCTGGTTGACGCAGTCGATGAACACGATGCCGTTGTTGACCACCACGCCCGAAAGCACCAGGAAGCCCAGCATACTGACGATGGACAGGTCCATGCCCGTGAGCAGCAGCGCCAGCAGTCCGCCGGTGAAGGCCAGGGGGATGGTGAACATGACGATGATGGGGGACTTGAAGCTCTGGAACTGGGCCACCATGATCAGGAAGATCAGCAGTATGGCGATCAGCACCATCCACACCAGGTCCTGCATGATGTTCATGACGGTCTCGTTTTCACCGGCGAGGCTGGCGCTGTAGCCGGCGGGCAGGGTGTATTCCTTCAGCCGCGCGGCGAAGTCGTCGTTGACCAGGTTGGCGCTGTAGCCCTCCTCGATGCCAAAGCTGACGGTGATCAGGCGGCGCTGGCCGGAGCGGTTGATGGTGGCCAGGCTGTTGGTGGCGCGCACGCTGGCCACGTCGCCGATGCGCACCATTTCGCTCTCCTCATCGCCGTTGACCTCGATTTCCAGGTCCTCCAGGTCTCCGGGCTCCAGGGCGCTGTTCTTGGCGTCCAGCAGGAAGATGCTCAGCTCCTTGCCGTCCAGCGTCACCTTGGAAATTTCGACGCGGCCAGCCACCTTCTGGGCGATGAACTGGAAGATCTGGGCCGTGGTCAGCCCCTTGTCGATGGCCTTTTCCTTGTCCACCTCAATGCGCAGCTCCGGCACGGCGTCCTCGAGGCCGTCGTCCACGTCCGTCACGCCCTCGGTTCCGCGGGCCAGCTCGGCGATATCCAGGGCGATGGACTGGAGCGTCTCGATGTCCTCGCCGTTGATTTCCACGGAGATGCCGCTGCCGGTGAGCATGGAGATATCCATGGTGCTGGCGCTGACGGCCAGGTCGGCCTCGTGCTTTTTGCCGATGGCAGCCAGGTCGGCGGCAATGTCGCTGTTTTTGCGGCCCGCGCCCTCGTCCACGATGATGTAGTAGGACATGCCGCCACCGCCGGTCAGGCCGGAGAGCATCCCGCCGCCGCCGCCCATCAGGCCCACGGATTCCACGCCGTCAACCGCCGTCATGTCGTTCATGATGGCGATGGCCTGCTCCTTCTGCTCGGCGTCGGTCATATCGGGGGCAAAGCTCAGATCCGCGCTCATCTGGCGGGAATTGACCTCCGGCATGAAGGAAATGCCCATCTTCGGCACCTGCATACCGCTGAACACCAGCAGCCCCAGCGCCGCCAGCAGCACCAGGGGCTTGACGCGCAGCGCGCCGGAGAGCAGGGCCGCGTAGCCCCGCTGGATCGCCCCAAAGATACGGTGGCGGCGAGGCTTGGAGCGGCGCATGAGGAAGGAACACATGGCCGGGACCACCGTCATGGCCACGAACAGCGAGGCCAGCAGCGAATAGGCGATGGTGAGGCCCATGTCCGCGAACAGGTCCCGCGCCATGCCCTGCACGAACACGATGGGCAAAAACACGCAAATGGTGGTCAGCGTGGAGGAGAACAGCGCGCCGGACACAGAGCGCACACCCTCCACGCAGGCGCGCAGCAGCGGTAGCTTTTCCTCGTCGTGCAGTCGGTAGATGTTTTCAATGGAGACGATGGAGTTGTCTACCAGCATACCGATGCCCAGGCTCAGCCCGGAAAGGGACAGCACGTTCAGCGTGATGCCGCTGAAATACATGCACACGAAGGCGATGACCACGCTGATGGGGATGGAGAAGGCCACGGTGATCGTGGGGCGGAAATCCATCAGGAACAAAAGCAGGATCAGTATGGCCAGCGCGCCGCCGGAGAGCAGGTTGTTCAGTACCGAATCCACGATGATGTCGATGTACTCGCCCTGGTTCATCAGGTCCACGATGTGCAGATCGGGGTTGGCCTTCATCAGCTCCTCCGCCCGCTTGAGGATGGCGTCCGCCACATCGGCGGTGGAGTAGGTGGATTGCTTGTCGAAGGACATGAGGATGCCGTCGGAGCCGTTCAGCTTGGTGAATACCTCGCTTCGGTTGTCCACGATCTCCACGCTGGCCACGTCCAGCAGCCGCACCTCGTCTATGGAATCCAGACCCAGGTTGAACAGCTTCATGCGCCTGAGGCCGTCCAGGCTGTCGAACTTTTCGCCCACGCGCACCAGCACCTGGTTGTTGTCCACGTCGTACACGTAGCCCGCGGGCATGGAGAAGTTCTGCGCGCCGATGATGCCTGAAACCATCTGCACGGTGATGACGCCGTCCAGGCCAGCGTTTTTAAGGGCTTCGTCCCGCTTTTCGTTGAATTCGCTGCGGGCCTTGACCAGCTCCGCCTCGCCCTCGCTCAGCTGGGATGCGGCCTGCGAGAAGGCGCTTTCCGCCTTCTTGCGGGCGGCCTCCAGCTGGGCCTTGGCGTCGGACAGCTTGGTGTCCTCGTCGATGCCCTCGATGAAGCCGCCGGGGATGATGCCCTGCCGCAGTTTGGAAAGCGTCGCGTCGATCTGGGCAATGCCCGCGTCGATCTGCGCCAGCCCCGCCTGGGCCTGGGCGTACTGGGCGTTCAGGCTGTCCGGGTCGTTGAGCAGCGAGAGGGCCTTGTATTCGTCGGAGTTCTCGATGGCGGTGATCTGGTCGGTGATCCGGGTGATGGTCTGGCGCAGCGCCTCCGGGCTGCCGGCAAGCTGCCCGAGGCCCGCCAGCTCCGTGTCCAGCGCCGCGATGCGGGCGTCCAGCGCGCTGATCTGCCGCTGGGCCTCCTCCCGGCGGCTCTGTATGTTGGTGTTGTCACCCTCCAGGGCGGTCAGCGCGTTGCGCCGGGCCTCCAGGGTGGCGCGGTCCGCGTTCAGCGCTTCGGCAAGGGAGGCGACCTCCCCGCTCTGCGCCTCGATCTGGGAATTGAGCTGTTCAAGGCTCTGCCGCGCGGCGCTGAGCTGGCTGCGCAGCGCGTCCACATCGGCTTCCTCCGCCAGCGCCGTGCCAAACGCGAAGCCGATGTGCGCGCCTTCGGCGGATGTTTCCTCCGAAATTTCGCTTTCGGACGCGGCCTGCTCCGCGGACATGTCTCCGGGGAGCGCGGCCCCCTCGGACAGGGAGGGCTGCGCGGCGGGGGCCTCCCCGGAAGCGGGGGCGTCCTGGGGCGCGTTGCCGGTGGCTTCGGGCTGGGCGTCGGGGCTTGCTTCGCTCTGGGGCTCGGCCTGCCCGTCGCCGGG
>JAFUCP010000174.1 GCA_017459565.1 Clostridia bacterium | reverse complement strand
TCATCCTTGCCGAATCGATCAGGCCGCGGGCTCTTCCGCGCCCTGGTCCGCGCTTTCATACATGGTTTCAGTTTTGCCGATCTCCTCGGTCAGCGCCTCGCCGTCCAGGGTGACGCTTGCCTCGCAGCTCTCGATCACGGAATTCTCCGCGCGGCCCGCCACCGCGCCGGGGGTGACGGCGCCGGTGATTTCGCCGTTGACGGCGCAATTCGCAATCTTGAAGGCGGTCTCCTCGCCATAGTAGTACAGGCCGGTGCCGATCAGGCCGCCCACGTGGGTCGCGCCGGGCACATTCATCTTCACGGTGACGGAGCAGTTTTCGATGACGCCGGGGTACTCGGTGGTTTGAACGCCCTCGGTGGCCAGGGCGATATCGCCCACGGAGTGGGTGCCGCTGAAGCCGCACAGTCCGCCGATGGCGTGTCCGCCCTTTTCGGAGATGATCTCCACATCGGCGGTGCAGTTCGTCACCCGGTCCATCATCTCCAGGCAGCCCGCAATGCCGCCCAGGCCCACTGGCTCGTTGCCCTCGGCAATGACCGTGCCCTTGGCCGCACAGTTTTCCATGGTGCCGCCGAAGCTGCCGCCGATGATCAGACCGCCGCACTCGCCGATATCGCACTGTATGATGCGCCCGTCTGAGAAGTCGTTGTCGCCCAGCACGTGGATGGTGGCATCCTCCACAGTGCAATTCCAGGTGGTGCCGGTGGAGCCGCCGCAGATGCCGCCGGTGGCGTTCACGCCCGCGATATCGTTGACGCCGGTCAGGGTGACATCGTGTACCGCGCCCATGTTGTAGCCCACAATGCCGCCAATGGCCATGGAATAGGTATCGGTGCAGCGAATCTGGACGTTTTCAACCGTCAGGTTCTTCACCTCGCCCAGGTTCATGCCGATCACGCCCACGCCACAGACGGGATAGTCTGAATTGAAGGTCACGTTGGAGAGGGTGTGGCCCTGGCCGTCGAAGGTGCCGAAGAACATGCAGCTGTAGTTGCTCATGTCGGTGAGATCCATGTGGCCGATGGGCTGCCATTCGACGCCCGCCAGGTCGATATCCCCGGTCAGCGCGAAAAACTGTCCCGGATAGCCCTGGGCGCTGCCGTCGTTGACGGTTTCGGAAAGCGCCAGCAGCTGTTCGGCGGTGGCGATCTGCCACGGGTCATCCTCGGTGCCCGCGCCGCCGGCAAAGATCGATTCCTCGGCGGTGGCCACGGCGCACATCGCCAGCATCAGGCACAGGGCCAGCAGCATGGAAGTCAGTTTTTTCATGGGTTTACCTCCTGAAATGTTTTGTATGTCAACGCCGGATGGCGCGAACATTATATTAGTTTAATCTAACTCAACAGTTTTATAAAAGCCGGTCGTTCCGGCTTTGATCACAGCCCCAGCAGGTCCGCCCAGCCCCGCGTGAAGAATCGGCGCAGCTGACGGACATAGCTCATGGCGTCGTCCTTTTTCATGTCGTGGTGCACAATCTCGAAAAGCCCCGAATAGTAGGCGCTCGAAAGCATGTGCAAAAGCATCGGCGTCAGCCGTCCGCTCGCCATGGCATCGTTCCCCGTGGCCTCCAGAAATCTGCGGGTATAGGCCGCTTCAATGTCGATCATGCCCTTCAGCATATCTTCATAACAGCTGATATCCGTGCAGCGCGCCAGCAGGCGGAACACGTCCCAGTGGGCATAGATGAAATCCACCAGCTGCTCCCAGATTTCCGGCTTGTAGGTGAATACCGTTTCGCGCTGTTCCCCGGCGGGCCTGTCCGCGAAGCTGTCGTTGCCGTCCCGCATCCACTGGATCAGCTCTTCGACGGTTGAATCCACCAGCGCGCGGAACAGCCCTTCCTTGTCCCTGAAGCGGGTGTAGATGGAGCCGGTGGTGGTGTCCGCCTTCGCGGCAATGACCCGCAGCGAAGCCTCCTGATAGCCCATCTCCATGAATTCGGACATGGCGCACTCCAGCAGCCGGTCCGAACGGCCCTCTACGCGCTTGGCCATAGGCACGCCTCACAATTCATAACGTTGTTTCATAACGACGTTATTATAATCTGTCCGCGATCATCTGTCAATCCCCCGCTACAAAATTAACACTAATACCTGATTGAAAGGGGACGAGGAACGTCAGCGGCGCGTTGCGGCGAATCAGGCTGGCATCCCCGATCCTGCGGCAATGGCCATGGAAATCTGGCCCGCGCCGATGACGATCATAGCTTTCCCGTTCTTTTTTCATCCTTCGAAAGTCTTTGATACTTTTTTCAAAAGCTGACGGATGGGAAGATGCTGCGGACAGACCTTTTCGCACTTCCCGCACTGGAGGCAGTCCGATGCCTTGCCGTGGCCCTCGCCCGTAATGACATTGTTGTAATAGTAGCCCGTGTTCCAGTTGTGGAAGGCCTCATGGGCGTTCATGGAGGCAAACATGTCCGGGATGCGGATACCCTTGGGGCACTCATTCTCCTCCACACAGTAGCGGCAGGAGGTGCAGGGGATCAGGTTCAGGCTGTGGAAGATGTCGTTGACCTTTTTGACCGCCGCCATTTC
>JAFUCP010000173.1 GCA_017459565.1 Clostridia bacterium | reverse complement strand
TCACCCCGACTTCATCCGACAGCCGTACCGCTTCTTCCTTGAAGCTCTTTTCGTATGTTGCCATCTTCCTCACCTTCCTGTGGTTCTTATTCTATCACGTTTTGGTGAGTTTCGCGACTGTACGGAAATGATACCACTCCATGTGGAGTGTGATATAGCCTTCCCCAATAGGAATCGCGTGCGCACCGCGCACGACATGGGAAGGCTTTTGGAGGGACAATTGGGAGAGAGGTCAAGACGCGCGCACAGAAAAAATGAAAAGTACACCACAGGCTCCGGCTCGTTCGGAGGGCTAATTTGGACACGCACACGGGAGGGAATGGCATGAACATCATTGAGATACTGAAGGCGGCGCTCTTTGGGATTGTGGAGGGCGTGACGGAATGGCTGCCCGTGAGCAGCACCGGCCACATGATCCTGCTGAACGAGCTGATGCCCCTTGAGGTGTCGGAGGCGTTCTACGGGCTGTTCGAGGTGGTGATCCAGCTGGGCGCGATCATGGCCGTGCTGGTGGTTTTTTGGGACAGAATATGGCCCTTCGCCGGGCGGGACAACCCCATGCCCGCGGGGCGGTCGGGGCTTTTGCGCCGCGTGCGGCTGGATCGGGCGCGGCTGTGGCTGAACATCGTCGTGGCCTGCGTGCCCGCGGCGGTGGTGGGGGTGCTGTTTGACGATGTGTTCGACCGGCTGTTCCACAACTATGTGTGCGTGTCCGTGGCGCTGATCGCGTTCGGCGTGGCGTTTATCGCGGTGGAGGCGCTGCGCCGGGGCCGCCGCAGCTTAATCCGCAGCCTTGACGCGCTGGATATGCGCACGGTGCTGATCATCGGCCTGTTCCAGCTGCTGGCCGCCGTGTTCCCCGGCACCTCCCGCTCCGGCGCGACCATCGTGGGGGCGCTGATGCTGGGCGTGTCCCGGCCCGTGGCCGTGGAGTTCACCTTCTTCCTGGCCATCCCCGTGATGTTCGGCGCGAGCCTGATCAAGCTGCTGAAATACGACATGGCCGTCTCCCAGGCGGAATTTGTGCTGCTGGCGGCGGGGATGCTGACGGCCTACGCGGTGTCCGTGGCCGTGATCCGCAGGCTGCTGGCCTATGTGCGGCGGCACAGCTTCGCGCCCTTCGGCTGGTACCGAATTGCGCTGGGAATCGCGGTGCTGGCGTATTTTGCGCTTGCGGCGGGACGCTGAGAAGGGAGGCGCGGGGATGCCGAATTGGACCAAGGAGCAGCTGCGGGCCATCGAGGCGCGGGGCGGCAGCGTGCTTTTGAGCGCGGCGGCGGGATCGGGCAAGACCACGGTGCTGGTGGAGCGGGTGCTGAGGCTGGTGACCGGGGACGGGCTGGACGTGGACAGGATGCTGATCGTGACCTTCACGAGGGCGGCGGCGTCGGACATGCGCGCGAAGCTGTCCCGCAGGCTGAATGAGCGCGCCGCCGCCGGGGACGCGCGCTGCCGGGAGCAGCTTTTGAAGCTGGAACACGCCAGCATTTCCACGCTGCACGCCTTTTGCGCCGATTTTTTGAGGACGAACTTCGAATCCGCGGGGGTGGACCCGGCATTCCGGGTGCTGGACGACGCCGTGGACGCGCGGCTTCGGGACGAGGCGCTGGACGAGGCGCTGGAGGAGGCCTACGCCCAGGGGGGCGAGGCGCTTTCGGCGCTGGATTACGGGCGGGGGCCCGGGGGCGTGCGGGCGGCGGCGGAGCTGTTGATGGCGCGCATGGAGGACAGGCCCGACCCCGCGGCGTGGCTTGAGCGGGCCACGCGCTGCGACGAGGAGGCGCTTCGGCGCTGGCAGGACGAATTGAAGGCCGCGGCCCGGCGGGCCATCCGCACGGCACTGGTGCAGCTTGAGCAGGCGGCGGCGATTGCCGGCTGTCCGGACCACTATGCCGCGGCCATCCGGGCGGACGCGGCGGCGCTGGGGGATATGCTTGCAATCGAGGATTACGACGAGCTGTACCGGGCGCTGACGGGCTTTGCCGGCGCGCGGGCCACGGGCGGCAGGTGGGGAGCCCCGGTGGACGAGGCGGCGCTGGAGACCGTGAAGCGGCTGCGCGACGCCGCCAGGCGCGCCGTGAACGGCACAAGGCTGGGCCAGCTGCCGCTGCTGCCGGCCCGTCGGGACGCGGCGGCGCTGGGGCGGGAGCTTGAGACGCTGGCGGACATCGCGCTGCGGGCGTCGGCGCTGTACGAGGCCGCGAAGGCGGAGCAGTCCGGCCTGACCTATGCCGACCTGGAACACAGGACGCTGCGGGCGCTGTCCCGCCCGGATGTGGCCGAGGCCATGCGCTCGCGGTTCGACTGCGTGTTCGTGGACGAATACCAGGACACGTCCGATTTGCAGGAGGCGCTGGTGCGGGCGCTGAGCCGGGGGGACAACCTGTTCATGGTGGGAGACGTGAAGCAGTCCATATACCGCTTCCGCCACGCGGAGCCCGGGCTGTTTCTGCAAAAATACGACGCCTTCAGCCGGGGCGAGGGCGGCGCGCTGCTGCCGCTGACGCGGAATTTCCGCTCCCGCAAGGGCGTGCTGGACTTCGTGAACATGGTGTTTGAGCGGGTGATGACCGGCGGGGATTCCGAGATCGTGTACGACGCGCTGGCGCGGCTGAACCCCGGGCGGGAGGACGCCGGGGACGGGCAGGACGTGGAGATCTGCCTGATCGACGCCGACGGCGCGCCGGAGGCGCCGGAGGCCCCGGAGGACGCCGCCGGGGACGGGGAGGACGCCGCTGAGCTGCTGGCGGCGGAGCGCGAGGGGATGCTGATCGCCGCGCGCATCCGCGACATGATGGCCCGGGACCCGAAGCTGAAATACCGGGACTTCGCCATCCTCACCCGCAGCAAGGCCGGGGCCTTTTCCGCCATGATGCCCGCGCTGCTGGCCGCGGGCATCCCCGCCTATGCCGACGGGCAGGCGGGCTACTATGAATCGGTGGAGATCAGCTGGCTGATTTCCATGCTGCGGCTGCTGGACAACGGGCGAAGCGACGTGGCGCTGATCGCCATGCTCCATTCGCCCGCGGTGGGCATGACCGCCGAGGAGCTGGCCCTCGTGCGCGCCGCCCATCGCAGGATGGCCTTCGTGGACGCCGCCGCGGCCTACGCCCGGGAGGCGGACGACGCCATCGCCGACAAGCTGAGGCGCTTTGAGGCGCGGATGGACGCCTGGCGGCTGCGGCTCGGCGGCATGGGCCTGGGCGAGTTCGTGCGGCTGATATTGGACGAGAGCGGCTTTTACACCTACGCCGGAGCGCTGCCCGGCGGGGCCCAGCGGCAGGCCAACCTGGACCAGTTCGTGGTGGACGCGGCCCGGTTCGACGACGAGTATTCCGGGTCGCTGACGCGGTTTTTGGCCTATACGGAGTACCTGCGCCAGAAGGGCGACGGGGATGCGGCCCATCTGCTGGGGGAAAACGACAACGTCGTGCGCATGATGTCCGTCCACAAGAGCAAGGGACTGGAGTTCAGCGTGGTGTTCGGCGCCCAGCTTGCCAGGCGCTATCACGCCGAAAAGAGCAGCGCCCCCCTGGTGAGCCACCCGGCCCTGGGCGTGGGCATGAGCTATTTCGACCCGCAGCTGCGCACCCGCAGGCTGAGCTTGCAGCAGGCGGCCGTCATGGAGCGCCAGCGCCGGGAGGACGCCGCCGAGGAGATGCGGATTTTATATGTGCTGCTGACCCGCGCCCGGGAGAGGCTGGTGCTGGTGGGCACCGTGAGGGACGCCGAAAAGGCCCAAAGGCGCTGGGAGGCCCTGGCGGCGGCGCCCTTCGCCGCGCAGAGCCACCTGGATCTGGTAATGGCCGCACGCTGCGGCGCTTTGGCCGCGGGAGAGCCGGCCTGCTCCGGCTTTGAGATCGTGCCGGCGGCGTCCGTCCGCGCCCGGCTGAGCGACCGGGACGCCGAGGCCAGGGCGGCCTTTGAGGACATCATGGCCGCGCCGGAAAGGTACGCCGACGCTGAGCTTCAGGCGCAGCTTGCCTGGAAGTACCCCGATGCGCTGTCCGCCCGGAAGCCGCTGAAGCTGACGGCCTCCGGGCTGCTCAGGGAGCTGGAGGGGCCGGAGGCGCTGCCCGCGCTGCTGGAGCGGCCCGCGTTCCTGGCCGGGGCCGCAAGGCGCATGACCGGCGCGGAGCGGGGCACCGCCTATCACCGGGCCATGCAGCTTTTGTCGATCGACGCGCTTGACGGGCTTTCCGGCAGGGCGCTGACCGGGGCCGTGGAGCGCCAGCTGGACGACTTTGCCAACCGGCTTCTGATGGACGACGCCCAGCGGCAGGCGGTGCAGGGCTGGCGGCTGGCCAGGTTCCTGGAGAGCGACGTGGGATTGAGGCTGCGCCGCGCCGGCACTGTGCGCCGGGAATGGCCCTTCAACGCCATGCTCAGCGCCGACGAGGCCCTCACCGAAGAGGAGGCCGGGCGCTTCGGCGGCGGTGAGCTGCTGGTTCAGGGCACCATCGACTGCTGCTTCGTGGAGGACGGCCAGTGGGTGCTGCTGGATTACAAGACCGACCGCACCGACGATATGGACGCGCTGCGCGCTCACTACGCCCGCCAGCTCGGCGTCTATGCCCTCGCGCTTCAGAGCATTACCGGCATGAGGGTCGGCCAGCGGCTGCTCTGCCTGCTGGAAAGCGGCGGGACGGTGGAGGTTTGAGAGGGCGGAGATTTTTGAGAGTGGAGTGTGGAGAGTGGAGTTGAGGCTGGCCGGCGGCGGGCGATATTGCCTTTGGCGGAGGGGAAGGTTGAATGGCGTGCGCTGTTTAAGATTTCCGCACAGTGCTTGATTCTTAATCTTTCAGAGTGCTATAATTGTTTCACCGTGTGGCGAAGAGCGCGTAAATCCAGGATTTGGATTTGCGCGTTTTTTTGTTGCCGCGGGACAAACGGAAACGGCATTGACAGCCCCGGACAGGTGGCGCCGCGGGCCGGGTTGAACGTCCGGCGGCCAGGACCAAAAGGGCCGTGGCGGACGGATGGCGCCGCGGGCCGGGGACGCAGAATCGGAGGGAGAGAGAGCATGGAACAAAAGACAAACGCCTTTCTGGAGACGGAACGGGTGGGCAGGCTGATGCGCAGGTATGCGATTCCCTGCATCATATCGCTGCTGGTGGCGGCGCTTTACAACATTGTGGACCAGATTTTCATTGCCAACGCGGCGTATCTGGGCTCCTACGGCAACGCGGCGAACACGGTGGTATTCCCGCTGACGGTGGTGGCGCTGGCGGTGGCGGTGATGATCGGGGACGGCTGCTGCGCGTTCGTGAGCATCAGCCTGGGCGCGAACGAGAGGCAGAACGCCCATCGGAGCATCGGCAGCGCGGTGCTGCTGTGCGTGGCGTCGAGCCTGGCGCTGACGGCGGTGTACCTGATCTTCATGGACGGCATCCTGACGCTGTTCGGCGGGCGCGTGAACGGGGAGACCTTTGCCCACGCGCGGGAATACTTCTTCTGGATCGCGCTGGGCGTGCCCTTTTACATGTTCGGCCAGGCCATGAACCCCATCATACGCTCCGACGGCAGCCCCCGCTTCGCCATGGTGACGACGGTGCTGGGCGCGGTGGTGAACGTGATCCTGGACCCGGTGTTCATCTATGTGTTCAAGTGGGGCATGATGGGCGCGGCGGTGGCCACGGTACTGGGGCAGGTGCTGACGGCGGCGCTGGCGGTGTGGTACCTGTGCCACATGAAGGCCGTCAGGCTGGAAAAGGACAGCTTCCGCGTGCATCCGAAGCTGGTAAAAAAATACATTCCGCTGGGCGTGTGCAGCTTCCTGGCGCAGATTTCGCTGGTGGCGGCCATGGCGGCCATCAACAACATGCTGCAAAAATACGGCGCGATGGACGAGGTGTTCGGCCAGGCGCAGTACGCCCAGATTCCCATGGCCGTGGTGGGCATCGTGATGAAGTTCTTCCAGATCGTCATATCCATCGCCATCGGCATCGCCGCCGGGTGCATCCCCATCGTGGGCTACAACATCGGCGCGAAGCGCTTTGACCGCGCCAGGGAGCTGTTCGACAGGCTGCTGCTTTCCGAGGCGGCGGTGGGGCTTGCGGCGCTTGTGATCGTCCAGCTGCTGCCCCGGCAGCTCATCGCCGTGTTCGGCGCGGCCAACGAGAGCGTCTATTACACGCAGTTCGCGGTGCGCTGCTTCAGGATTTACCTGTGCATGACCGTGCTGGCCACGGTGAACAAGGGCGCGTTCATCTATTTGCAGGCCATGGGCCGCGCGCTGGAAAGCACCGCGCTGTCCATGATCCGCGAGGTGGTGTTCGGCGTCGGCTTCGCGCTGCTGCTGCCCCGGTTCTTCGGACTGGACGGCGTGCTGTATTCCATGCCCGTGTCCGACGTGCTGACCTTCGCCATCACCCTGGCCCTGGTGGCCAGGACCCGCAGGCAGCTGGGCGAAAGCATGGATGGGACGGCGGCGCAGGCCGCGTAAAGAAATGACCCCCGGGGGGATGCCCTCCGGGGGTTGCTTTTGGGACGGGGTTACGAATCGAAAAAGCGCTGGCCGTCCTCGGTGACGAGGCGCTCGGTCTTGGGATACTCGAAGATTTCGGGCCTTTCGGCGTTGGCGGCAAGATAG
>JAFUCP010000172.1 GCA_017459565.1 Clostridia bacterium | reverse complement strand
GTGACCTCGATCTGCGGCACGCCGCGGGGCGCGGGAGCGATGCCGGTCAGCTGGAAGCGGCCCAGGGTCTTGTTGTAGGCGGCCATTTCGCGCTCGCCCTGCAGCACGTGTACGTCCACGCTGGTCTGTCCGTCGGCGGCGGTGGAGAACACCTGGGTCTGCTTGACGGGGATGGTGGTGTTGCGCTCGATCAGGCGGGTGAACACGCCGCCCAGGGTCTCGATGCCCAGAGACAGCGGGGTGACATCCAGCAGCACGATGTCCTTCACATCGCCGCCCAGCACGCCGCCCTGGATGGCGGCGCCCACGGCCACGCACTCATCGGGGTTGATGCCCTTGAAGGGCTCCTTGCCGGTGATGCGCTGCACGGCCTCCTGCACGGCGGGGATACGGGTGGAGCCGCCCACCAGGATCACCTTGTCGATATCGCTGGCGCTCACGCCGGCGTCGCGCATGGCCTGGGTCATGGGGCCCACGGTCTTTTCCACCAGGTCACTGGTCAGCTCGTTGAACTTGGCGCGGCTGATGGTCACGTCCAGGTGCTTGGGGCCGGTGGCGTCCGCGGTGATGAAGGGCAGGTTCACATTGGTACTCATCATGCCGGACAACTCGATCTTTGCCTTCTCGGCGGCTTCCTTCAGGCGCTGCAGGGCCATGCGGTCCTGGCGCAGGTCGATGTTGTTTTCCTTCTTGAACTCCTCGGCGATGTAGTCGATCAGCCGCTGGTCGAAGTCGTCGCCGCCCAGGCGGTTGTTGCCGGCGGTGGCCAGCACCTCAAAGATGCCGTCGCCGACCTCCATCAGGCTCACATCGAAGGTGCCGCCGCCCAGGTCGTACACCAGGATCTTGTGGGCGTCGCCCTTGTCCAGGCCGTAGGCCCGCGCCGCGGCGGTGGGCGCGGTGATGATGCGCTGCACATCCAGGCCCGCGATGCGGCCGGCGTCCTTGGTGGCCTGGCGCTGGGCGTCGGAGAAGTAAGCCGGCACAGTGATGACGGCCTCGGTCACAGTCTCGCCCAGATAGCTCTCGGCGTCCGCCTTCAGCTTTTGCAGGATCATGGCGCTGATCTCCGGCGGGGTGTAGTTATGGCCATCGATGCTGATTTTGCGGTCGGTGCCCATATCGCGCTTGATGGAGATGATGGTGCGGTCCGGGTTGGTGACGGCCTGGCGCTTTGCGACCTGGCCCACCAGGCGCTCGCCGTTCTTGGAGAACGCCACGACGGACGGAGTGGTGCGGGCGCCTTCGGCGTTCGCGATGACGACAGGCTCGCCGCCTTCCATGACGGATACGCAGGAATTGGTGGTGCCAAGATCGATACCGATAATCTTACTCATTGTCTTTTCCTCCTATAATGTCCTATATGGTCGAAATGTTCGTTGTTGGCATATATCATGTCGAAGCGCTTATTCTTCGACGGAAACCTTCACCATGGCGTATCGGATGATCTTGTCCTTCACCCGGTAGCCCTTCTGAAATACCTCCAGCACCTTGCCCGGTTCCTCCCCGGCCTCGCGCATCACGGCGTTGTGAAGCTCGGGGTCGAAGTCCTGGCCCAGGGCGGGAACCTCTTCAAAGCCGAAGCGCTTCAGACCCTCAAGCAGCGTGTTCAGCGTCATCCTGACGCCCTCGGCCAGCGCTTCGCCGCCCTCGGCCTTTTCAGCGGCGTCCAGCGCGCGCTCCAGGTTGTCGATGGCGGGCAGCATGGCCGCGATGCTCTCGCGCACGCCGTCCTCATAGCCGTCGCTGCGGGCGGTCTGGTTGCGGCGCTTGAAATTCTGGAAATCCGCCTGGGCGCGCAGCAGCGAATCCTTCAATTCGTCCCGCTGCTTCACCGCCAGCTCCAGCGCGGCCTGCCATTCCGCCACGCTGGCCTCGCCCTCGGCCTCGGCCTCGGCCTCGACCGGCTCGCCCTGCGCCTGCTGGGGCGCCTGCTCCTGCTCGGCCGCCGGCTCCTGGACCGGCGTCTTGTCCTTGTCCCTGTCCTTCTTCTTCATGTTCCATACGCTCCTCTAACGATATTCAGAAAGCACGTCGCTCAGCGCCCGACCCATGAAGTCCAGCACCGATATCACCCGGTTGTAATTCATGCGCGTGGGACCGATGATGCCCAGCGTGCCATTGGAATGATCGCCCACGCGGTAGCTGGCCGTGACGATGGAGCAGTCGTTCAGCTCCGGCACCTGGTTCTCCGGGCCGATGCGGATGGTGATTTCCATGCCGCCGTCCCGGTTGACCAGCCTGCGCAGCGTATCCTTGGATTCCAGCACCGCCAGAAAGCTGCGTGCCTTGTTCACGTCGCTGTATTCGGGATACTCCAGCATGTTGCCGGGCCCGCCCACGATGACATCCGAGGCGTCCGGGCCGGATTCCAGCCGCTGCTCGATCACCGACAGGGTCTCCCCCAGCAGCCTGCGGTTGTACTCCGCGTTGCGCAGCAGCTCCGAAAATGCCTGCCGCACGGCCTCCAGCGGCTTGTCCGCCAGCTTTTGGGTCAACATGCGGGAAATGGCATACAGATCGTCGGCATCCATGCCCTCCGGCACGCGGATGATCGCGTCCTTGACGATGCCCGCATTGGTGACGATCACCATCAGGGCCGTGCGCTCCGCCACCGGCACCAGCTGCACATGCTTGATGCGCAGCGTGCCCAGCTTCGGGGCCACGATGACGGAGGTGTACTTCGTCGCGTCGCTCAACACCCCGGCTGCGCTGCGGATCACGCCCTCCACCTGCTTGGACTTGGACAGCAGATGCTCGTGCATCCTCTCCCGCTCGTCGCTGGTGAGCTTGACGGTCTTCATCAGGTGGTCCACATACAGCCGATAAGCCTTGTTGGACGGCACCCGCCCCGCCGAGGTGTGGGGCTGGTCCAGATAGCCCAGCTCCTCCAGATCGCTCATCTCGTTGCGAATGGTCGCGGGCGAATAGCCGACGCCCGATTTTCGGGAGATCGTGCGGGAGCCCACGGGCATCGCCGTCATGATGTAATCATCGATGATGGCCTGCAGGATCAAATACTTTCGCTCATCCAGCTGCATTTGGCCTCTCCCCTTTCGCTCCCTCTCGTCTGTTAGCACTCAAAGGAGTCGAGTGCTAACGACTGGAGATAATATACAACCGCCGGGGATTTTTGTCAATGGGTTTTCAGTTTTTCAAATGTTAATATTTTGCGAAGCCCCGTCAGAGCCGCCGCGCGTGCGAAAACGGAGCCGCCTCATTCATGCAATGTCGTCATCTTGGCGATACCGCCCCCAAAACTTCCCTTTGAGGAAGGCTGGATGGCGGCGCGGAATATAATTGCCTTCCCCTTTGGGGAGGTGGGCCGCCGCCCGCGGCGGGTCGGATGAGGTCGCCTTCCGGCTCTGTTACAGCGAACAGCGGGATACTGCCTTTCCCTCTGGGGATAGCCCAAATGACAGTGCGCAACAGGTTCCAAATCAAAGCCTTAGCCAAATGATTGTCGGCGCCATCCTGCGGATGCCGCCGACCCGAAAAGCGTTCCGTTTTCCTGATCATGTACAATTCCAATCAAACGGGAGAGCCGGTAAGCGGCTCCCCCGTGAAACGATGCCAAAATCCTCCTTCCACCACGTTCACAGTGATGGTGGCCTTCTTCTTGTTGTAGGTCAGGACGGTGATCTTCGCCTTGCCCTTTTGAGCGCTGCGACGTTGCCGTTAGCAAAATCCTCATTCCACCACGTTCACGGTGATCGTGGCCTTCTTCTTGTTGTAGGTGGTGACGGTGATCTTCGCCTTGCCCTTCTTCAGCGCCGTGACATAGCCGTTTGCGTCCACGCCGGCCACGGCGGGCTTGCCGCTGGTCCAGGTCAGGGCGCTCTGAGCCGTCGCCGGGTTCATCACCGGCCACAGCTGTACGCCCTCGCCCACCTTCAGCGTGATGGCTTTGCCCTGGGAAATGCCGATGCCCAGCGGCTTGTTGGGGTCCACCACCGTGACGGCGATGGTCGCCTTCTTCTTGTTGTGCGTCGTGACGGTGATCTTCGCCTTGCCCTCGCCCAGGGGCGCCACCCAGCCGTTCGCGTCCACGCTGGCCACGGCGGCTTTGCTGCTC
>JAFUCP010000171.1 GCA_017459565.1 Clostridia bacterium | reverse complement strand
GATTTGCGGCGCAAATCGGTCTGTCAGTCCGTCACATCCATATACAGCGCCACCAGCTTGGGATAGTACTGGCTCTGGTACATGTACTGGCCGTCCACATAGGCGTAGGCGGTGTAGCGCCTGCCCAGAGTGGGATTTGCGACGCTGGTCTGGTTCTCCAGGACCACCAGCTGCTGCTCGTCCTTGCCCACGTTCATGATCAGGTAGGTGGCGTCCCCCTCGGTAACACTGTCCAGCAGCTGTCCCTTGCAGGCGAAGCTCTGGTACCGCCAGTTTTCGAACATCACGCGCAGCTGCGCGTAATCCATGGCCCAGGCCTTGCCGGACATCTCCGCCAGGGAGGGCTTGTAATTGACGGGGAAGCTGATGACGGCGTCCTGCTTGCCCTCCTTGCTGGCCCGGAAGCGGACGATGTTCTGCCCGTAGGTGGTGAAGCGGGCGATGAAGGAGAAGCGGCCGGTGACCATGTCCACGGACAGGCTTTCGGGGATGTAGTCGGTATCCACGGAGATGATGGCCCCGGGCTCCGTGGTGCCAGTGACGGCCATGGTCCGCGCGGAGCTTATGTCGCTGACGGTGGTATCCAGCTCCAGCTCAATATCGTACTGCTGGCGGAAGATGACCACCTCGCGGCGGCACTCCCGGTGCTGGGGCGTGCGCACGATCAGTGTGATGACGTTGTCGCCGATGGGCTTGACGCCCACATAGGTGGACAGCAGGCCGCTGCGATCCACGGAGGCGGTCACGTCCTCGCCGTTGACAAACACCGTGCTGCCCGGCACCACGTTCAGCACCAGTGGATATACGCCCGTGACCACGGTAACGCGGTCCTGAGCGGGACTTGAGACCAAGAGCGGCGATTCTGGCACCTCAATCTGGAAGTTGAATGGGGGCAGGGCGGTCTTTTTGCCATTTTCGGAGATCAGCATGGGGGAGAGGGTCACATCCGCGTATTGCACCTCCGCCACGCTCAGTCCGAACCAGTCGGAATCCGCCACCTCTATGCGGGCGGTGCCGCCGCACACGGTGAGGGAACGGTTCATCTCCGGCAGGAAGATCTGGTCGCCGTCCTTGCCGTAGAATATGATGGCGTGGCCCTGGCGCAGATCGTCCATGCGCACTGTGGAGAGCGTGGGTGTGTAAGCGCCGCGGGTGTACAGCCGGGTCAGCTGGTAGCTTTGAATCCAATTGATCAGCTTATACGCGCCGATGGCCAGCCCCACCGCGAAGGCGACGACCGCCAGCACGATCAGCGCCCGCTGCAGCGGGGTGCGCCTTTCCTTTATATGTCTTTCAGCCCTTTCGTCCTCATCCCGGGACGTGGGCAGGGGCTGCTTGCAATTTGGACAGTACAGCGCGTCGTCGGCGCAAACGCTGCCGCAATAAGGGCACTTCAAGGTCAATCCTCCTGCGTGTTGTGAAAGCCTATAAAACTACATAATACAGTATAGCACATTTTGCGGCGCGGCACAAAGAAATGTTGGTCAATTTTATGTTTAAGTATCGACAAAGCGGAAAATTGTGATATAATTAATGAGTAAAAATCTGACTTGGCGAAGCGCGGCCCTTTTCGGCGGCGCGGCCCGGAGGTGCTGACTATGGATGATTTTCTGGAAATTGTCGCATTCAGAAAGCGGCAGGGGTTGTTTACGCTTTTGTATTTTGTGAGCTGGTTTTTCATCATTGCGTTCGCAATCGTCGCGGCCTTCGGGCTGTCGAATATCATTCGCATGAACCCGGAGACGGGAGGCATCATGTTCTCCTGGCAGAGCCTGCTTTTGACGGTGGCCTTCGGCGGAGGCGCCTTTGGACTGTGGCGGCTGTCCGACTCCTGCCGCGTGGAATATGATTACACCTTCACCAACGGCAACCTGGACGTCTCCCGAGTGCTGAACAACAAGCGGCGCAAATACCTGACAGCCCTGGAAATGAAGGACGTCATTCGCTGCGGCCCTGCGGCCGGCCCCGCCTTTGTCAAGACGCTGAATGAGCCGGGCATCAAGCGCCACAACTGGTTTGTGAACCGCGAGGCCAACCTGTATTATTTCTACTTCCAGAAGAAGGGCATCAAGCACGTCATCATACTGGAGCTGACGGACGAGATGGTGGCCATGATCCGCAGCAAGAACTATCTGCCGAAGGGCGTCTGGTATGACGCGGAGGGCAAGCAGAGCAGCCTCGGGCCCGCCAGGGTGGCCGGCGATTCGCATACGCCGCGCATCAGCTGAGCCTTCGGGAAGAGAGCATGAAACAGGCATATCTTGACAACAGCGCTACCACCCGGCCCTGCGAGGCGGCGGTGGAGGCCATGTCGCGCTGTATGCGCGAGGGATATTACAACCCTTCCTCGGTCTATAAGAGCGCGGTGGAGGTCTTCCGGGAGCTGCGAAATGCCCGGGAGCGCCTGCTTGCGCCCGTGCGCGGAGAGGGCTGTGAGCTGATCTTTACCTCCGGGGGCACCGAGGCCAACAACCTGGCCATTCTGGGCGCCGTGGGGCGTATGCGCGACAGACAGGTGCTGGCCGTCAGCGCGGTGGAGCATCCCTCGGTGCGCGCAGCCTTCGACGCCCTGGCAGATCAGGGCCACGACGTGCGCGTGATCGGGGTGGACGGCGAAGGTCAGCTGAAATGGGACGAGCTGGAAAGGGTCCTGGCGGACGGCGCTTCCCTGGTCAGCTGTATGCAGGTGAACAACGAAACCGGCGCGTTGCTGGACGCGCGGCGGCTGCACAGTGTTGTGAACGGACGCGCGCTGATCCATGTGGACGGCGTGCAGGGCTATCTGCGCGTGCCCTTTGACATGCGATATGCCGATCTGTACAGCCTCAGCGGCCACAAGCTGCACGGCCCCAAGGGCATAGGGGCGCTGATTGTGAAAAAGAGCGTGCGCCTTTTACCCAGGCAGCTGGGCGGCGGCCAGGAAAACGGGCTGCGCTCCGGCACGGAGAATACCCCCGGCATCGCGGGCCTTGCCGCCGCGGTCGCGGAAATGTGCGCCCTGGGGGCGGATATGCCCGCTGAATTGATGGCAAAGAAGCTGCGCCTGATCGAGGCGGTGCGAAGCGCCGTGCCGGACGTGCTGGTGAACGGTCCTGCGCCCGAGGTCGCCGCGCCGCACATTGTCAACCTGGGCTTTCCCGGCGTGCGGGGCGAGGTCATGCTCCACGCACTGGAGGGCGAGGGCGTGTACGTCTCCACAGGCTCGGCCTGCTCGTCCAAAAAGCTCAAGGTCAGCTCTGTGCTGACGGCCATGGGCGTCAGCCCTAGGACGGCGGAGTGGGCGATACGCTTCAGCCTGAGCCCGCACACCACGGTGGAGGAAATTGATTATGCCGCGGATCGGATCGGCGCGCTGTACGATCAGCTCAAGCGGTTCCAAAGGAGATAAAATCCCATGCAGGATGTATTGCTCGTAAGATATGGCGAGGTTTTTTTGAAGGGCGCGAACCGCCCTCACTTTTTGAAGGTGCTTACCGATAACATCAAACGGGCCGTAAAGCCCCTGGGCGGCCACGTCTGGCTGTCCGATTCCCGGGTCTATGTGTCCGGCTTTGAGGACATGCAGGCCTGCATTGACCGGGTCAGCAAGGTGTTCGGCGTCTATTCCGTCAGCCCCGCTGTGGAGATGGAAAAGGATTTTGAGGTCATCGCGCAGCAGAGCGTGAAGATGATGCAGGGCTATTCCGGCACCTTCAAGGTGCAGGGCAAGCGCAGCGACAAGAAGTTCCCCATGAATTCCATGGAGATTGCCGCGGAGATCGGCCACCGGGTGCTGGAGGCCAACCCCAATCTGACGGTGGATGTTCACAAGCCCCGCCACAGGCTGATGGTGGAAATTCGGGACAACGCCTATATCTGCGTGGAGGAAATCATGGCCGTGGGCGGGATGCCCATGGGCACCGGCGGAAAGGCGGCGCTGCTGCTCTCCGGCGGCATCGATTCCCCGGTGGCCGGCTATCAGCTGATGAAGCGGGGCGTGCGCCTGTGTGCCATACACTTCCAGAGCCCTCCCTATACCGGCGAGTTGGCCAGGGACAAGGTGCTGCAGCTGGCGAAGAAGCTGGCGTGGTACTCCGGCGGTATGCGTGTATACATGGTGCCCTTCACCAAGTGCCAGCTGGAAATCCATGAAAAGTGTCCGGATGAACTGGGCACGCTGATCACCCGCAGGTTCATGATGCGCATTGCCCAGCGCATCGCCCGGGATTTTGGCGCGCTGGCGCTCATCACCGGCGAGAGCCTGGGCCAGGTAGCCTCTCAGACCATGGAGGCCCTGGTCTGCACGGACGCCGTGGTGGACATGCCGGTGTTCCGCCCGCTGATCGGCTTGGACAAGACCGAGATCATGGACATCGCCAATAGAATCGATACCTACGAAACCTCCATACTGCCCTATGAGGACTGCTGCACCGTTTTCACCCCCCGGCATCCCATCACCAAGCCCAAGCTGGACACCATGCCCAAGGTGGAATCCGGGCTGGACGTGGAGGCGCTGGTGAACGAGGCCGTGGAGGGCACGGAGATGGTGATTGTGGAGGGCTGACAGGGGTCGTCCTTCGTTCAATAATCTATGAATATCGCAGAATACATTTCAAAGCTCAGGCAAAACCCGTCCTTCATGGACAATGTGACCAGCTGGCAGGTGATGCCGGCCAGGTCTGCGAAGTACGACGATTTTCCGGCGGAGCTGGACGCGCGCATTGTCGGGACGCTGGCGCGGCGGGGCATCAATCGCCCCTATATCCATCAGAGCCGGGCCATCGAGGCCGCGCTGGCGGGGAAGGACCTGGTGGTGGTCACCCCCACGGCCTCGGGCAAGACGCTGTGCTACAACATCCCCGTGCTGCAATCCATATTGAAGGACGAGGCCTCCCGGGCGCTGTACCTGTTTCCCACCAAGGCGCTTTCCAGCGACCAGGTGGCGGAGCTGTACAGTATGATCCAGGACATGGGAGCCGAGATCAAGGCGTATACCTACGACGGCGATACGCCCGCCGCCGCGCGCTCCGCCATACGCCAGGCGGGCCACGTGGTGGTCACCAACCCGGATATGCTGCACCAGGGCATTCTGCCCAACCACGCCAAGTGGGTCAAGCTGTTTGAAAACCTGAAATACGTGGTCATCGACGAGATCCACGCCTACCGGGGCGTGTTCGGCTCCAACCTGGCCAACGTGCTGCGCCGGCTCAAGCGCATTTGTGAATTTTACGGCGCGCATCCCACCTTCATCTGCTGCAGCGCCACCATCCGCAATCCGAAGGAGCTGGCCGAGACCATGACGGGCCGCAGTATGCTGCTCATCGATGAAAACGGCGCGCCCGCGGGGGAGCGGCACGTGGTGTTCTATAACCCGCCCGTGGTGAACGCCCAGCTGGGCATCCGCGCGGGCAGCATCCCGGAGACCCGCCGGATCGCCGCATCGCTGCTTCGAAACGGGGTACAGCACATCGTGTTCGCCCGTTCGCGGCTGACGGTGGAGGTGCTGACCCGCTACCTGAAGGACATGGTGCGCGACCCGCTGGGCAACGCGGGAAAGGTGCGGGGCTACCGCGGCGGCTATCTGCCCACCCAGAGGCGGGAGATTGAGAGGGAGCTGCGCGCGGGCCGCATCACGTCCGTCATTTCCACCAACGCGCTGGAGCTGGGCATCGATATCGGCCAGCTGGACGCCTGCGTGCTGTGCGGCTACCCGGGCACCATCGCCTCCACCTGGCAGCAGGCCGGGCGCGCGGGGCGGCGGGGCAGCGTTTCGCTGCTGATCGTGGTGGCGACGTCGAGCCCTCTGGACCAGTACATCATCCAGCACCCCGAGTATTTCTTCAGCCAGTCGCCGGAGCAGGCGCTGATCAACCCCGACAACCTGTATATCCTGCTCAACCACATGAAGTGCGCCGCCTATGAGCTGCCCTTCGAGGAGGGGGAGCGCTTCGAGGATGTGGATGACACCCGGGAGCTGCTGGACTACCTGCGGGATGAGAACATCCTCAGACAGGTGGCGGGGAAGTACTACTGGATGGCGGAGGAGTTTCCCCAGGCGGGCATCAACCTGCGCTCCGCCAGCGACCAGAATTTCCTGATTGTGGATATCACCGACCCCAAAAAGCACCGGGTCATCGGCGAAATGGACCGCTTTACCGTGCCGATGCTGCTGCACAAATATGCCATCTATATGCACGAGGGCACGCAATACCAGGTGGAGGAGCTGGATTTTGACGACAAGAAGGCGTATATTCGCCGGGTGGACGTGGGCTACTATACCGACGCGGATTTGACCACCAGCCTCAAGGTACTGGATGAGTTTGAACGGGAGCAGACCGGGCCGTTGACCCGCGCCCGGGGCGAGGTGCTGACCTCCTCCATCGTGACGGTTTTCAAGAAGATCGCCTTCGATACCCATGAGAACCTGGGCTGGGGCCCGGTGACGCTGCCGGAGCTGGAGATGCAGACCACGGCGGCTTGGTGGACGCTGCCGGCGTCGCTGGAGCAGTCCTTTGAGCCGGAGCCCCTCAAAAACGCGCTGATCGGCCTTTCCCACCTGATCCGCCATATCGCGCCCATGTACCTCATGTGCGCGCCCCAGGACGTGAGCGTGGTCTATCACGTGAAGGACACCTTCACCGGCAGCCCCACCATTTATCTCTACGATTCCGTGCCCGGGGGCATCGGTCTGTCCGACCGGGTGTATGAGATGGACCGGGAGTTGTTTGCCCGGGCGCGGGAGCTGCTCACTGCCTGCCCCTGCCGGGACGGCTGTCCCAGCTGTGTGGGCGCCACCGCCGGGCCGGGGGCGAAGGGCACGCTGATGACGATACTCGACCGGCTGCTGAATTGAAGGGAGGATGGGCATGGCAAAAGTCAGAACCTATCTCTCAGAGAATATGAAGCCTGAGAACCCGGGCAAAACCGCCTGACGCTGGTGGATCTCTGGGCGAACGACAGGCGCCGCCGACGTTACAGAGAGAAAAGCGCGTCTGATCAGCGGTATACCGCGATTTTTACGCACAATTTCCGATAAAGACACGGCCCTGACTGTGATTTTATCGGAAATTGTGCTATACTTATATTGGTATGCTGTGGCGAAGTCCGGCATATTCAAACCTGCGAATCATGCGTTCGCCTGTGAGCGGCGGCGTATAATATATCATCAAAAAACTTTCGTGAAAAGGAGGCTGTGTTTTGTCCAGAAAAAACAAAGACGCGCGTTTGAAGATCATTCCGCTGGGCGGTCTTGGTGAAATCGGCAAGAACCTGACAGTATTGGAATATCAAAATGACATTATCGTAATCGACCTGGGCTCCATATTCCCCAGAGAGGATATGCCCGGCGTGGATCTGGTGATTCCGGATACCAGCTATCTGGAACACAACCGGGAAAAGATACGGGGCTATTTTATCACCCACGGCCACGAGGACCATATCGGCGCGGTGCCCTATGTGCTGCGAAACCTGCCCGCCCCGGTGTATGGTACGAAGCTGACGCTGGCGCTGTGCGAAAACAAGCTGCGGGAGCATCGGCTGCAAAACGTCGCGCCGCTGAACGTGGTCAGCGAGGGCGACGTGATCAGGGCCGGCTGCTTCTCGGTGGAATTTATACATGTCAACCACTCCATCGCCGGGGCCTGCGCGCTGGCGGTGCGCACGCCCGTGGGCACCGTCGTGCATACCGGCGATTTCAAGGTGGACTATACCCCCATGGACGGCGCGCCCATTGACCTCGGTCGCCTGGCGGAGCTGGGCCGCGAGGGCGTGCTGGCGCTGCTGTGCGATTCCACCAACGCCGAGCGGCCGGGCTTTACCATGTCGGAAAGAAAGGTGGCCGCCACCTTCAACGACCAGTTCCAGAAGGCCACGGGTCGCGTGATCATCGCCATGTTTGCCAGCAACGTCCACCGAATCCAGTCGGTGGTGGATTGCTGCGAGCGCTTCCACCGCAAGATATGCCTGATGGGGCGCAGCATGGTGAACGTGTCCAAGGTGGCCATGCAGCTGGGCTATCTGAAGATTCCCGATGGGATGCTGATCACCGCGGAGGACATCGACCGCTATCCCGATGAGAAGATCGCCGTCGTCACCACCGGCAGTCAGGGGGAGCCCATGAGCGGCCTGTCCCGCATGGCCTTTGCCGAGCATCACAAGCTGGAAATACGGGAGAGCGACATGGTCATCATCTCCGCGACTCCGATTCCCGGCAACGAAAAGTCCGTCTCCCGGGTGATCAACCAGCTGATCCGCATCGGCGCGAACGTGATCTATGAATCCCTCGCCGAGGTTCACACCTCCGGCCACGCGCGCCAGGAGGAACTCAAGCTGATGCACACGCTGATCAAGCCCCGGTTCTTCATCCCCGTGCATGGCGAGTACCGTCATCTTTACCACCATGCCAATCTCGCCAGGTCTCTGGGCATGAGCGACGACAACATCGTGATGGTGGAGATCGGTGATGTGATCGAGCTGGGCCCGGATTCCATCGACGTGACCGGCGTGGTGCCCAGCGGCTCCGTGCTGATCGACGGGCTGGGCATCGGCGATGTGGGCGCGGTGGTGCTGCGCGACCGCAAGCATCTGTCCGAGGATGGCCTGCTGATCGTGGTGATGGGCCTGGATCATGAGCTGGGTACGGTGGTCTCCGGCCCGGATATCATCAGCCGCGGCTTCGTGTATGTGCGGGAGTCCGACGAGCTGGTGGACGGCGCGCGGGAGGCCGCCATGCGTGCCATCGACGCCTTCGGTCCCATCGATTCCACCGACTGGAACCGCCTGAAGAACGATGTGCGGGAATCCGTGCAGCGCTATATCTATGATACCATCAAGCGCAACCCCATGATCCTGCCGATCATTGTGGAAATATAACGGGCGACGGAAATCGTTCGGCTTGCGGCACGGCGCCCCATGAGCGCATCCCGGTGGAAGGGACGGATGGGGACTGTTCCGCCCGCGCCGCCCGACAGATATGCCCGCGGCGCAACCTTGCGGGCAGCCAATACGTCCAAGAAAGAGAAGGAAGAGCATGAATCCATACGATCAGGCCCACGCGCTGGCCAGGGCGCTGAAGGACAGCGAGGAATACCGGGAATATATGCGCCTGAAGGATGTGGCCTATGACGACGGCACCAACAAGGCGTTGCTGGACGAATACAAGCGCCTGCAATTCAGGATGCAGGCGAAGCTGGCCGCGGGTGAAAACATGCCCGAGGAGGATTTGCAGCGCTTGCAGCAGATCGGCGCGCTGCTGCAATTCAACCCGGATGTGAGCGCCTTTCTGATGGCGGAGTTCCGCTTCCAGCGGATGCTGTCCGATATATTCAAGATCCTGGCGGACGTGGCCGGGGTGGATCTGGACATGCTGGCCCAGGGGTAGTTTTGGAGGCATAAATGGCACAGAAGCGAAAGAGGCGCGCGCAGCGGCGCAAGCCCGTCTTTCAATCGGAAAAGTATAACATACGCTCCCTGCATGAGGACCGCGAATACGGGCTGTACTGGTATGCGTGGCTGTGGAAGCTGCTCAGGCCGGTGCTTATCTTCCTGTGCAGCGTGCTGATGGTCATCGGCATCGTGTCCATTGGCTATGACCGCATCTACGGCGCATTTTTCGCGCCCGTGCAGGCGGAAAACGCCGAGACCGTCACCTTCCAGATCGACAGCGGCGAAACTGTCAGCCAGATCGGGGAGCGCCTGCAGGCGGCCAACCTGCTGCGGGACAGCCGCGTGTTCAAATATCTGGTGCAGTTCAAGGGGCTGACCAATTCCTTGAGCTACGGCACCTTCAAGCTGTCCGGCGGCATGAACATCGACCAGATCATCGATGAGCTGACCTCCGGCAGCCAGACCAACGAGCGCGTGATTACCATTGTGCCGGGCTGGACCTGCGAGGACATCGCAAACTATCTCGTCAGCGTCGGCGCGCTGGAAAACACCACGGAATTCTTGAAGCTGTGCAACGATGTAGACCGCTTTGTGGGCAGCTCCTATGCCCTGCGCGACGCCCAGAATGCCGGCACGCTGGCGGGACGGAAATACGCGCTGGAGGGCTACCTTGCGCCGGATACCTACCGCGTGTTCACCTCCGCCACGGCGGAGAGCATCATCTACACGCTGCTGGACCAGCACAACAAGGTGATCGACAACGTATACTATGCCGATCATACGGAGTATTACACCGATGAAGAGGGCGCTTACCACGAGGTCGAGTCCTTCAAAAGTACCCTCACCATGGACCAGACCGTCACGCTGGCCTCCATGATCGAAAAGGAGGCGGCCAGCCGGGAGGACTATGCCCGGGTTTCCGCGGTGTTCCACAACCGGCTGAAGCTGGGCATGAAGCTGGAGAGCGACCCGACGGTGACCTATCTCACCGGCGAACACAAGCTGGCGCTGACCGAGCAGGACACCGGCGCGGCCAACAGCTACAACACCTATTACGTGCCGGGCCTGCCCGCGGGTCCCATCTGCAATCCCTCCGTGGCGGCGCTGGAGGCGGCGCAAAAGCCGGATATGACGTATATCGAGCAGGGCTATTTGTACTTCTGCGCGACGGAGCCCACATCCGGGCGTCTGACCTTCTCCATCTCCAAGGCGGAGCATGAGGCCAATGTGGCGCGCTACAGGCCTCTGTGGGAGGAATACGACCGGCAGCAGGCGATCAGGCGCAGCGCGCAGTAATGGCGGGAGACCTTGCGCCCCGCAAAAAACGTCGAAAAGCGCCGAATACAATCGCATAGAATGTAGGGCAGACTTCCAAAAGGAGGAAAGCCCTATGTTTTTGCCTGGAATCCTCATGCTCTTGTCCAAAAGCGGCTGGCTGCTGATGCTGCATATCAGCGCCCGCACGTCGTTTCCCAAGCCCCTGGACGGTGAAACGGAGCAGGCGCTCATCGAGCGTATGTTTGCCGGGGACCGGGAGGCCGCCGCCAGTCTGATCGAACACAACCTGCGGCTGGTGGCCCACATCGCCAAGAAATACGCCCAGTCGGGGGTGGACCAGGACGATCTGATCTCCATCGGATCTCTGGGGCTGATCAAGGCGGTGCAGACCTTCCGGCCCGAGGCGGGGCGGCTCACGGCCTATGCCTCGCGCTGCATCGAAAATGAAATGCTGATGGCGCTTCGGGCAAACCGCAAGAACCGGGGCGTGGTGCTGCTGGGGGAGAGCCTCGGGCAGGACCGGGACGGCAACGACGTGCAGCTCAGCGACCTGCTGGGCACCGACCCCGAAATCGTGCCCAACGAGGCGGAGACGGCCATCGAATCCCTCAGGGCTGTGCGGCTGATGGAAGCGGTGCTGACGGACAGGGAGGCGGAGGTCGTGCGGCTGCGCTGCGGGCTTGCCGATGGCGAGCCCTGGCCCCAGCACCGAATCGCTGCGCGGCTGGGCATCTCCCGCAGCTATGTGTCCCGCATCGAAAAAAGAGCGCTGGAAAAGCTGCGCCGGGCGCTGGAGGGAGATTCGCCCTGAAGCGCGCGCCGCCCTTGCAAAACGAGCCCGAGCGTGGTAGAATTGTGAAAAGGACAGAAAGTTGTCCCAAAGAAACCGGGGGCGGTTGATATGGTTCACACCGACGATGCCTACGCGGCGATGCTACTGACCATGGCGCTATCGCCCAACAAGGAGGAGTACGCCCGTCCCCTGAGTGTGCAGGAGTTTCGACGCTTTGAGGCCGCCGCCCGCGCCTCCAGCTACAAGAGCATTGGCAGACTGATGGAAATGGACATCAGCGGTCTGATGATCTACCTGGGGCTGAGCGAGGAGGAGGGCTATCGCGTCTACACGCTGATGCACCGGGGGGTGCAGCTGACCTACGCCATGGAGGGCTTCGCGGCGCAGGGCATTGAAGTCGTCACCCAGTACGACGAGGCCTACCCGGAGCGCCTGGAGCGCAAGCTGGGCCAGAACGCGCCGCCCTGCTTCTATCTCTGCGGCGACGCGAAGCTGCTGGGCGGTCCCGCTGTCGCCATCGCAGGCATTGGCGGCGTCCGCACCACCGACGAGGCGCGGCGGGACCTGGCCGCGCTGGTGGGCGGCGCGATCGAAAGGGGCTATGGCATCATCACCGGCGGGGAGCCGGGGGTGGCCCGCGTGACCGCCGCCATGGCGGCGGAGCAGGGCGGCAGACTGCTGGAGATATTGGGCGGGGACATGTGCGAACGCCTGAAGGACGATGCCCTGGCCCAAATGATTGCCGAGGGGCGCGCCGCCGTGCTTTCTCAGGAGCATCCAGACGCGCTGTTTACCGTCAACCATGCCATTGTACGGAACCGCGCGCTGTTTTCGCTGGCGGACGCCGCGTTCATATTCAGCACCGACGGACGCCGGGGAGAAGTCGACGCTATACAGAACCACACCTGCGATTGGGTGTATGCCTGGAAGGGCTTCCCCGGCAACGGGCAGCTGATTGCCCGGGGCGCGGTGCCCTTCGGGCAGCTTGACGGGGCCAAGCTGGATGAGATGAGCCGCCATTGGAGCAGCTCCGGGGGGGAGCAGCTCAGCTTCTTCGACATGCTTTGAAAACCGCGGGGGACTGCTCCTTGAGAACAGCCCCCCTGTTTGCGTTATTCGATCAGGCCTACATCCTTCATCCTTCGGCGCAGTTGCTCCTGCTTATCGTCGCCGAGCGGGCACAGGGGCAGGCGCAGGGAGTTTTCGACCCTGCCCAGCATGGCCAGCGCGGCCTTCACGGGAATGGGGCTGACCTCGTCAAACAGGCAGCGGATCAGCGGCAGATATTTCAACTGCGCCTCGAGGCTGCGCTTTGTCTCGCCTCTGAGCCAGTCCGCCGCCATGGCGTGCATTTCGGCGGGGATGACGTTGGCCGCCACGGAGACGACGCCCCTGGCCCCCAGCGCCATCGCGGGGACCACCTGGTCGTCGTTGCCGCAATAGACCGCCACGCCCTCCCCGCAGGCGTGGGCCAGGTCGGTCAGCTGTCTGAGGCTTCCCGAAGCGTCCTTGACGGCGCACAGATTGGGGTGCTTCGCCAGCTCCGCCACGGTGAGCGCGTCCAGGTTCACGCCCGTGCGCGCGGGCACGTTGTACATGATGACGGGTATGTCCACGCTGTCGGCAATCGCGGTGTAATGCTCGATCAGCCCCTCACGGTTTGCCCGGTTGTAATAGGGCGTCACCACCAGAAGCGCGTCCGCACCCAGGCGGGCGGCCTCCATCGACTGGCGCACGGCCTGCCGGGTGTCGTTGCTGCCGGTGCCCACGATCAGCGGCGCGCGCCTGCCGCACCGTTCAACGGCACATTCGATGATGGCGGCGCGCTCACTCTGGGTGATGGCGGCGGGCTCGCCCGTGGTGCCCAGCACCGCCAGCGCGTCCACGCCGCTGTCCAGCTGCCAGTCGATCAGTCGCTCCAGCGTGTCGAAGTCGATTCGGTTCCCCTTGAAGGGTGTCACCAGCGCCGTGGCGCAGCCATAGAACAGATTTCCGTGCATGTCCATCCCTCCTTAACGCGGTATTCCATGGTATTGCGATCAGCGCATTTTAAGAACCGTCGGCGCAAGCCGTCGGTTCCGCGAAGGGTATTCTCAGAAAGCCAAAATATAAAACGCGCCGCGGCCGTGCGCTGTATGCGTGGACCGGCGGCGGGCAAAGAGGACCGAAAGGGCGGTGGGACTGTGGACGCGATTCGCATGATCGGCTATGACGCCGTGCATCCCTCTGATTTTGTTTATCATGTGCCTCCGGGGCACGGCTATTATCTGCTCATACTCACCCATACGCCTCTGCGCTTTTGCGGCGGGGAGGGCGAGCGCGTCTATCCCGCGCATCACGCGGCGCTGTTTTCGCCCGACGCCGCGGTCCATTACGGCGCGTGCGAGGCGCATTACAGCAATGACTGGATCATATTCAACTCTGATGAGAACTATGTCACCCAGTTTCCGCTTCAAAACCGTCCCTTTCCCGTGCATGACGCCGATTACTGTCACAACCTGTTCCAGCTGCTCACCTGGGAGCATATGCAGGACAATTATGAGACGGTGATCTCCCAGCTGATGGCGCTTTTGTTTCAAAAGCTGCGGGCGGACATAGACCTGCCCATTGAGGCGGATTACCACATGGAGCTGGCCGCGCTGCGCCGGCGCATCATCAGCCATCCGGGCCAGGCGTGGAGCGTGCCGGGCATGGCAGCGCAGCTTCACATCAGCGCGGGCTATTTGCAGCTGTTGTACAAGCGGCAGTTCGGCGTCTCCTGTATGGACGATGTCATCGCCAGCCGCGTGCGCATGGCCAAGGACTACCTGGCCCACACCCGGATCCGCGTGCAGCAGGTCGCCGCGCTGTGCGGCTACGGCAACGCGGAGCATTTCAGCCGGCAGTTTCACAAGCTGTGCGGCATGAGCCCGGGACAGTTCCGCAGGGCGGCCCAGGCGCGGAGGGAGGAATAGAAGCGGCGAGCGTCAAGCTGCCTTCCCGCGCTTTTTGCTCCACGCGATATAGCGCGTCAGACACGCCAGGGCGCTGATGGCCCAGGTCAGGCCCGCCGTCCACCATATGGCCCACACGCCTACGGTGGGAATGAGGGAAAGCCCCATGGGAAGCAGGATGCGGCACAGCATTTCGATCAACCCGTTGATGAAGGAAAACAGCGTGTCGCCCACGCCGTTGAGGGTGCTGCGAGTCATGTAGATGGTGCCCAGGAACACATAGAAGCAGCTGGTCAGCCGAAGGGCCCTGCCGCCCAGAGCCACGACCTCCGCGTCGCTGACAAAGGCCGTGATAATCGCCGGCCCGAACAGCTGCATGACGATGAACATGGCTCCTGAGAAGATGGCCATGGCCAGCATACCGTCCCGCAGACCTTCCCGCACGCGGTCCAGCCGCTTCGCGCCGTAATTCTGCCCCGCATAGGTGGAAAGCGCCATGCCCAGCGAGCCGAAGGGCTGCTGGGTCAGCTGGTCGATGCGGTTCGTGGCGGTAAACGCGGCCACCGCCGCCGTACCGAAGCGGTTGACCACCGTTTGCAGGGCCGTCGTGGAAATGGCGATCATCGACCATTGCAGCGCCAACGGCAGCCCCAGACGTACCGCGTGGCGGATGATCTGCCAATCCAGCCTTCTGTATTTTCGGCTGAGCATGAAATAGGGGTTGGAGCGCAGCGCGAAGATCAGGCAGCCCAGGCCCGCCAGCAGCTGGGACAGCATGGTGGCCAGCGCCGCGCCGAACACGCCCATCCCCAGACCGCGCACGCAGAACAGATCCAGCGCCACGTTCAGCAGGCAGGCAAACACCAGAAAGTACAGCGGCGTGCGGGAATCCCCAAGGGCGCGCAGCATGGAGGCAGCGTAGTTGTACACGGCGATCAGCGGCACGCTCAGACAGGTCATGCGCATGTAGGTGATGGCGTCGGGCAGTATGTCGGCGGGCGTCCCCAGCAGACCCAGGGCCGCGGGGGTCAGCAAAAAGGCGACGGCGCCCATGGCCAGCGATGTGCTGAACATGATGTATGCTGAATTCACGATGGCGCGGCATACCTTCTCGTCGTCCCCGGCCCCGAAGTATTGCGCCGTGACGATGCCCCCGCCGCCGCTGATGCCGTTGCACACGGAAAAGAACAAAAACGATATGGAATTGGTTGCGCCCACGGCGGCCAGCGCCGTCGCGCCGATGAAGCGCCCCACAATGATGGAATCGGCCAGGTTGTAGGCCTGCTGGAACAGATTGCCGATGAGCAGGGGAATGGCGAACAGGGTCAGCAGCTTCAGCGGCCTGCCCTGGCTCATGTTCATGGTCCTTGGATGCATCATAGCCAGCTCCGTGTGATTATCGTCGTTATTCAATCCTGTGTAACATACATCCAGGGACGTTTCTTTTCAATGAGCGATTCTATAATAATCTTGATCTATTCTCATATCCTCTGTAAAAAGATTGTGCGAAATCCGGCGGGCCTGTATAATAAAGTCATACCTAATTCAACCACGACATGGATATGGGAGGCGTACATATGAAATACCGCAACTTCGGCAAGCTGAACATCCAGGGCTCCGCCTTTGGACTGGGCTGTATGCGCTTCAACGGCGCCGCGTCCGGCGACAGCATCATCGACGAGCAGAAGGCCATCGGGCTTATCCGCCGGGCTATCGACGGCGGTGTGACTTATATTGACACCGCCTATGTCTATCTGGACAGGACTTCCGAGATCGTGCTGGGAAAGGCCCTGCGGGACGGCTACCGCGATAAGGTGACCATCGCCACGAAGATGCCTATGGAGGCTGTTCACAACCGCCGGGAGATGGAGGCGCTTCTGGCGGAGGAGCTGGATAAGCTGCAAACCGACCACATCGATTTCTATCTCATGCACGGCATCAACAAGAAAAAGTGGGCGTACTTCAAGTCCATCGGCGCGCCGGAGTTCTTTGACGACATGAAAAAGGCCGGGAAGATTTGCTATAAATGCTTCTCCTTCCACGGCCCCTATGATGAATTTGAGTACATCATCAACGACTGGGACTGGGACATGGTCCAGATCCAGTACAATTTCATGGATGTTGACAACCAGGCGGGCACGAAGGGCCTTAAGCTGGCGGGCCGTCTGGGCATCCCCGTGGTCATCATGGAGGGCCTGCTGGGCGGACGGCTGGCCAAGGCCCCGGAGAACGTCCAGGCGCTGTACGATGCCTTCCCGGTGAAGCGTTCACCCGTGGAATGGGCCTTCCGCTGGCTGTGCAACCATCCCGAAATCGCCACGGTTCTGTCCGGTTGCAACGAGCTGGAGCAGATCGAGGACAATCTGCGCATATTCGACACCGTGGAGCCCAACATCATGAGCCCGGAGGAGCTGAAGCTGATGGACGACGTGCGCGCCGCGTACCTGGCCCGCACGAAGATCGGCTGCACAGGCTGCCGCTACTGTATGCCCTGTCCCAACGGCGTAAACATTCCCGGAACCTTTTCCGTGTGGAACAACGTTTCGCTGTACGGGATCGACCCGAAGCTGGATTGGGGGCTGCGGCAGATCAAGGAAAAGGGAGAGACCCCGGAAAACTGCGTGGCCTGCGGCGCGTGTGAGGCGGCCTGTCCCCAGCACCTTGGCATCATAGAGTGCCTGAAAGCCGCCTGGGGCGAGCTGAACTGACCCTGAAGGACAAAGGAGGCGTTCGACATGCTGTTGGGCGGAACGGTTGCGGGGCCCTTCGCAGGTCCCGGGGAATGGGAGCAGCTGCTTATCAGATCGGGCTTCAAGGCGGTCACCGCGCCCTTTGACTGCCGCACGCCGCGGGGTGAGGTCGACGCCTACCGGGAAATCTGCCTGAAGCACGGCGTCAGGATCGCGGAGATCGGCGTGTGGAAGAATGTGTTCGACGCTGACCCCGCCCGGGCGGCGGAGGCGAAGGATTACGCCGTAGGACAGCTGGCGCTGGCAGAGCAGACGGGCATCGCCTGCTGCGTGAACATCGCGGGGACCGCCTCGACCGCGGGCTGGGACGCCGCGGACAGCAGCAATTTCGCGCCGGAGACCTATGAGCGCGTCGTGCTGTCCATGCGCGAAATCATTGACGCCGTGCGCCCGTCCTCGGCCTTCTACTGTCTGGAGCCCATGCCCTGGATGCTGCCCGACAGCCCGGATACCTATCTGGCGCTGCTGGCGGATGTGGATCGGGCGCAGTTCGCGGCCCATATGGACTTTGTGAACATGATCAACTGCCCCCGCAGATACCTGGCCCCGGAGGTTTTTGTGGAGGAGTGCTTCAGCAAGCTGGGGCCCTATATCAAGAGTACCCACATCAAGGATACGCGGATGCACCCCACGCACCTGACGACGGTGCTGGAGGAGTGTTCCCCGGGCGAGGGCACGCTTGATTTCCGGCGGATTCTGCGCATCATGGATCGGTATCTGCCTGCGGACGCGCCGGTGCTGCTGGAGCATATGACCACCTTTGAGGAATATCGCCGGGCTTATGACTATGTGGCCGCGCAGGCCGCGGAGGCCGGGGTCGCCGTCTGATCAAAAACTAAGCAGCCGCTGAATAATCCTCGTACCGGTTCTGCGGCGCCTTTTCCGGCATCTGTATAATGCAGATTTCTCGATTTACGAAACGCGAATGAGGGAATGACCGTGTTGAATTTGAAGTTTTCCGCCAGACGCGCCGGGGACGGCTGCGGCTACCTGCCGCTGGAGCAGGCAGGGCTGAGCATCGAATGGACGAAGCGAAGCGGCCGCGGCACGGCGGCGGACCCCTGGCTGTGCGGCGTGACCGTGCGCAACCCGGACGAAAGGGCCTGGGTAGGCGTCGTGCGGATGAGCCTGGGCTTTGAATCGGATGCGCCGCGCTTCTTTCTGCCGGGGTTCATGTACGGCACAAACCGCGGTGAAGCGCCGCTGATGTCGGACAGCAGGACGCCCCGGCTCCGGCGCGCGCCCACGGCGTTTCCCGCGTCCGACTGGTGGATGGTGCGCAGCGACCGGCTTTCCCATCCCGTGGCCCTGGCCTTTACGTCGAGTCGGGTGACGGGGCTGTGCGCCTCGCCCTATTCTCTGCGCAAGGATGATAAAAGGCAGCCCTGGACGCCGGGCGCGCAGGGCGCGTTTGACCAGTATGCGGGCTTTGGCTGCGACTTGGGCCGCTGTGAGGTCAGCTACACGCTGGGCTATGAAAACGCGCCGTGGTTCTTTTTGGATTCCCACCACTTTGAACCCCGGGCAGATCTGGACGGGAATGCTTTTTGTCTCGGGGCGGGGGAGGCGTTCACGTTTGAGGCGGCGGTGTTCGACTATCCCGCGCTTGACGCCCGGGCCATTGACGGCGCGTTGCGCTGGGTCTACGGGCGCTACCATGAATCGCCACGGGAGGGCCTGCCAGCGCATAACGTCGTGGAGAATATTGCCGCGGCCGTGTCCGAAGCGGCCTGGCTGGAAGACAGCAGAGCCTACGCGGGGTTTGTGTTTGACGACAAGCACGAAAACGAGGTGCGCCCGTTGCCATCGATCTCATGGACGAACGGGCTTTCGGTGGCGGCGCCCATGCTCCGGGCGGCGCACAGGTTGAACCGCGCCGACTGGCGGGATCAGGCGCTGCGCTGCATCGAGCATATCGTCGAAACCTCCGTCAATCCCCGAAACGGGCTGCCCTTTACCGCTGAGGTGGACGGCGTCTGGGGCAATAACGGCTGGTGGTATGAACGGCAGCCTGTGCCCGGTCACGCCGCCTATCTGGTGGGCCAGGCGCTGTATTACATCCTCATGGCCTATGACCTCGAAGCGCGGCACGGCGCGGCGCACCCGGCGTGGCTGGATTACGTGTCGCGGGTTCTTGAGGTCACGGAGCGCTCCCGGAACGGCGACGGGGAGTATCCCTATATCTTTTCGGAGAACTCCGGCGCCGGGCTGTGCTATGATGCCATGTCCGGGGCCTGGTGTTTGACGGCGGCGGTGTATCATGCGGCGCTGACGGGGGACAGGAGCCGGCTTCCGGCGCTGCTTGTCAGCGAGGCGCGCTACCACGCCGCCTATATCGTGCCCATGACCTGCTATGGCGGGCCGCTGGACATCGATAAGCAGGTGGATTCGGAGGGCGTGCTGGCGTATATCCGGGCGGCGCACTGGCTGCACGTTCTCACCGGTGACGACGCGATTTTGAGCCGCATGGGCGACGCGCTGGCCTATGAGTTTACCTTCAAATTCTGTTATAATTCGCCTATCAAGGTGCCGCCGCTGAGTCGGCTGGGCTGGAGCAGCTGCGGCGGCAGCATCACCTCCGTGACCAATCCCCACATCCATCCCATGTCCTCCACGGTGGTGGACGATATGGCCTATTATGTGGAAAAGACAGGCGACGCCTATGCAGAAGCCAGGCTTGCGGACACTGTGGGCTGGAGCCGACAGGTGAGCAGCCGCTATGACGGCGAATACGATTACGGCAAGCGCGGCTGGATGAGCGAGCGATTCTGCCACTGCGAAGGGCTTCTGACGGAAAGGTACCCGGACGGGTCGCCCGCCAGCACCTGGTTCGCGCTGATGCCCTGGGCCTGCGGCTGCATACTGGAGGCTCTGACGGGAACGGCCTGGGAGGCCTGATACAGCATTGAATAAATCATGACCACCGGCTAAGCCGGTGGTCATGATTGTAAATGCGGGACAGCTCAAATCAACCCGCCTGGCTTTCGAGACTGACGTAATAGGCCTCCAGATCGGGCTTTGCGGCGAGGTAATAGGGCTTCAGCTGTTCGTCGAAGTGTCTGCCCATGCCGTCCATGATGATGGCGTGGGCCTGCTCAAAGGACATGCTCTCCTTGTAGACCCGCTTGCTGACCAAGGCGTCGTACACGTCCGCGATGGCCATGATACGGGCCTCGATGGGGATTTCCTCGCCCTTTAGCCTCTCGGGATAGCCGGAGCCGTCCCATCGCTCATGGTGGTAGTGGGCTACGTTTTCGGCGATCTGCCTGAATTCGTCGTCCTCGACCCCCGTCAGGATTTCGCGCACGATGCGCGCGCCCTCGGCGGCGTGAGCCTTCATCTTCTCAAATTCCTCGGGGGTGAAGCGCCCCGGCTTGCGCAGCACCGCGTCGTCCACGGCGATCTTGCCCAGATCGTGCATGGGCGCGGCCTTGATCAGGTTTTTGCAGAATTCGTCCGTGAGGCCAAACGCGCCGTCAGACCTGATCCGGGCGGTGAGCAGCCGCACGCCCTCGCTGGTGCGCCGGATGTGGCCGCCGGTGGAATTGTCGCGGCTTTCAACCATGGTGGCCATGCCCAGGATCAGCTTGTCGTGCATCTCCACGATGTGCGCCGTCTTGTCGGCCACCTCGCTTTTAAGCTCGGTGTTGAAGTTGCTGAGCAGGTTGATGTACTGCCGGTCGGCGGTATCGTCGGTGATGAAGAGCTGGTAGCCCCGCTTGCGGTAATCGTCGAGCAGGTAGCCCGCCTGAATCATGTAAAAGCGCCCGTTGCGCTCGTAAAGTACCTGGGATTTTGATTCGTCCTGCCTGAAATCCTTTAGCCATGTCAGCATCGTGTCCCTGATCAGGGCAGAGCCCAGGGCCGGTCTGTCCACGGTCAGCTCCAGCAGCTCGGGAAAGACGGCCTTTGCCGTGCCGTTGCTGGCCAGGTAATTCAGCTTGAAATCGAAGGATACAAGGCCCGTGTCGCCGGTCTGTACCAGCGATTCGATGGCGGTGTCCGTGATATCGTACATGCACATGCGGTGAACGATGACCAGGTACACCGCCATGGCGACGACGTAGGCGGAAGGGGCCAGCTCTATTTCACGGATCAGCCTGCGCCCGATGAAAAAGCAGGCCATTGAAATCGCCACAGGCAAAAACAGCAGGTAGATCAGCTTGCGGGAAACCTGCTTTTTGCGCACGTAGCTGTAAATCATCGCGCCGATGCTGAGCAAAAAGCAGCAGAAGATCAGCGCGTAGTAGGCGGTGTGAACCGGGCCATACTCCTTGATGAGCGTCGGCACGCCGTCCACTGGCTGGAAGGACACGGACTTGTAGATCAGCGTGTTGCGCCCCATTCCCAGCGCGCACAGGAATATGGCGCTGCCGGCGCCCAGGATCGCCGCCCGGAGCCACCGGGGAAGGATGATGTGGCAGAGGCCGAACACGCTGAACATAATGATGGGGGACAGGTAGCAGCCGGTGATGTAGGTCAGCTTTGTGGCCATCAGCGCCGCCTCCAGGCTCTCCGCCCTGCTGAAGAGGCAGTGTCCCAGATTGATCACGGGCACAAGCACAAAGACAAGGGTAATGTGAATGTCCAGGTGCTTGTGCCACATGAACACATAGGCAATCATCAGAGCCAGCGAAAGCGCGAACAACAGGTCGTAATACAGCGTAATCATGTCATTCTCCCCCCGCGGCGGTGCCCCGGACTCAATCGTCTATGAGGCAGACGTTGGAATAGTGGGTCAGATAGGTCTTTCCGTCAACGGTGACCTGAACGGAATCGGAATTGGCGAAGTCCAGCCACGAGGAAACCCTTCCCTCCACCACCTCGCCGTTGGGAAGCGAGATGACCGCGCGGTCAAAGCGGTTGCTGGTATCCACGAGGCTTCGGTTGCCGTGGGTCAGCTCCCAGTACACGACGAAGCCCACGATGGCGATGACGAGTACGATGACGATTGCGATGATGATTTTCTTTTTCATAGCGAATGACTTCCTTACAGCTGTTACAGCAGTTTGACCAGCCTGTCGCGGATGCCGTCATAGTGGGCGTCCACGAGGCCGAAGTCCTTGTTCTTGTAGTTCCACAGGGCGCGCCCGATGCCGTGGCGGTTGAATACCTCTCCGATATCCGCCTGCCAGCGCAGCGCGTCCTCTGCCGGGGCCTGGTCGATGACGCCGTATTCGCCGCAATACAGCGGCGCGTCGTTTTCCTCCGCGGCGCGGATGGCCGGGGCGAACAGGGCTTCGAAGAAATCCGGGCCCAGGGCGGTCACCTTCTGGCCAGCGATGGCGCCCGCCAGGTCGAAGGAGAGCTGCTCAGACAGCGCCTGATAGTGCGCCAGATCGTCGGGATAGGACACGTTGAGGTCAGAGGGCATCCCCTCCACCCAATAGGCCTTCTGATGGGTGAACACCATCGGCTCATAGCAATGGAAGTTGTACACCACGCGCGAATCCCGCGGCGGCGCGAGCAGCGGCACGCTCTTGACGTTGTTGTAGCACACACCGCCCACCACGATCCACGTCTCGGGCGCGATTTCGCGGATGGCCGCGACCGTGCGGTCGATGATGCTGTTCCATTCGTCCACCACCTTCGGGGACACGACCTCATTGAGCAGGTCGAAGGCCACGCCCGCGTGGGAACCGTAGCGGCGGGCGAGCCTGCGCCACAGCGTAATGAAGCGCGCCTGGAGCGCCTCGTCGTGGAAGAAGATCTCCCGGTCCGCGTTCACGTCCAGCGGATCGAAGGTATAGCCGAAGGCCTTGTGCAAATCCAGCAGCAGGTTCATGCCGCGCTTTTCGCACCAGGCGACGCAGTCGTCGATATGGGCCAGCCCCGCTTCGATGGGCGCGCCGTCTTCGTCCTCGATCCAGTTGTAATCCACGGGCAGGCGCACGTGGTCCAGCCCCATCCCGGCGATCCGCTCAATGTCCGCCTCGGTGATGAAGGTGTTGAAATGCGCCTCGGTGGTATCGACGCACTGGGACAGCCAACCGCCCAGGTTGACGCCATGCTGGAATCCGGAAAATATACGCATAAACAGGCTCCTTTCACTCGGACAGCCGCGAATAAAACGCACGACCGCCTGAATCATATACTTCTTACGTAGCTGCTGGGTCATTCCCGCACCGATTCTGCGGCGCCTTTTCCAGCATCTGTCTGTTGCAGGTTTCTCGATTTACTCCCGGCGCTTCCCAGCTCGTTCTTGCGGAAAACAGTCCACTGGACTGTTTTCCGGGCGCTCAAACCCGGTAAACCTTCGAAATCTGCAAGGCCACTTGCCGAAAAATCCACTCGCAGCTTCGACTCTTGAATGAATCATCGTCTACTTACAGATTATTCTATCACAAACGCATGGCGCGGGCAACCGCAATCGGCGGCGATATTTGCAAAATTATGCGTGCGGATTGCGACAGCCGCCCTTATATTGACAAAAGTGGGGATTCTATGTAAAATTATATTGTAAACCCCGGCAAGCGGAACAGCGCAGGTCGGGGCGGAGTCGAAGCAGTGACTGATGAATCACAACCGAGAGGAGATTGTATTATGAAGAGATATTTGGCCTTTCTGACGCTGCTTGCGTTGCTTATCTCACTGTGCGCGGGCTTTACCCTGGCGGAGGAGGAGCAGGATACCTCCATTGCAGGCTGGTACCGGGTCTACAGCATTACGCCAGAGGATCACAATTACAGCTACATCTACGACAAGCCCTCCAGCACCAAGGGCGAGAACCTGGGGCGCGTGGACGACGACGAGTATGTGTACGTCTACTACAAGACCGGCGGGCTCAGCAAGAGCGGGTCCCGCTGGGCATACTGCGACTATTACGGCATCCAGGGCTACATACGCTATGAGAATCTGATTTACGATCCCAACGAGGACGGTACGGTGGAGGGCTGGTACACCGTGTTTACCCTGGTGCCCGAGGATCACGACTACAGTTATATTTATGACAAGCCCTCCAGCAGCAAGGGCAAGAACCTTGGCCGTGTGGACGACGACGAATCCGTATACGTCTACAGTGTGGAGACGGGTGTCGGCAAGAAGGGCTCGCTGTGGGCCTATTGCGAATACAACGGCATTCAAGGCTATATCCGCTACGATAACATCACGCCCGAGACCGCCATGGAGTGATCCGGGCTGACGGCCAGGACGCGCTGCCGCGCCACCCGGAAAGGAGGTTCCCATGCCGCTTGAAATTGTCAGGAACGATATCACCCTCATGGAGGTCGACGCCATCGTAAACGCAGCCAACAGCTCCCTGTTGGGTGGCGGCGGCGTTGATGGGGCGATTCATCGTGCCGCCGGGCCGAAGCTGCTTGAGGAGTGCCGCGGCCTGAATGGCTGCGAGACGGGACAGGCGAAGCTCACCCGGGGCTACAATCTGCATTGCCGGTATGTCATCCACACCGTGGGCCCTGTCTGGCGCGGCGGAGGCTTCGGTGAAAGACGGCTTTTGGCTGCCTGCTATCGCAATTCGCTGGCGCTGGCCCGGGAGCATGGCTGCGAAAGCGTGGCCTTCCCGCTCATCTCCAGCGGGGTTTACGGCTATCCCCGGGCGGAGGCAATGCAGGTGGCCGTGGAAGAAATCACCCGATTCTTAATGGAAAACGACATGACGGTGTACATCGTGGTATTCACGAAGGACGCCGTGGAAATCGGGGGCAAGCTGTTTGGAGAGATCGTCGCCTATATCGACGATGTGTATATCGACAAGCATTACGATCCCCGGCGCGAGAAGCGGCGAGAATTGCCCATCAGGGGCAATGCGCCCGCCTCCGTCGAACTGTTCCGCAGGCCGCACAGGGTGGATGACGCCCGGAACGAGACTGTTTTCCGGGACGAAGACCTGCCCTTCGGGTCCGCTGAGCCGGATTTGCGGCTCAAGGACATGCTGGAAAGGGTTGACGAGGGCTTTTCCGAGGCGCTGCTTCGCAGGATCGACAGCATGGGCATGACCGACGCGGAGTGCTACAAGCGCGCCAATGTGGACCGCAGGCTGTTCAACAAAATCAAGAACAACCCCGGCTACCGCCCCAGCAAGCAGACTGCGCTGGCCTTCGCCATCGCGCTGCGGCTGGACCTGGCGGAAACGCAGGATCTGCTGCGCAGGGCGGGCTACGCCCTCACCCACAGCAGCAAGGCTGATATCGTGGTGGAATACTGCATCATGACCGGCAACTATAACCTGATGGAGATCAATCAGGTGCTGTTCAAGCTGGATTTACAGCCGCTGGGCTACTGACCAAATTCATTTGTCGCCTTTCATGCGACCTCATTTCAGCGAAAACCTCCTATAATGTCATCACAGGCAAGCCTGATGACGTTGAAGGAGGTTTTTCACATGAAGAAGGATTTGACGGAGCTGGTTTTCATCCTTGATCGCAGCGGTTCCATGCACGGCCTGGAGCCGGATACCATCGGCGGCTTCAATTCGATGATTGAAAAACAGAAGCGCGAGGCAGGGGAGGCCTTGGTTTCAACGGTGCTGTTTGACAGCGCCTGCCAGGTCATTCACGACCGCGTGGACCTGCGCAAGGTCGGGCCGATGACGGAAAAGGAGTACTGTGTCGGGGGCTGCACGGCGCTGCTGGACGCCATCGGCGGCGCGATTCACCACATCGGCAATGTCCACAAGTACGCCCGGAAGGAGGATGTGCCGGAGCATACGCTGTTCATCATCACCACCGACGGCATGGAAAATGCCAGCCGCCGTTATTCCAGCGACGAGGTCAAGGACATGATCGAGCGCCAGAAGCAGAAGTACGGATGGGATTTTCTGTTCCTTGGGGCGAACATCGACGCCGTTGAGACGGCGGGCCACTTCGGCATCGACGCAGACCGCGCGGTGAACTACCACGCCGACAGCGAAGGCACACAGCTCAATTTCGAGGTGCTGTCCGAAGCCATCACCCAGGTGCGTTGCAGCCAACCGCTGGAGGCGTCCTGGAAGAAACGCATCGACAGGGATTATAAAAAGCGCCGAATGTAAATTGCAATGTGATATAGTGTTAACATTTAAGTCATAAACCATCTATATCTGTGCTGTAGAATAATATAGGTAAAACAGAGCCGGGCGCTGGGTTTTCCGCGCCCGATGCAGAAAGGGTGAGATGTATGTTTTGTCCAAACTGCGGCGTACAGCTGACGGGCGGCGTCAATTTCTGTCCGAACTGCGGGGCAAAGGTAGTCAGCGTGGTTCAGCCGGTGGCGACGGCCAACGCCATCCAGGGCAACATGGTGATGCTGCTGTCCCTGGGAACCTGCGCGCGGAACATTGCCGCGGCGCTGCTGCAACAGATATGCGGCTACAGCGGTGAAGAGGCGCTGCTCATTGCGGACAGCACGCCCATCACCGTGGCAAGGGGACTGAACGACGCGCAGGCGCGCTATCTGGCGCAGGCGATGTCTGAATACGGCATGGAGGTCGCCGTCTACGACGGCAACGGGTGGCGCGACTGGGAATCCGCTTCCACATCCGTGTGGGACAATACCGGCTCTCTGCTGGCCAGCGTGGCTTCAGCGCTGGGGCTCATCAGCCTGAATAACCGCATTACCCGGGATATGATGCACCGTTGGGATTATCCCTATCGCTTTAATGGCACGCGCCCGCCGGCATACCGGCTGAACAGCACGCTTCGCGCCGTGCCGATTCGCCGCGCTGCGCCCGTGCGCCCG
>JAFUCP010000170.1 GCA_017459565.1 Clostridia bacterium | reverse complement strand
CTTGATTATCCTTTGCGGCGCTTCGCGCTACGCTCCACCAGCTTCAAAAGCTCCACAATCGGCAGGATGCACAGCGCGATACCCATGGAGGCGGCGTATTCGCGCAGCGTGATCGGCGCGAAGGAGAAGGCGTCGCGCAGGAAGGGCACAAACACCACGGCGGCGGTCATCAGCAGCGAGAAGGCCAGCGTCAGCCACAGCCAGCGGTTCTGCGTCTTTTCCGACAGCAATGAGCCGTGGCGGGAGCGCATGTTGAAGGCGTGGAAGATTTCCGTCATGCTCAGGGTGAGGAAGGCCATGGTCATGCCCTGGGAGGACTGCGCCACGTCCCAGGCCCCGGCGCTCATGCGGTGCCCGACGAAATAGCTCAAGACCGTCAGCGCCGCGATGACCAGCCCCTGCAGCGCCATATCGAAGGCCATTCCGCCCGCGAACACGCCCTCGTCCGGGCTTCTGGGCGGCCTGCGCATGGCGTCCGGCTCGGCGGCCTCCATGCCCAGTGCGATGGCCGGGAAGGTATCGGTGATCAGGTTGATCCACAGGATATGCACGGGCTTGAAGATGGTAAAGCCCATCAGCGTGGCCGCAAACACCGCCAGCACCTCGGCCAGGTTTGCCGACAGCAGGTACTGTATGGCCTTGCGGATGTTGTCATAGATGCGCCGGCCCTCGGCCACGGCGGACACGATGGTGGCAAAGTTGTCGTCGGTGAGGATCATGTCCGCCACGGACTTGGTCACGTCGGTGCCGGTGATGCCCATGCCCACGCCGATATCCGCCCGCTTGATGGAAGGCGCGTCGTTTACGCCGTCGCCGGTCATGGCCGTGACGCAGCCCAGCTTCTGCCAGGCTTCCACGATGCGCACCTTGTTCTCCGGCTGCACCCGGGCATACACGGAATAGCGGCGCACGTCGTGGGCAAAGGTAGCCTCGTCGATGGCATCCAGCTCCGCGCCGGTGATGGCCTGCTGTCCCGGCTCCAGGATGCCCAGATCCCTGGCGATGGCCACGGCGGTATCCTTATGGTCGCCGGTGATCATGACGGGTCGTATGCCCGCCTCACGGCAGCGCCCGATAGCCTCCTTCACCTCTGGGCGAATGGGGTCGATCATGCCGGACATGCCGATCCAGGTCAGCTCCTGCTCCAGCTCCTGGGGCGCGTTCCCGGCGGGGCGCGCGTCGTAAATCCGCTGCGCCGCGCCCAGCACCCGCAGCGCCTCGTCCGCCATGGCCTTGTAGGAAGTCTTGATCTCCTCGCGCATGGCATCGGTCATGGGCACCGCCTGGCCGCCCACCCAGGCCCGGGTGCAGCGGCGAAGCACCTCGTCCGGCGCGCCCTTGGTGAACTGGACAAAGCCGTCCCCCGCCCCGGCCCGGTGCAGCGTGGTCATCATCTTGCGCACGGAATCAAAGGGCGCTTCATCCACCCGGGGAAGGTCGCCCTCCAGCTCGTCCTTGATCAGGCCCGCCTTCGCCGCATCGTTCACCAGGGCGCACTCGGTGGCCTCGCCCACCGCCTCGCCGTTTTCCAGCTTCGCGTCCGAACACAGCGCCATGGCCGTCATCAGCAGCCGCTCGTCCTGGGTGACCCGCTTCATCACCGTCATGCGGTTCTCGGTCAAAGTGCCGGTCTTATCGGAGCATATGATCTGGGTGCAGCCCAGGGTCTCCACCGCGGTGAGCTTTCGGATGATGGCGTGGTTTTTGGACATTTTTGTCACGCCCAGAGACAGCAGGATGGTCACCACCGCGCTCAGCCCCTCCGGGATGGCCGCCACCGCCAGGGATACGGCGATCATGAAGGTGTCCAGCACCGCCGTGCCGCCGTTGCGGATCAGGTTCACCGCAAAGACAAAGGCACATATGATGAGGATCATCACCGACAGCTTGCGGCTCAGCTCGTTCAACCGGCGCTGCAGCGGCGTCTGCTCGTCCTTCGCGCTGTGCAGCGCGTCGGCGATGCCGCCCATCTGCGTCTGCATACCGGTGTCCGTCACCACGGCGCGGCCGCGCCCATAGGTGATGGTGGAGCCCATATAGACCATATTCCTGCGGTCGCCCAGGGGCACGTCCCCGTTTTCACCGGCAGGGAGCGCCTCGGTCTGCTTGTCCACATCCACGGATTCGCCGGTGAGCGCCGCTTCCTCCACCTTCAGCGAGGCGCACTCGATGAGTCGCGCGTCCGCGGGCACCGCGTCTCCGGCCTCCAGCACGATCACGTCTCCGGGCACCAGCTCCTCCGCCCTGACGGTCTGCTGATGGCCGCCGCGGACCACCTTCGCGGTGGCCGCCGCAATCTGTTGCAGCGCCTCGATAGCCGCCTCTGCCTTGTTCTCCTGGTACACGCCCAGGCAGGCGTTGATCAGCACCACCGCCAGTATGATGATGGTATCCGCCAGGCTCTCTCCGGCGTATATCGCCGTCACCGCGCTGACGATGGCCGCGGCAATCAGCACGATGGTCATGGGGTCCTTCAGCTGTCCCAAAAACCGCAAGAGCATGCTCTGCTTTTGCGCCTCGCGCAGCTTGTTGGGGCCGTACTTTTCAAGCCTCTGTGCCGCCTGGGCGGCGTCCAGGCCCGTTTCGGAGGATTCCAGCTCGCTGAGCGCATCCTCCCATGCCTTGAGATAGGGTTTCATTTTGCCATCACTCCCGTTTGATCAGTCCCGTTCAACGCGCCGGCCTTGGCGGCTCAGTGCGCCTGGAAAAACGCCGTCTCCCGTTGCTTTGCCTCGTCGCGGGCCTTCGACATAAAGCCGTGGCCCTCGCCGGGCATGACCACCATCTCCGCCGAGGCGTAAACCTCCGCGGCCCGCCGGGAATATGAAATCGGCACGAGGCCGTCCCTGTCGCCGTGCAGGATCAGCACCGGCCCGTCATAGCCTCCGATCACGTCGTAAATATCAAAGCTGACCGCGTCCTCATTGTATTTTCGCCCGATGCACGCGCCCAGTGCCGTATTCTGCTCCGCAAAGCTGCCGTCCGGATTCGCCCGCTTCCGGGCATCGTCCTGTATGACGAAGGCCGGAAATTCCAACACCATGGCCCGCACATCCGCCGGGCGGCGCGCGGCCACATATGCAGAAACAAAGCCGCCCTGACTCGCTCCCCAGAGCAGAATCCCGTCAAACCGCCCGTCAGCCTTGAAGTGATCGATGACGGCGTCCAAATCCTCCGCCTCGGTCAGGACGGACATATCCAGCATTGAGCCTTCGCTTTTTGAATTGGCCGAGCCGCCGCAAAAGTCATAGCAATACGCGGCAAAGCCCTGTGCGCAAAAATGCGCCGCGTAGTCCATGACGCCCCCGTGGGTCCCGTTAAAGCCGTGGGACAGTATCACCAGCGGCCATGGTCCCTCTCCCGAAGGCGTTTGCAGCACCCCGTAGATACGGCCCATGCTGCCGTTAATCATCGCTCCATCCATCGCGCCCTCCTCCGATATCGCACATGCGGTCACAATCAGCGCGGCAAGCAGGACCGACAGCGCCACTGCCGTCTTTACAGGCATCCTTCGCACATGGTCGTCCTCCCCTTCGCACACCGTGTTTGCCCGTCCCATGATAGCAGATATTGGCGGCGAATTCAACCGTATTTTGCAATTTGCCCGTTGTGCTTCCACAAAAAAACTGTCCGCCACAAAAAAAGCAACCCCCGGTTCATCGGGGGATGCACAGGATATTGACAAAGCCAATATCCTGACAGGCCGTTGAAAAAGCCTGCAAGACAAGGAAGAGCAGTCTGCAAATGAGGGCGCTTACCCAGATGTAAGTAACCGAATTTGCAGGTTGTTCTGACGCAGGAAGCAGAAATTTCAACCACACAAGCGCTTTTCCCGGAAATTTCTGCGTTTGCGGGCTTTGTCATCGGTCTGAGCATCCCCCGGTTCATCGGGGGATGCTCATCGGAAGCCTTACGCCGCTTCGCCGTTGATATACAGGGTATAGCCGTTCATATCCACGCGCTCCAGATCGCCGTCGAACGCGGTGATGTACGTGTCGGCCGTCAGGGTCCAGGTGCTGGTATCATCCAGCGCGACAGTCACGTCGCCCACCTCGGCGGAGACGGTTTCGCCCTTGCTGTTTGTAATCTCGCCGCTGATCGCGCCCACAAAGCCGGAGCCCTCGGTGAGGTTCAGCGTCAGCGTGGCATTGTCGCCCACCAGGATCGTGCCCGTCAGCGTCTGGCCCACGGCGTTCAGCTCCGCGATGTTGGCCGCACCGCTCCATCCGTCGTCGCACACGGAGAGCAGCACATTTTCCGTGTCCTCGTTCACCAGTGCAACGCCCGTGAGCGTGATGACCGCGTGGGTGTTGGTGACGTGGAACATGTGTCCGTTCTGGCTCGTCAGGGTGCCGCCGGTCATGGTGAAGTGGGACGTGCCGCTGTCGGCGTCGCCGGACATGGACTGGTAAATCATAATAGTGTCCAGGAAGGTGGCATTGCCGTTGCACTGGGTGTTGTTCGCGGTCAGATTGCAATTGTTGAGGGTAATTGAATTCAGGCCCTCGATGCAAACGCCCTCGGACAGGTTGCTCACAAGCTCTGCGTTGGACACGGTGATATCCGCGGTGGAATAGATGGCTGGGGAACCCAGGCCGTTTGAGGTATAGCTGCCGCCGTCCACCACCACGGTGCCGCCGCCGCGGTCGGTGCGGATGGCCGCGGAGGAGCGCCCGGAGGTTTCGACCACAAGATTCGTGGCGTAGGTCGCGCCGCCGCCGGTGGTCATGATGCCGCCGGAGCCGTCGCCGTTGGTGGAGATGGTGGAATCGGAAATGACCACCGTGGTACCGTCCCCCGCCGCGCCGTTCTGACCGCCGTTGCCGCCGTAGCTGAACACGCCGTTGGCCCCGTCGGCGTCGGAGGAGATGTTCGCGCCGGTGATGGTCACCGTGCCGCCGCCCATGGCCAGCAGCGCGGCGTTCAGACCGTAGAAATTGCAGTTGTCGCCGCCGTCGGAATCCCCCGTCTTTTCCACGGTGATGTCCGCGAGAGTCACATTCCCGTCCGTGTTTACGATCAGCGCGCTCTCATCGGCGGTATCGGAGGCGTAGGCCTCACCGGCGACCTCAGCCGCTTCGGTGATTTCGACCGCCGCGGCGTATTCAAAATCGGAAGCGCCGCCGCCCGGAGGAGTGCCGCCGCCAAAGCCGCCTTCGCTGGGAGCGGACCCT
>JAFUCP010000169.1 GCA_017459565.1 Clostridia bacterium | reverse complement strand
GCCTGCTGGGGCGTGAAGGGATAGACGGCAAACACGGCGTCGGCATCGCAGTTGCGAATGATGGCCAGGTCCGTGGTAAACACAAAGGTCTTGATGCGCCTGCCGTTGACGATGATGCCGCTGGCGGAATAGGCCTCGGCGGGCATCGTCAATATGCCATGGCGCAGGGAGCTTTCAATATTGGGGGCATGGCTCTTTTCCATGGACTCATCCTCCTTTGTGGCAGCCTTCAGGCCTCTGAAAAGAATCATACCCGGCCACAATGAACCAGGTATGAACGAACTGCCTGTTTGTTTATACTAAGACCTGATTAAAAGAGGACAAGATTGCCGGGAGCTTTTTTGTGCTGGCAAGGCGAAGTCCCGCAGGCTTGCTGGTGGCAAGTCAAGGGGCTTCAACGCCGCCAGCGCGGAAAAGAACCGGCAGGATGTCCTGTTTTAGTCAGGGATTAGTATTATATGAGTCTGTCTGATGTATGGCACAGCGGCTGAACAATGCGCATATAAACAAGGGACTGTCTCAAAGCAGCCGCGCTCAATTCCACGAAATCAGCACAGGCTTTGAGACAGTCCCTTCCCTCTTGCTCTGAAAAGCGGGTTTAATACCGGCGCAAACGTCACCGCCGCTGATCACGATGGATATGGTCAAAAAGCGGCCGGCGCATGACAGGGCTTCACGGAACGTCCACCCATTCGTCGATATGGGGAAACGTCACATTTTCGCCGTCCCATCGGAATTCAAACCGTTCAATCTTCGAAAAGCGCTTGAAGATGTCCTGCACCTCATACTGGATATAATAGGTGCCCGCGGGCAGCGGGATCTCCTCCACCTCCAGCCAGCGATACATGGTCATATCGTCGCTGAAGGCATAGCGGTTCTTTCTGCCGCTGCCGTCCAGCGGATACAGCAGCCGGAATTCCTGGCCGGTCAACGTGGCAAGCGGCTGCACGCTGCGGTTCATGAGCGTGCTGTCGTCGTCATAGTCTTCCCACATGCCATAGACCTCGTATTCGCTGCGACGCGTTTCGGTTCCGTCCTCCCTGGAATAGGTGTAATAGATGGTCCGGCCACAGCGCAGCATACCTATCCGGGAACCGATCTGAACGGGGATGTTATACAGGCGAACAAAGCTGTTGTCCTGAATCATGTCGATGCAGCACAGCTCCCCGTCGATAGCCGGCCAGTGCATGGGATCGCTGGCACGCCAGAATATGGTGTTCCCTTTGAATTCAAAGCCGCAAATCGTTCGTCCCAGCAGCACCGTCTGCCCCTTCTGCTCATCCAGCCGATAAAGGCTGTAATAAACATCCCTCATGCTCATCTCGCCGTCGCCAAAGGTCACGCCGGGAAAGCCATCATTGCACAGGACCTTTGTCGTGACGAAATTGAACGCGTCGATGCCGTCGATACCGGGAAGGGGGTCCACCGTTTGGTAAACCCAGTCCGGCGCGTCCCATGGGGAAATAGCGTCGATATAGGCCAGATATACGGGCATCGGACAGTTCCTGGCGTAGATATCCAGCACCTCGGCGTCGCAATCCGCCGGATAACAGAAGGACAGCCCCCGCGCCGCGTTTCGCCCCGGCCCGCGCACCACATAGGTCACCGCGTCCGAAAGCGCGTCCATCAGCTCGCCCCGCACCCGAAGGCTCACGGTTTGCATCGTATTTGGGTTATAGATCACAGAACCGATGTCATACATACACTGCCTTCCGTCGCCATAGCTTTCCGCCTCAAAGATATAGTCCGTATACTCCCTTACCTCCGAGGGATAGCGCGCCAGCGCGTCGCCCATAATTCTGAAATACGCGCCGGCGGCCTCCACCAGGCGGTCGATTTTCTCAAGATCGACCACCGACCAGGTGAGCAGGGACTTGGCTATCTTGTCCTCGCCGTTGGCATACATGATCCCGGTCATATCGCAGACACAGCGGCCCAGCCATTCGCCGTCACATTCAGGATAGGCATACAGCGCTTGCAGCCAGTCGGACACCGCGGTACCCCGGCCGGGCACCTCCTCCTCCGAAGCCACCAGCCAGCGCGCCGACTCTCGGACATTCCAGGCCGTTTCGATATTTGCCATCAGGCAGGCGTCGATAATCAACGCATCGAACCTTGCGCCGCCGTCCGCCAGCGCCTGGCGCAGCTCATACAGATACATCACGTCATTGTCAAACAGCTCATCGACGAGCAGGCCGGTCAGCGCGCCGCCGCCGTGGCCCCACAGCACCAGCGCGTATTTCTTCGCCGGACAGGTCTGCTTTCCCCAGCGGATGAAGTCCGCCAGGGTATCCGCATCCGCCATGCTCTTAAGCGGCAGCGTCTCCAGCAGCGAATAGCCGGCATCGATAAATACCTCATCGGAGCAGATATCATAGCGCCAGCGCTGCAGCGCGTCGGGATCGATGGCCACGCCGCCGGCCTGCATATCCTCGTCCCGGTCGCGCCAGGATTTGCTGCCGCCGGTCTGCAGCAGCACGTTCACCTTGCCCGGCCGGGTGATCTGCATCGTTTCGGGATCCAGTCCGTATTCCTTCGCCACCGCAAGCAGCCAGGAATTTGGATAATTGGTCATGCCAATATCATCAAGATAGTCGGAAGCGTAGCCATACTTCGATTCCAGGTCGGAGCCGCACAGGTAAAACATCACCGTCCACTCGTCCATCTCCTGTGCCGTTTCCTCCGCCAGCGCGTTCGCGCCCGCCAGCGCCATCAAAAGCAGCGCCAGACACAGCATCAACACTCTCTTCGCAATGCGCATTTTGTCTTTCTCCTTCCAATATGGGGACGCTTTATTGATCGTTGTGTCTGATCATTTACATACCAACATTATATACAAAACAAGCGATAAATCAAGAAGATGTACAAAAACGTCCCCCCATAAAAAAACAGGTGGACGGTTCCATAATCCTGTGGCATCGACAAAAAAGCAAGGCACAAGAACCGTTCTTATGCCTTGCGGTTTTCAATCGGCGTTATTCCTCAACGACGGTATCCTCTGTCTCATCCTCCGTCTCATTCAAAGCGCCTTCAATGACAAATTGGCCTTCCATGAACTCCTTGGCATATATGGAGCCCAAAGCGATCATGACATCCTCCTGGTCCAGTTTTCCATCGCCGTTCAGATCCGCGATTCTGACCGTCTTGCCGCCTGCTTTATTTACAGCGCCGTTCAGGGCGGAGCCGACAGAGTTTGCCGCGGACACAATGCCATTTTTGAGGCTTTCGCCCGCGCTTCCAGCCGTATTGACCGCGTCCGTCGCCGCTTTCTGAACAATGCCAAACGCCTTCGACAAGGGATTATTCTTCTTTTCCATAATCTTGATTAACAACAGACATGTCAACAGACCCATCCCCGTGACACTTTTCTATCCGAAGTTCCCGTCCGCCCGGCTCTGGCCATCCCGTCACTTCTGCGCGATCTGTCTGGCCACATACACGCCGCTGGCGGAGGCATGGCTGAGGGAATGGGTCACGCCGGAGCCGTCGCCGATGACATACAGCCCCCTGTGGCAGGTTTCGAGGTTGCTGTCCAGCTCCACCTCCATGTTGTAGAACTTGACCTCCACGCCGTAGAGCAGCGTATCGTCGTTGGCGGTACCGGGGGCGATCTTGTCCAGGGCATAGATCATTTCGATGATGCCGTCCAGGATGCGCTTGGGCAGCACCAGGCTCAGATCGCCGGGGGTCGCGGCCAGGGTGGGCTTCACGGTGCCCTCGTCGATGCGCTTCTGGGTGCTGCGGCGGCCGCGCTCCAGATCGCCGAAGCGCTGCACGATGGCCCCGCCGCCCAGCATGTTGGAAAGCCGCACGATGCTTTCGCCATAGCCGTTGCTGTCCCTGAAGGGCTCGGAGAAGTGCTTCGCCACCAGCAGCGCGAAGTTGGTGTTGTCGGTCTTGCGGCCCTCGTCCTCAAAGCTGTGGCCGTTGACGGTGACGATGCCGTTTGTGTTTTCGTTGACCACGATGCCCCGGGGGTTCATGCAGAAGGTGCGCACGTGGTCCTCATATTTTTCGGTGCGGTAGACGATCTTGCTCTCATAAAGCTCATCGGTGATGTGGGCGAAGATCACGGCGGGCAGCTCCACGCGCACGCCCAGGTCCACCCGGTTGGACCTGGTGGCGATGCCCAGCGCGCCGCACACCCGTTCCATCCACTTGCTGCCGCTGCGGCCCACGGAGACCACGCAGTATTGGCACTCGGCGCTCTCGTCGCCCCAGGTCACGCGATAGCCCTCGTCCGCGCCCAGCACCTCGATGGCGTCCACCTGGGTATTGAAGAAGAAGGCCGCCTTCTCCTTCAGCGCCTCATAGAGGTTGCCCAGCACCACATAGTTGATATCCGTGCCCAGGTGGCGCACGGAGGCCTCCAGCAGCGTCAGCTTGTTTTGCATACACAGCTTCTTGAAGCGGGTGCCCGCCGTGGAGTACAGCGCCGTGCCCTCGCCGCCGTTTTCCACGTTGATATGGTCCACATAGCGCATCAGCTCCATGGCCTCGTCGCGGCCGATGTACTCATACAGCGTGCCGCCGAAGTCGTTGGTGATGTTGTATTTGCCGTCGGAGAAGGCCCCGGCGCCGCCGAAGCCGTTCATGATGGCGCAGGTGGGGCACTTGATGCAGCTTTTGACCTTTTTGCCGTCGATGGGGCAGTGCCGCCGGTCGAGGGGATTGCCGGCTTCAAACACGGCCACGCTCAAATCGGGACGCCTTTGCGTCAGCTCCCAGGCGGTAAAGATGCCGCCCGGCCCGGCCCCAATGATGATCACATCGAAACGCTTCATATCTCAAATCCTCCGGATCCATTTCAAAGATTGATCGGCAGATACGCCGCCAGCACCGCCAGCAGCACCCCGGGCAGCATGTTGGCCACCCGCAGCCGCTTTTCCCAGACCAGATTGACGCCCACGCAGAAGATCAGCACCGAGCCGATCAGCGACAGGGACGCGATGGCGGCGTCCGTCATCACCGGGGCAATCAGCCGCGCCAGCAGCGTCATGGCGCCCTCGAACACAAACACGGGAATCGCCGAAAAGACGCAGCCCTTACCCATGGACGCCGTCATCACCAGTATGATGATGAAGTCCAGCACGCTCTTGACCGCCAGGGTGGAATAATCGCCCAGGGTGCCGTCCTGTATCGCGCCCACGATGGCCATGGCCCCGATGCTCACCGTCAGCGAGGCCGTGACGAAGGCGTTGACGAACCCGGCGTCCCGGCTGTTGCCGGTCTTTTGCCTCAGCCACGCGCCGAAGCGCTCAAAGCCGTCCTCAATGCCCATCAGCTCTCCGGCGACCGTGCCCAGCACCACGCACAGCACCACCAGCATGGATTTTCCGCTGACGATGGCTCCGTCCTCAAGCCTCAGCATCCCCTGCATGGCCCCGGCGATGGCGATAAACATGGTGCTGACACCGCAGGCGCGGCTCACGGCCTGCTGCTGTTCGGCATTGAACAGCCGGCCGGCGAAATGGCCGATCAACCCGCCGCCCACGATGGCGGCGCTGTTGATGATGGTTCCCAGTCCGATCATTTCCGCTTCCTCATTTGCCTTTCATTTGATCAGCGCCCCCGCCGCCGCGATCACGCACAGCATCAGAGCCGCCGAGGCGAACATCATAAGGTTTGTCCTGCGAATGTCGCTTCCCTCCGGGGGCCGCAGATCGTCGCCGATGGTGGGCTTGTGGACCGTCCTTCCGAAGTATTCGTGGTCGCCGCCCAGCCGCACGCCCAGCGCCCCCGCCGCGGCGGATTCGCTCCAGGCGCAGTTGGGCGAGAGATGGTTGGCGTGGTCCCGCTTCACCGTGGCGAAGGCCCGCGCCCCGTCCAGCCCCAGCGGATACGCCGCCAGGCACATCAAAAGCGCCGTGATCCGCGCGGGCACATAGTTCCACGCGTCGTCCGCCTTCGCCGCGAACCAGCCCACGTCCCGGTATTTTTCATCCAGATAGCCGATCATGGAATCCAGCGTGCTGGCCGCCTTGAAGGCCATGCCCAGCACCGGCCCGCCCAGGGCCAGGTACAGCATCGGGGAGATGACCCCGTCGGTCAGGTTCTCCGCCACGGTTTCAATGGTGGCGCACAGGATCTCCCGCCGGGACAGCTTCGCCGTGTCCCTGCCCACGATGCGGCCCACGCGCGCCCGCCCCGCCTCCAGGGACTGATCCAGCGCCCGGCGCACGCCCTCGGCCTCGTCCGCCAGGTTCCGGGCGGACAGGCACATCCACGAAATCAGCGCCATGCCGATGAAGCGGGGCCAGTATCCCCACAGGCCGAGCAGAAAGAGTATACCCGCTGTGACGCAGGCTGTCAACACCACTGTGGAGACGGCCACGAAAACCGCCCTCCGGCGCAGAACCGCGGAGGTCGGTTTATCCCGCTTCGCCATTCTTTCGGCGAAGGAAATGTATTTGCCGATCAGCCGCACCGGGTGGTAGAACCACTCCGGATCGCCGACGATCAGATCGATCAGCGCCCCGATGAGCAGGGCGAGGATGTGGGTGGGCATGAGCATCTGTAAATTATGATTTGGCGGGATGCAGGTACGAGGCGACCTCATCCGGCGCTTCGCGCCACCTTCCCCATGGGGGAAGGCCTTTGGATACCGTGACAACAGCCCTGCAAATCAGAATTTCTCCTTCCATTCATCAATATCCAACCGATAATACACAAACGTTCCGTCCTCCCCCGTCCGTTCAAAGCCCAGCTTTTCCAGCACATGCTGGCTGCGGGCATTTTTCAGGACGGCATCGGCGTATACGACGTTCATTTTCAGGGTGTCAAAGGCGTATTGAAGCATAAGCCGCTCCGCCCGCGTGCCAAAGCCGAGGTTCTTGACGGAATCGTTTTGCAGGTGGACGGACAGCTCGCAGCTTCGCGCCTGCGCGTCGATGCGCTTCAGCGCCGCCTCGCCGATGGGCCGCTCGCCCAGCATGACCAGAAAATCCACGCGATCCCGGGCCGCCTTCAATCGGTTGTAGTACGCCTCGACCCGATCGGGGTCGTAGCGGTATTCCCGGAAGCGGGACATGTCCATGAACACGTCCGCGTCCATCTGAAAGCCCCGGTAGTATTCATGCAGCAGCGGCAGGGACATTTTCCTCAGCGAGACGGGCATTTACATTTCTCCCCGCAGGATGCCGTACACCTTCTCCATGTCCAGGCTCTCCCGCACGACCTTTGCCAGCAGATCGAACTGCTGCTCCCTGTAGGCCCTCATATTCACGGCGGCCTGTTCGGCGGTAAGCGCCTGCTCCGGCAGACCCTTCAGCCGCCGCGCCCGCTTCACAAGCGCGTCCGCCAGCCTGCCGTCGTCGAACAGCCCGTGCAGATAGGTGCCCAGCACGTTGCCCGCGGCGTTGCAGGCGCCGTCGATGCCCGGCGCGCCCAGGTCCATCCAGAACCGCGCGCCCTCGCCGAAGGTATTCACGCCGCTGTGGATCTCATAGCCCTCGATGCTTTCGCCCGCCAGCGCCTTCAGCCATTCCGGCCCGCCGCAAAGCGCGCCCTCGGCCTGCACCGTGCGCTTGTCCGGCGCGAAGGTGACCTCCATGTCCAGAAGGCCCAGCCCCGCCACCTCGCGGGCGGCGGACTCCACGCCCTGGGGGTCCCGCAGCAGCTGGCCCAGCATTTGATAGCCGCCGCACACGCCCAACAGCAGCCCTCCCGCCCGGGCGTGGCGCACGATGGGGGCCAGCATATCCCGGTTTTTCAGGTCGATGAGATCGTCGATGGTGTTCTTCGTGCCGGGCAGGATGATGATATCCGCGCCCTCCAGGTCCCGCGGCCGCTGGGCGTATTTCAGCGTCACGCCGGGATGCAGCGACAGCGCCTGGAAGTCGGTAAAGTTGCTGATGTGCTTCAGCCGCACCACCGACACGGCGATCTCCCCGCTGCCGCTGACGGCGTTAAAGCGCTGGGAGACGCTGTCCTCGTCCTCGATATCCGCGTCCGTCCAGGGCACGACGCCCACCACCGGGATGCCCAGCTTGTCCTCGATCATCCGAAGTCCCGGCTCCAGGATGCGCACATCCCCCCGGAACTTGTTGATGATCAGGCCCTTGATGCGCGAGCGCTCCTCGGGCTGAAGCAGCATGACGGTGCCGTACAGCGCGGCGAACACACCGCCCCGGTCGATGTCCCCCGCCAGCAGCACCGGCGCGTCGGCGGCCCCGGCCATCCACATGTTCACCAGGTCGCCCTCCCTGAGGTTGATCTCCGCGGGACTGCCCGCGCCCTCGATCACCACGGCGTCGTACTTCGCCTCCAGGCGGTCGTAGGTGTCCTTCACCAGCCGGCGCAGATTGGGCTTGTAATGGTGGTACTCCACGGCGCTCATATTGCCCAGGGGCTTGCCCAGGGCGATGACCTGGCTCTTTTTGTCGCTGGTGGGCTTGAGCAGGATGGGGTTCATCTCCACGCTGGGCTCCACTCCCGCGGCCTGGGCCTGCACCACCTGGGCGCGGCCCATCTCCAGCCCCTCCTTCGTGGCGAAGCTGTTCAGCGCCATGTTCTGGGCCTTGAAGGGCGCGACGCGCAGCCCGTCCTGCCTGAATATGCGGCACAGCGCCGCCGCCAGCAGGGATTTGCCCACCGACGAGCCCGTGCCCTGGAGCATGATCGATTTCCCGCGCATACGCTCTCCCGTCCTCTACAGCCTGTATTGCATGAAGTTTCCGTTCTTCCTGAAGCCAAAATCCCCATACAGCAGCACGCCCATGTCCGACGCGGTGATCTGCACCGCGCCGCAGCCATAGCGCCGCGCCGCCTCCACCAGCCGGGACAGCGCCTCTCTGGCGATGCCCCTGCGGCGAAAGTCCGGCTCGGTGAACATGCTGGAAAGCAGGCCGATTTTGCCGCTGGGACAGCCAAAGCAGGGCGGCTTTTCCACAAAGGACATGCCGCCGGTGCCCACGATCCGCCCGTCCTCGACGGCCAGGCAGCCGACGAACGTGCCGTCCGCCATGTGGCGGTCGTAATAGTCCCCAAGGGCAGGCCGAAGGTCGATGTCCTCCGTCGCCCCTTCCTCCCGCGGCTGGCGGAGGCGCAGCCCGATAAAGTCCTCCAGCTCAGTAGCGGTCAACGGCCCGTATTCCAGCATGATCCTCTCTCTTCACAGCCTTCCCAGCGCCTCGATCAGCCGCGCGTTCTCCGCCCCGGTGCGCACGCACAGCCGCACGTGGCCGTTCGTCAGAGCGCAAAACATGCCGCAGGGGCGCACGAGGATGCCCTCGCGCCGCAGCGCCTCGATCGCGCCGCGCATGTCCCTGCCGAAGTCGCACAGCAGGAAGCTGGCGTCCGATGGGTACACCTTCGCGCCCAGCGCCGCCAGTGCCGCGGCGAAGTCCGCCCGCCGGGCGTCGTTCAGCCGCCGGATGCGCTCAAAATCGGCGTCATGGCCCGCCACCGCCGCCGCCACCGCCGCCGCCCCGCTGTTCAGCTGCCAGGGGGACAGCTCCACCCGCAGCGCCTCGACGACGGAGGGGTACGCCACCAGATAGCCCAGCCGGACGCCGGGAATGGCCAGCGCCTTGGTCATGGAGCCCAGCACGATGAGCGCCGGGTGCCCCCCCGCCATGTCCCGCACGCTATGCTCCGGGCAGTAGTCGATGAACGCCTCGTCCACGATCAGCCGCCCGCCCGCGCTCTCCGCCCGGGCCAGCAGCCCCAGCATGTCCTCCCGGGGAATGGCATCGCCGGTGGGGTTGTTGGGGTTGCAGACCCAGAGGACATCCCCGGCGCGGGGGGCCCAGCAGGCCAGCCCCGCCCGGGGCAGGTCCACGTGCGCGCCGCAGAGCCGGGCATATTCCTCAAAGGTGGGCTGGGCGATCATGTGCGTGACACGCCCGGCCGTGGCCAGCGCCGCCAGCCGCGCCGCCTCGATGCCGCCGTTTGTGAGCAGCAGGCTCCCCTCCGGCACGTCCAGCCGCGCGCTCATGCCCGCCAGCGCCGCCCGCTGGCGCACATCCGGGTAGTAACGGGCGTTCTCCAACCCCTCGCGCATCGCCGCCCGGACCCATTCGGGCGGGCCATCGGGGTTCAGATTGGCGGAAAAATCCAGGTATTCCCCCGGGGCGCGGCCCTGCCAGACATCGCCGCCGTGTACAACGCTCATAAAAACAACCTCTCTGCCACATCCGGCCGGTCATACAGGTGCAGATGGGGATAACCCGCCAGCGTGTTTTTATATAGGTAGCCTTCGCGGTACCTCTTTTCGCCCTTGCTCACCTCAAAGCGCGTGTTCAGCGGCGCGGTGGGCGCGACGATGGAATGGTGGAACTCGTGGGCCGGAAAGCGCAGGCCGTCCCCGTCCGTCACGGTGACGTAGCCGAAGCGCTGCAGCCGCGGCGTCATCTCCCACCTCAGCGGGATCGCCCCGATCATGGACAGGTACAGCATACCGCCGCACTCCGCGTAGCAGCGCATCCCCCCCGCCACCGCGGAGCGCACCGCCCCGGCCATGGGCGCGTTCGCCGTCAGCCGCGCCTCAAACACCTCCGGGAAGCCCCCGGGCAGGTACAGCGCGTCCAGTCCCTCCGGCAGCGCCGCGTCCGAAAGCGGCGAAAACGCCGCCAGCTCCGCCCCCATGGCCCGCAGCGCGATGAGGGAGGCCTCATAGGTAAAGGAAAAGGCGGCGTCCCGGGCCAGGCCGATCCTGCGCCCCTTCAGGCTTTGGGGGTACGCCATGGGCGCGGCCTGCGCACATTCGGCCCGCTTCGCCACGGCGCTCAGCGCCTCCATGTCCAGCCGGAGCAGCCCCGCGGCGCGCTCGATCTGCGCGGCGGCCTGGGGGCGCTCCTGGGCGGGCACGAGGCCCAGGTGCCTGTCGGGCATGGAAAGCCCCGCGTCCCGGGGCAGCCAGCCCACGCAGGGAAGGCCAATTTTGGACATGGCCTCGCGCACCAGCTCATAGTGCCGCGGGCCGGAGGCCCGGTTGATCAGAACCGCGGCCACGGTGTTGTCCTCCCGGTAGCGCATGAAGCCCAGGGCCGTGGCCGCGGCGCTGGCGGCGCTGCCCGAGGCGTCCACCACCAGCACGATGGGCGTTAAGGTGTGCCGGGCCAGCTCATAGGCGCTGCACTGTGTGCCGCCGCCCAGCCCGTCATACATGCCCATGGCCCCCTCGATCACCGCTATATCCGCGCCCTGACTGCCCAGCGCCAGGATCCGCGCCACGCTCCTCGGCGCGCAGAGCCATTCGTCCAGGTTGTGGGAGACCCTGCCGCAGGCCAGCGCGTGAAAGCCCGGGTCGATGTAATCCGGCCCCGACTTGAAGGGCGCGACGGTCATCCCCCGGCCGCGCAGCGCCGCCATCAGCGCCAGCGAGGCCGTGGTCTTGCCGCAGCCGCTGCTGATTCCCGCAAGCATGATCCGCATGGCGTTTTCCCCCTTACGGCGATTCGGGCCCGTCGCCGGACCCATAGGAGTATAGCACAGCCGCGCGGGCCATGGCAAGAATTCGCCCCCAAACGCGATTTTACCCGGTCTATAGTTCATAGAATTGAAATACTTTTTTCATCCTTGCATAAAAGTTCTGTTGTAGAATGAAATAAGAAAAAAATATGACATTTTTTAGCTGACAGGATGACATTTTGCCATGAATGAACGCAGAAATCAAGCCAAGCCCCACGCCGCCCGGGCGGCGTCCCCCCTCAAATCCCTCCGGCGCTTCAAGCGCCGCCTGTACCGAAGGCACCCCCAGGCCCGGCGCGCGCTGAACGCAGTGGCGGCCTCGGCCTGTGTGCTGGCGGTGGTGGGCGGCGGCGCGCTGTTGGCCGTATCGCTTTTGGCGCCCAAGCCGGCGCAGACCGCCCCGCAGGTAGAGGTCGCGGCCCCCGCCCTGGACGGGCTGACCCTGGCGGACGGCCAGGCGGGCGATATCTCCACCGCCTTCACCGTGGTCACCGCCCAGCCGCCCACCGCCTCCCCCGTGGCGGAGGAAACCCCCGTCGCCACCCAGCTGCCCCCCACGGCCCAGCCCACCGACACGCTGGAGCCGGTGCCGGAGCTTGAAATGAAGCTGACCGACGCTCTGGACGATTCCATCTACCACCAGGCGGCGGCCGCCGCGGTGGACTATGCCGACCCCGTGAGCAACCGACTCGTGAGCATGACCACCGTCTACCCCGACGCCCGCGCCGCCACGACCCTTGACACCGCGGACATTGACGGGGAGATCCACATGAATTCCTCCGCCGAATACTGCGCCCTGGAGGGCGTGACCACCTTCCGCGGCAGCAATTACCGGGACGGCGGCGCCTACGGCGAGATTCCGGAGAGCCCGGCCAAGCTGTTCGTCGCCTGGCGCAAGCGCATCCACGGCCTGGACGAGTGGACGGGCGTGGGCTGGACGGGCCAGGCCAGCATCGTGCGCTGGCCGGCGGACCTGCGCGCCCGCATGAACATCAATCGCGCCAAGAGGGAAAAGGATGGGCTCACGGAGGTCCTTTACGCCACGCTGGACGGCCACATCTACTTCCTGGACCTGGAGGACGGCCAGGAGACCCGCAGCGCCATCAACATCGGCGCGCCCATCAAGGGCAGCCTGGCGGTGGACCCCCGGGGGGTGCCGCTTTTGTACTGCGGGCAGGGCATCTATGACGTGGGCGGCAAGCGCGTGGCCTGCGGCACCCGCATTTGGAGCCTCATCGACCAGAAGCAGCTGTTCTTCCTGGACGGCCAGGATTCCGTGGCGCTGCGCGCCTGGCGGGCCTTCGACTGCTCGCCGCTGGTGGACGCCGCCACCGACACCATGATCACCGCCGGCGAAAACGGCGTGCTGTACAAGGTCAGGCTGAACAGCCGGGACGCCGCGGGCATGGTCACCGTCGACCCCACCGTGACCCGCTATGTCTACCAGCAGACCTCAGACGGCAAGCTGGGCACCGAAAATTCGCTGGCCATTTACAACAACTATGCCTACTTCGCCACCAATATCGGCATCATACAGTGCGTGGATTTGAACACCATGTCCCTGGTGTGGAGCTTTGACGCCAAGGACGACATCGACGCCTCGCTGGTCATCGAGCCCGAGGACGACGGGCTGGTGGGGCTCTACGCCACCAACGAGCTGGACAAGCGCGGCCACGACGGCAACTGCCAGATGTTCAAGCTCAACGCCCTGACGGGCGAGCTGATCTGGAAGCGGGATTCCGACCCCATCCACCAGAACGACGACAACGGCGGCGGCAGCTTCGCCACCCCCGCGGTGGGCAAGCAGGAGCTGTCCGACCTGGTCTATTTCCACGTCTGCCGCACGAAAAAGACCAACGGCATGGTATATGCCCTCAACAAGCGGACGGGCGAGACGGTTTGGGAGAAATCCATGGGCAAGTACGGCTGGTCCTCCCCCACCTGCGTGTACACCGCCTCCGGCAAGGGCTATGTGCTGGTGGGCAGCAGCGACGGCAAGCTCAGGCTGCTGGACGGGCTGACCGGCAAGGAGGTCGCCAGCGTCACCCTGCGCGGCAACATCGAGGGTACCCCCGCCGTGTTCAACGATATGATCGTGGTGGGCACCCGCAGCAGCTATATCTACGGCATCAGGATCGTATAAGCGCCATGCACCGCCCGCGTTCGCAAGAGCGCGGGCGCTTTTTCTCTTCTTGCCTCCCGCCCGGTTTTCATGTATAATGATTTTCGGATTTTCCATTCGAGGTGAACATCTTTGCTTCACGATACATTTGACATCGTGGTCATCGGCGCGGGGCACGCGGGCTGCGAGGCCGCGCTGGCCTGCGCGCGCATGGGGCTTGAGACGCTGCTTGTCACGCTGAACCTGGACGCGCTGGCCATGATGCCCTGCAACCCTTCCATCGGCGGCACGGCAAAGGGCCACCTGGTGCGGGAGCTGGACGCCCTGGGCGGGGAGATGGGCCGCGCCATCGACGATGTGTTCATCCAATCGCGGATGCTGAACACCGGCAAGGGCCCGGCGGTCCATTCCCTGCGGGCCCAGGCGGACAAGAAGGCCTATCAGCTGCGCATGAGGCAGGCCGTGGACGACTGCGAGGGGCTGACCCTGCGGCAGGCGGAGGTGCGGCGCGTCACCGTGGAGGGCGGGCGCGTGACCGGCATCGAGACCACCACCGGCTCCCGCGTGGCCTGCCGGGCGGTGATCGCCTGCTGCGGCGTATACCTGAACAGCCGCATCATCATCGGTGAATGTGGCTGGAACGGCGGGCCCCAGGGGCTGATGGCCGCCAACGCGCTGACCCAAAGCCTGATGGAGCTGGGCTTTTCCATCCGCCGCTTCAAGACCGGCACCCCCGCGCGGCTGGACGGGCGCACCATCGATTTTTCCAAAATGACGCCCCAGGAGGGGGACGACCCCATCGTGCCCTTCTCCTTCATGACGGACGCCTCGACGCTGAAAAACCGGGCGCTGTGCTATCTTACCTACACCACCCCCCGTACCCACGAGATCATACTGAACAACCTGCACCGCGCGCCCATGTATTCCGGCGCGATCCACGGCACCGGCGCGCGCTACTGCCCGTCCATCGAGGACAAGGTCGTGCGCTTTTCGGACAAGGACCGGCACCCCGTGTTCATGGAGCCGGAGGGGCTGTACACCCATGAATGGTATGCCCAGGGCATGTCCACCTCCATGCCGGAGGACGTGCAGCGGGAAATCTACGCCTCCATACCGGGGCTGGAGCGGGCAAAGCTGCTCAGGCTGGCCTATGCCATCGAATACGACTGCATCGACCCCACCCAGCTCAGCGCCACGCTGGCCGCGCGGCACATCGAGGGGCTCTACTGCGCCGGGCAGATCAACGGCACCTCCGGCTATGAGGAGGCCGCCGCCCAGGGGCTGTACGCGGGCATCAACGCCGCGCTGTATGTGCAGGGCCGGCCGCCCATGCTGCTCACCCGGGCGGACGCCTACCTGGGCGTGCTGGCGGACGACCTGGTGACCAAGGGCGTGGACGAGCCCTACCGCATGATGACCAGCCGTGCGGAATACCGGCTGCTGCTGCGCCAGGACAACGCCGATCTGCGGCTGACGGAAAAGGGCTACGCGGCGGGGCTGGTGTCCGAGGCGCGGCGGAACCGTATGCTGGAAAAGCAGCGGCTGACCGGGGAGGGGCTGGCGCTGCTGGAAAAGCTGCGGCTGACGGAGAAGCTGCGCCACCCGGAGGCCACCTACGACGGCCTGCGCGCCCTTCATGCCGAGCTGCCGGACTATCCCGCCGATGTGAAGCAGCAGCTGGAGATCACCGTGAAGTACGAGGGCTATATCGCCCGCCAGAGCGCCGACCGGCAGCGCTTCATGCGGATGGAGGACACCCCCCTGCCCCCGGACGCGGACTACCTGAGCATGTCCGGCCTGCGCATCGAGGCCCGGCAGAAGCTGGACGCCCAGCGCCCCGCCTCCCTGGGCCAGGCCAGCCGCATCCCCGGCATCAACCCCGGCGACGTGACCGTGCTGATGATCTGGCTGCGCTCAAGGCAGCCGTAAAAAAATCATCCGAAAATGATCAGGATGCCATTGAATATCCCACCGCCCAAACGCATAATACAGCTGTATGATCGCACGCGGCGCATGGACATTCAATGGCATTTGTCTGTCTGGCGGAAGCCGCCCGCAAGCGCGAAAGCCCTGTGGTTAACATATGTTATCCGATTTTTTCGGACAACATGGGGGATAACACGGGGGGCAACATGGGGTACAACATGGGGTACATATATGGTATATCTTATATTATTATATATATTTAAAACCAAAACCAAACCGCAACCCGGACGGAAACCCTTGGGTTCCCCTGAGATGAAGAAGAAAAGATTACTCATCACGCATTCGCGCGCGCGCGCGCGAGGACCGACATTCCCCCTGTCGAAAAAAACGCAAGAGAACCTGTGCGCCGTCACGGACTGGAAATACCCGCCTCCGCAACCGCCATCTCAGACGACGCCTTCCAGGGCGCGGGGCCGCCGATCCTCTTCGGCCAGTCCGGCAGCGCCGCAGCAGCCCTCGCCGCGTCCCACGGCCCGGGCTTCGCGGCCCAATGAGCCTGGGCCGGGGCTCCGTTTCTCCACTTTCTTTAGAAAAACCTCCACTTTTTTGGGATTTGCGCGCAATTGACTTTGCAATTTTCGCAAGATATGATAAGATTATTGCAAACAGGGCAACAAATGCCCAAATACAGGAGGTTTTTTTCATGAAGAAGCTTCTCAGTGCCGCTCTCATCCTGGCGATGCTCTGCACCGTGTTCGCGGGCATGGCCCTGGCCGAGGAAAACGTGACCCTGCGCTTCCGCTGGTGGGGCGGCGACGAGCGCAACGAGGCGACCATCAAGGTCATCGAGCAGTTTGAAGAGCTGAACCCGGGCGTGACCATCGAATACGAGCCCGGCAGCGCCGACGGCTACCACGACAAGCTGGCCACCGAGCTGGCCGGCGGCACCGCCCCGGACATCGTGCAGATCGACCCGGAGACCTTCCCCACCTACGTCGCCAACGGCGATTACTTCTTCAACCTGGACGATTTCGAGATCGACATGTCCGCCTTTGAGGAGGGCTACATCCACCAGCAGATCAACGGCTATTACGACGGCCGGCAGCTGGGCCTGCCCACCGGCATCGCCGGCCCCGCCATCGTGGTGAACAAGGCCCTGGCCGAGCAGCTGGGCGTGGACCTGCACATCGACAACATGCAGTGGGACGATATCATCGAGCTGGGCAAGGCCGTGCGCGCCGCCGGCGACGACGACACCTATCTGTTCTGCGCCAACAAGGACTATGTGGCCATCCTGTTCGTGATGAGCTATGCCAAGCAGCTCACCGACGGCGTCGTGTTCCCGGACGGCAAGCTGGCCCTGACCGAGGAGCAGCTGACCGAGATCTATGAGTTCGTGAAGGCGCTGTTTGACAACGAGTGCGTGCCCTCCATCGAGTACATGGCCGCCTACACCGGCGACAACATCCAGTCCGACGCCAACTGGCTGGCGGGCAAGTACGTGGCGGCGCTGGCCTACATCTCCACCGTGGACGTGATGGTGGCCAACGGCCCCGAGGGCGCCGAATACTACGCCGGCAGCCTGCCCGTGAAGGAGGGCGCCACCGACGGCGGCTGGGCCTCCAACACCCCCCAGGTGCTGGCCATCACCAAGACCTGCGAGCATCCCGAGATCGCCGCGGCGTTCCTGAACTACTTCTTCACCAACGAGACCGCCATGGAGACCCTGGGCGCCACCCGCTCCGTGCCCCCGACGGCCAAGGCCCGCGAAATCTGCGCCGCCAACGGCAAGCTGACCCAGCTGGTCACCGACGCGGCCGACATCGCCGTGGCCATCAGCGGCACCCCCAACGACAAGATCTTCTCCACCGCCGAGTGCAAGAACATCCTGTACGACGCCGTGGAGGCCATCGCCTACGGCGATATGACCCCCGCCGAGGCCGCCGCGGATACCATCGCCCAGCTGAAGGAGCTGGAGCAGTAATCCGCCCGCAATCCCATCGACCCCCTGGAGCCCTGTTTTCGCAGGGCTCCAATTGCGTCTGAGGCACGGGGCGTCCCGTCCCCGGCCACGCACACGCCGCACTCTCTTGAAAGGAGCGTTCGCCCATGATGTTTCGCAGCGCCCAGGCCGTGCGCAAGCAGCGCTACACCAGGCGTGACTACCAGGCCTTCCTGTACCTGCTGCCCTGGCTTGCGGGCATACTGGTGCTTCAGCTGTACCCGTTCATATCCTCCCTGGTCTACTCCTTCCACGACTACACCGTCGGCGGAAAGATGGATTTCATCGGCCTTGACAACTATGTCAAGCTGTTCACACGGGACCGGGATTTCTGGAACTCCCTGAAAATCACGTTCGAATTCGCGCTGTACACCGTGCCGGGCAAGATCGTGCTGGCGCTGGCGGTGGCCATCTTCCTGAACCGGAACATAAGGGGCATCAACGCCATCCGCACGGCCTATTACATCCCCTCGCTGTTCGGCGGCAGCATCGCCATCGCGCTTCTGTGGCGGCTGATGTTCATGGACAACGGCATCATCAATTCCATGCTCGCCACCATCGGCGTCACCAACGTCCACTTCCTGGGCACCCGGGGCGTGGCGCTGCGGGTGGTCTGCGCGCTGGAAATATGGCAGTTCGGCTCCTCCATGGTCATGTTCCTGGCGGCGCTGAAGAACGTGCCGCGCTCACTGTACGAGGCGGCGGAGATCGACGGCGCGGGCTGGTGGAACCGCTTCTTCCACATCACCCTGCCCCAGATTTCCCCCATCCTGTTCTTCACGCTTTTGAACCAGACCATTCAGGAATTCCAGAATTACACCTCCCCGGCCATCATCACCGGCGGCGGCCCCCGCAAAAGCACCTATGTGATGGGCATGTTTTTGTATCAGGAGGGCTTCTCCTACTTCCACATGGGCTACGCCAGCGCGATTTCCTGGGTCGAGTTCATCGCCATACTGGTGCTGACGCTGATCATATTCGGCACTTCGAAGCTGTGGGTCCACTACGGGGACGAATGAGAAAGGAGTTGCGTAAAAATGGCTAAAAGCACAGGCACGGCGGTGCGCAGACGGGACGGCCGCATCATCGACTACCTCATCATCCTCGTCATCGGCCTGGTGCTGCTGTACCCGATCATCTGGATGCTGTTTTCCACCTTCAAGGACAACGGCCAGATCTTCGGCTCCACCCGGCTGCTGCCCACCCAGTGGCACTTTGAAAACTACGTCGAGGGCTGGAAGGGCTCCAGCCGCGTGTCCTACACCCAGTTCTTCATCAACACCTTTGTGATGGTCATTCCCACCACGCTTCTGACGGTGGCCTCCGCGTGCCTGACGGCCTATGCCTTCGCGCGGTTCGACTTCCCGCTGAAGAAGCTGCTGTTCACGGTGCTGATCGCTCTTCTGATGATGCCCGGCGCGGTGGTGATCATCCCCCGCTATCTGCTGTACAACCAGTTCCGCTGGGTGGACAGCTACATGCCCTTCTACATCCCGGCGGCGCTGGCCTGCAATTCCTTCTTCACCTACATGCTGATCCAGTTTTTGCGCGGCATCCCCCGGGACCTGGACGAGTCCGCCTACATGGACGGCTGCGGCACCTTCCGCACGCTGTGGCAGATCCTGCTGCCGCTGATGAAGCCGGCGCTGTTCTCCGCGGGGCTGTTCCAGTTCCTGTGGACCTACAACGACTATTTCAACTCCCTGATCTTCATCAGCACCCAGAAGAAGTATCCCATCTCCCTGGCGCTGCGCATGTCCCTGGACTCCGAATCCGTGGTCAACTGGGGCAAGGTGATGGCCATGGCCTTCGTGGCGGTGCTGCCGGTCATGCTGCTGTTCTTCGCCGCGCAAAAATACTTCGTGGAGGGCATTGCCACCACGGGCCTGAAAGGATAATTTGACATGAGCAAGCAGATCAACGGCCTTCTGTTCTCCTTCCAGTTCTGGCAGGACGGCCTCTGGCACGACATCGACGACGCCTGCGTCGGCCCCGCGGGCCTGCGCGCCGAACTCGCCGAGGGGCGCTTCGAGGCGGATTTCACCGACGCGGGCGGGGGCGTCACGGAATATGAAATGCGGCTGAGCGCCCCGCTGCCCTCCAAACTGCGGCTGACCCTCTCCCCCGCGGCGCGCGTCGGGGACGCCTTCCACCTCATCCCCTGCTGCATCCACGGCAGCAACAACGCCGACGTGGTACGCCCCGGGGAATTCCCGCTGCTGACGGACAAGTACCCGGGCGTCCGCTTCTGCGCCCCGGAATGGGAGTTCCGCGCCGACCGCGCCGCCACCCCGGTATCCATGGTGTGCGCGGGGGACTGCGTATACGCCGCGTCCATCGATCCCTATGCCGATTCCCAGGACGGCGCGAACGTGCGCTGCGGCGTGTTCGCCCGGCTGCCCGATGCCTTCGGCGTGACCCTGGGCTACACCAACCGCCCCGTGAGCTTCGTCAACAAGCAGATCGACGGCCAGACGGTGGGCGACAGCACCCGCGAGGCGAAGGTCCGCGGCAGGATCTATCGCCTGCCCGGCCAGGGCCGCGGCGGCGTCCACGCCGTCATACGCCGGGAATACGCCCTCCGGCGGGACACGGCCCATTACCGGAACAGCTTCCGCCAGGCGGCGGACGGGCTGTTCGATGCCTTCGTGGGCCTGAACTGGAGCGCGGAGCGCGGCGAATACACCAACCGCTGCTGCCGCCCGAGGGACTGGCTGACCATGCGCCCCTGGCGCAGCGTCACGGAAATCGGCTGGACCGGCGGCGCGGTGCTGGCGCTGCCCATGCTGATGTACGAGCTTTTGACCGAAGGCTTCACCCCGGCGCGCTACCGCGGCGCCATGACCGCCCGACAGCAGTTTGACCGCATCTGCGCGCGCTACAACCCGGCCTCCGGCATGATCTTTGACCTGATGACCCCCAACGCCGAGGGCAGCGACGTGAACGGCTGGTGGACCGGCTACGGCCTGGTGAAGGACTGCCACTGCGCCTACAACAGCGGCACGGCAGCCTACTGCCTGCTCTACGCCGTGGATTTCATGAAATCCCGGGGCCAGGCCGCCCCCGCGGCGTGGCTGGACACCGCGCAAAAGGTGGTGGCCACGGCCTGCGAGCTGCAGCGCGAGGACGGCGCCTTTGGCTATACCTACGCCACCGACCGCAGGGCCGTTACCGACTGGGAGGGCTTCGCGGGCTGCTGGTTCGCAGCGGCGGCGGCGCTGCTGGCGCGGCTGACGGGCGAGGCCCGCTGGCGCGAGGCCGCGGTCAGGGCCCTGCGCCACTACGCGAAGGACGTGGCCGCGCTGAACTGCTGGGGCACGCCCATGGACACCTGGAAGGCTGTGGACCAGGAGGGCAACCTCGCCTTCGTCCGCGCCTGCGCCATCCTCTGCGCCGACGCGCCGGACGAGGAGCTGCTGGGCTTCTTCAGGCTGGGCGCGGAGTATGAGTACCTGTGGCGCTTCGGCTACCGCACGCGGCCCGACCACGCGCCCATCCGCGAGGGCTGGACGGCCTGCGGCGGCTCCGTGACCTCCGTCTCCAACCCCCACATCCATCCCATGGGCGCGCTGATCAATTCCGACCTGTACGCCCTCGCAGACCTCACCGGGGACGACTACCACCGCGCGCGCGCCGAGGACGGCACCGCGTGGCTGATGCAGACCCTGGAGCTGTACCCGGAAAAGACCGGCTACGGCCGGTACGGCGTGCTTTCGGAGCGCTGGTGCCCCAGCGACGGCCTGCTCACCGAGCGCTACAGCGACGGCGGCATGTACAGCTCCTGGTTCAGCTACAACCTGTGGGCCGCCGCCAATGCCCTCCAGGCCGTGTGCGAACGCATGGCGAGGGATTGAGCGAGGCGCTTTTTGAGGGTGGAGGTTTACGGGAGTGGAGAGTGGAGTTGGAGTTACCGGTGGTGTGCGGAGCGCGGAGTTGAAGGGAGAACGATGATTTCTGGGCACAGTGAGCAAAATAAGCCTTCCCCCTTGGGGCATCGAGCGCCCGGAAAACAGCACAGTGTGCTGTTTTCAGCGAGATGGGGTCGGTAGACCCGTGGACAGGTGGCATTTGAGGAGCAAACGACGGATGAGGTCCCCTTAACGGATGCTTGCGGGTCATCGACCTCATCCGGCGCTTCGTGCCTCCGGGGCCCGTCCCCGGAGGAGAAGGCTTTTGGTGCGGCGGGGCAATTGGGAGAGAGATAGATTTTGACCTCATCCGCCCCTCTCACAACCGAGGCACAGGGTTTATAAGCCGCCGCTTTCCCGGGCGGCGCAGCGCATGACACATTCAAGCCGTCCGCGGCAAGCGGGCAGCTTTCTTTTTGGGAAAAAACGGGGCGGACAGAGGCGGTCAGGGCCGCATAATATGGGACGGGAATTCACGCGATTTAACAAAAGTTAGATATATCTAACTACAATGCCGTGTTATAATCATCCCACAGGATCAAAGGAGGCTTTTATATGAGCATGGAAGTCATTCGGGGAATTCTGATTCCCTTTCTGGGCACATCGCTGGGCGCGGCGTGCGTCTTTTTCATGCGTGGCAGGCTGAACCCCATGGTGCAGCGGGCGCTGACGGGCTTCGCGGCGGGGGTGATGGTGGCGGCCTCGGTGTGGAGCCTGCTGCTGCCCGCCATCGAGCAGAGCGCCCACATGGGCCGTCTGGCTTTCCTGCCCGCGGCGGCGGGCTTCTGGGTCGGCGTGCTGTTTCTTTTGCTGCTGGACAGGACCGTGCCCCATCTGCACGCGGGGCTGAACGAGGAGGAGGGCCCCCGCAGCTCCCTGGCCCGCACCACCAAGCTGGTGCTGGCCGTGACGATTCACAACCTGCCGGAGGGCATGGCCGTGGGCGTGGTATACGCGGGGCTTTTGCAGGGCAACGCGGGCATCTCCGCCGCGGGGGCGCTGGCGCTGGCGCTGGGCATCGCCATACAGAACTTTCCCGAGGGCGCGATCATCTCCATGCCCCTGCGCGCCGAGGGCGCTGGCACGGGCAAAGCCTTCCTCTACGGCGTGCTTTCCGGCGCGGTGGAGCCGCTGGGCGCGCTTTTGACCATCTGGTTTTCGACGCTGGTGGTTCCGGCGCTGCCCTATATGCTGTCCTTTGCCGCGGGGGCCATGGTGTACGTGGTGGTGGAGGAGCTGATCCCGGAGACCCAGGCCGGGGCCCACTCCAATCTGGGCACCGTGATGTTCGCCCTGGGCTTCACGGTGATGATGGCGCTGGACTGCGCGCTGGGATGAACCGCGCGGCGGGCGTCCGAGGGACGAAGGGGGCGGCTTTAGACCCCTCTGGCCGCGCAAAAAACATTTTCCCCCGGTCTACCGTCGGTAAACCGGGGGAAAATCGGCCAAAGGCGCTTCAGGTATTTGAGGAAGCGCGCCGGTTAAGCGGCTCCGGCGGCCGTCGCCCTACGCCTGCCTTGTGATTCGGATATTCGTCAGCAGGCACTGATCTCCGGTCAGCGCCACATACAGCTCATCGACCTCGTCCTTGACGGTGGTGACACTGGCAATCACGATGCCCAGGTTTTCGGTGGTCATGGTGACGATATTGCCCTCTCGCTGGATGCACACGCGGCAGTCCAGGCCCTCGCGGTTCTTCACCTTCCAGGTGTTCCAGCCCACGAAGGCCCCCGTGTGGCTGATCTCGACCACGTTGGAGACATGGGTGTCGGATTCCCAGTTTTCCCCGTCCAGCCGCATCAG
>JAFUCP010000168.1 GCA_017459565.1 Clostridia bacterium | reverse complement strand
TTAAGAAACTCAAAGCATTGGGCTGGGAACAGTCGGCTGCCATTACGCCTGTTCCAGTCTGATTCATAACCGCCAGTGTGTTCCCGGGCATTGGTATGCCCTTTTTCTCAGCTCTCGGCAGTTATGTTTCACAGTAAAATGAGACATGTACAGTTTCGAGTGGATTGGGCTGCATTTCAAGGCGATTTTCCGCAGGCTTAGTGGGTTCGAGCGCCCGGAAAACGCTCCAGTGGAGCGTTTTCAGCGAGAACGGGTCGGCAGACCCCTGGAGCTAAGTCAAGGGAAATCAACGCAGAAATGCGGGCAAAGACGCCGAAAATGCATCTTGGCGAATTTAGAAACACACTCTATCCCCTGATGGGGATATTTTGATTGAGAAGCGCATTATATCTATGCCTCCCGCCTCGCCAGCTCCCGGTAGGCATGGGGCGTCATGCCTGTGCGCTTTTTGAACCAGCGGCAAAAGTAATTGTCTGTGGCAAAGCCCATGCGCATGGATATCTCATGCACGGAATAATCGCTCATGCGCAGCAGCCGCTGTGCCCTGTCCTGCTTCGCGCGGTTAATGAAGCCGCTGATGGTCGTGCCCGTGGCCTCCCTGTAGGCCCGGGACAGATACACCGGATGGAAGTGGCAATAGTCCGCCAGGGCGTTCAGGGAAACATCGCCGGACAGGTGGGCGCAAATATAGCCGTTCAGGCGCGGCACCCAGGTTTCGGCGTCCCCCCGCGCGCTGCGCACCTTGGGCGCGGGCGGGGCATCGGGCGACAGATACGCCATTGCGCGCCCGACAGCTTCAATCAGCGCGCTTTCGTCCGCGTCCCGGGGAAGGCAGGCAAAGGCGTGTTCCTCCGGCGCGGGTCGCTCACCATCCGCCGCCAGGCGCTGTCCCAGGCAGATGACCGCGCAGTCCGGCCGCGCCTTTCGCAGTTCATCGCAGAGCGCCTGCCCCGCGTCCTCGGTGGCGTCGGCGGCAATCACCAATATGTCCATGGCGGTTCGCGACGCTGCTTCCCGCACCCTGCGGACGCTGTCGCAGCACAGCAGGCGCAGATCATCCGCAAAGGCCGCCGAAAGCGCGCTTCGCAGCCTCCCTGCCGTAAGCGCGTCGCCGGAGAGGATCATCAGCGTCCTCATATCCCGTCCCTCCTTCGCACACAGCCGCGCAAGCCCCCATCCATACAGCCGTGTTTACCCTCCGGGTTTGCTTCCCATTATAGTTGTACAGCCGCGTTCTAAAAAGTCAAACGCGCCGACATGGCAAGCATCAATCAGAAAAAAGCAAATATTGCGGGATTCGACGCGAAGCCCGTCGAAGAAATTATTTTCATATATTGACTTTATCTTTTATTTTTGTCTTATATGTGCTATACTTTGGGGGTAAACCGCGAAAAGCGGCATACCAATGAAAAAATTGGGAGAAGCAAAATGGCTGAAAGCGAAAAGAAGCGTTCCGGGAAATCATGGCTGTACAGCGCGCTGCGTCCCGTGGCGGGCCTGCTGTTTCGCGTCATCTATCCCTTCCACGTCGTCAACCGGCAGATCATACGCAGCGCGTGTGCGCCGTATCTGCTGATCGCCAACCACAACAGCAATCTGGACGCGCTGCTGCTGGCGTGGCTGTGTCCCCATGAAATGCGCAGCCTGGGAAAGCGGGAATTGATCAAGGGCCGCTTTACCAAGTGGTTCTTGCAGGACAAGCTGCACATGATTCCCATTTCCCGCAGCGAATCGGACATCAACGCCATGCGCGCCTGCATGAACGCGCTGAAGGATGGGCACGTGCTGTGCATCTTCCCGGAGGGCACGCGCAAGCTGGAAAAGCTGATGGAGCAGGTGGAAAAGGGCGTGGCCCTGCTGGCCATGCGGCAGAAGGTGAACATGCTGCCGGTCTACATCGACGGAAAGCCCCGGCTGTTCCGCATGAACCGCGCGGTGGTCGGCGCGCCGATGCTGGCCGAGGATTACCCGCCGGGTCCCTACACCGATCAGAAGGCGGATTTGCTGTGCGAGGCGATCAAGAACACCTTCTACACTCTACGCAACGCGGCTTCGGCGCAGTAAAGCAAGCGGCGGACGGGCTTCTTCGGCCCGTCCGCCGTTCAGGATATTGACAAAGTCAATTGCAGACAGGCCGTTGAAAAGCCTGCAAGACAAGGAAGAACAGCCTGCAAACGAGGGCGCTTACCCAGACGTAAGTAACCGAATTTGCAGGCTGTCCTGACGCAGTAAGCAGAAATTATAACCATGCAAGGCGCCATTTCAGGAAATTTCTGCGTTTGCGGGCTTTATCAGCGGTCTGAGGCTTACTTCGCCTTGTTCAGATAATCCACCAGATCGGCCACGGTTTTGAGCTTCGGAGAATCGTCCTCGGGAAGCTCGATGCCCAGCGCCTCCTCCAGGTCAAACACAATGGAAAAGTAGCTGACCGAATTCAGGCCCAGGTCCTCCACAAGCAGCGATTCGGGCCGTATATTTGCCTTGTCGACCTCCGTATAGCCGTCCAACACATCGATGACCTTCTCAAGCATGGTTCTTTTCCTTTCTCGCCTCGTGGCGCAGTATTTTTCTGGAAGAATTCTTTGGAAACTCCACGTCCCTGAGGACGACCTTGCGTATCCGCTGCGCGGGCGGCAGTTTTTCGTTGAAGCGCGCAATCTGCGCGTCGAACCAGGCCTGATCGCCCATGCGCGCCTCCTCCGGGAAGATCTCCGCGACGATCTCGTCCCCGCTCTGATAGACCAGGACCTCCGAAACGCCCTCGATCAAGCCCAGCCGGGACTCCAGCGCCTCCGGCGAAACGTTCTCGCCGTCGCTGAGTATGATCAGGTTCTTCTTGCGCCCCGTGAGGTACACGAAGCCGTCCTTATCCACATAGCCGATATCGCCCGAGGCATACCAGCCGTCCCGGAGCGCCTCGGCGGTGGCCGCGTCGTCGTGCCAGTAGCCCTGCATGACGATGGGGCCCTTGATCATGATTTCGCCGTCCGCCGCCGCGCGCACCTCGCAGTCCAGCACGGGCAGGCCCACCGCGCCGTCCCGGTGATAGTGGTTGCGCCCGCAGGCGATGCCCGGGGAACACTCCGTCGCGCCGTAGGCCACGATCAGATCGATGCCCCAGGCGCGGAACTCCCTTTCATAATAGGGGTCCAGCGCCGCGCCGCCCACCAGGATGTATCTGAGCTGCCCGCCGAAGGGCTTGCGCACATCCTTGAGCAGCTTCGCCCGCACATCGATGCCCAGGCTGTACAGCGCCAGGCTGAGCTTCATGGCAAAGCGCAGCTTTTTGTATTTGCCTTCCTTTTTCGCGGTCTCCATGACCATCTTGTGGAAGGTCTGGATATGCAGCGGCACCAGCATGGTGGTGACAGGCTTTGACTCCTGAAAATCGGGCATCAGATATTTCAGGCCCGTATTGATGAACACCGTGCTGCGCCAGTTCACCAGCATCATCAGCGCCACCACGAGCCCGAACATGTGGTGATAGGGCAGCACCGACAGGGACGCGCCCTCCGGATCGAAGTAGCGGCAGCCCTGGTTGATGTCCGCCATCAGGTTCGCCTGGGTGAGCATGACGCCCTTGCTGCCCCCGGTGGTGCCGGAGGTATAGACGATGGTGGCCAGCTTGTCCACGTCCTGCGGACAGTCCAGGAACACCCGCTCCCCCGCCTTGAGGGCGGCCTTCCCCTGGGTTATCAGCGCCTCCAGCTCCGAAAACCGGCGGACGCTCACCTGAGGCGCAGCCCCGGCGACGCCCTCCGCCAGCCGGTCCGCCACAAAGGAAAAGCTGCTTTCGCTGTGCGAAAGCAGGCGCGCCTGCTCCTCGGTGGACAGGTCCTTGTCGATGGGCACGACGATGCTGCCGCTGCCCACGATGGCGAAGTATGCCACCAGCCACGGATAGGAATTGGGCGCGATGATCGCCAGGTGCTTCCCGGCGAGTCCCTCCCGGAACAGCCAGGTGCCCAGCGCGTCGATATCCCCCACGAATTCCGAAATCGTCCGCTGCTCAAGCTGCCTGCCCCGGCGGAAGCGGAACGCCACGCGCGCCGGATCCTCATCAACCTGTTGGCGCAGCATGTGCATCAAATCTCGACTGTAGGGCAGCTCATAGAGCGGATAGGGTTTATTAAAGCCTGTCATGCTTCCTCCTTGGGCGCTCACCGGGTGTATGCTTTCAATCCTGTGGCAAAAAATCCGTGATCTGCGCTTCGCCGTACTTTTCGCGCCAGCCGGCGTCAAAGCCACGCATCGACACATCGGTGGAGGGATGGGCGATGAGCATATCAAAGGTCTCGGGCGTGATGGTAACGGCGTGGCAGCCCACGATGGCCAGCTTGTCCACCTGCTCCACCGTCCTGAAGCTGGCGCCCAGCACCTTGCAGGCATAGCCGGACCGGTCGAAGGCCCTGACGATCTCGTCCACGCAGCGGACCCCGTCGGCCCCGATATTGTCGATGTGGCTGATATAAGGGGCCGTGTAATCCGCGCCGGCCTTCGCCGCCATCAGCGCCTGCATGGTGGAATGGACGACCGTGACGCACACGGCCATGCCCCGGCGCTTCAATTCCTTGCACGCGCGATAGCCCGCCTTGACGGCGGGCAGCTTGACCACCAGGGCATTCCCGAAATAAGCGTGCAGCCGAACAGCCTGGTCGATCATGCCGTCGGCGTCCTGGGCCGTCACCTGTATAAAGACCCTCTGGCCGGTTTCACGCACATAATCCCGGTATTCGCCAAACAGCCGGGAAAGCGGTCTGTCGGTCCTGGTCAGTATGGCGGGGTTGGTGGTAAAGCCGTCGATGGGAAAGCAGTCGTTCACCGCCCTGACCCTCTCGATATCGGCGATATCCACATAGTATTCCATGGCGCACGTCCTCCGCGGTTCTTTCCACCTATTATACAACAGCTGCGGGGCGTTGTCCACAGCGAATACGCCCGGTTTTGACACATTTTTGCGCGCATGTCACAGGCAGACGCCGTCGATATAGACCTGCTTCGGCGCAAGCGCATCCGAGCAGACGACAAAGTCCGCGCGCCTGCCGGGCTCAATTGCGCCGATCTCATCCGCCGCGCCGATCTCCCGGGCCGGCAGCAGCGTGGCGGCCAGGATGGCCTCCTCCTCCGGGATGCCGAAGCGAACGGCGTTGCGCAGGCAGTCGAACAGGTTCGCGGCGGAGCCGGCAATGGTGCCGTCCGCCAGCCGCGCAATGCTGTTTTTGAGATAGACCGCCTGGCCGCCCAGCTCATATTCGCCGTCCGGCATACCGCAGCAGCGCAGCGCGTCGGAGATCAGGCACAGCCTGCCGGGAAACAGTTTGAAGGCCATCCGAACGATGCTGGGATGGATGTGCTGCCCGTCACAGATCAATTCCGCCACCACGTCCCCGCGCTCACTGGCCGCGCCGATGACCCCCGGCCTGCGGTGGTGGATGGGCGGCATGGCGTTAAAAAGATGGGTCACGTGCCTCGCGCCGCTCTCAAACACAGCCTTCGCCTGGTCGTAATCCGCGTCGGTATGGGCGACGGAAACCGTACACAGCCTGGCTGCCCTGCCGGCGAAGGCTGCGGCGCCCTCCAGCTCCGGGGCGACGTCCACAATTTTGACCAGCCCGCCGCAGCCGCGCCAGAGCGCCTCAAAGCCCTCGAAATCCGGCTTTTTCAAATACGCGCCATTCTGCGCGCCCTTCTTCTTTTCCGAAAAGAACGGCCCCTCCATGTGGATGCCCATGACCCGGGCGCAGTCCGCCGGCCGCGCGGCCCGCAGCGCCGCCGCGGTGCCAAAGGCCCTTTCAAGCGTATCATAGGGCAGCGTCATGGAGGTGGGCGCAAAGGAGGTCACGCCGTTTTTCGCCAGGTACCGCGCCATGCGCTCAAGGCCCGCGGCGTCGCCGTCCGAAAAATCCGCGCCGGAATTGCCGTGGGTGTGAATGTCCACCAGGCCCGGCAGCACCTTCGCGCCGCGCAGGTCCACGGCGTCCGCCATCTCCGCTTCTCCCGGGCGGATTTTTGCGAATATGCCGTCTCTTACCTCAAACGCGCCGCGGACGTAGCCCCGGGGCGTAAAAATATTCCCGTTGACAAACCACATACAAATCACCTCAACATTCCGGCAGGCTCGCGGCGGCGATGCTCTGGCCGACGCGGCGCGCCTTCTCATCCGGCAGCATGACCGCGATCCTTCCGGCCAGCTCCGGGTACTCCGCCTCAAGCACCCGGCGGCACTCCGCCAGCAGCAGATCGCCGCCCTTCCCGGAGGCCACGCGCCCCAGTACCAGCACAGTGCGCATATCGTACATCCGGGCGTAGAGCGGCAGGGTATGGGCCAGGTAGCAGCCGATAGTCCTGAAAACCGCCGCCGCGCCTTCATCACCCCGCTCCAGCCGCGCCTGCACCTGCTTCAGCCTTTCGGCGAGGCTGTCCGCCTCCGAAAGCTCAATGCCCGCGCGCGCCGCCAGGCGGATGACGGCATCCTGGGAAAAGTACTTGCAGCCGACCCCGCGGTCCCCGGACCATTCATCCACCGGGGCGTCCGGCTGCAAATCCACGGGCGCGAAGGCGAGTTCGTTGAACCAGCCCAGGATGCTGCGTTGGCCGTCCACGTAGCCCGCCGCCTCGCTGGTGCCCATGGCGATGCCCAGCACACAGCCCCGGTTGAGGCCCATGGCCCCGGCCAGGGCGGTCACGTCGCCGTCGTTGGCCACCGCCAGGGGAACATCCCCGATCTCACGCGCGGCCCGCTCATATACGCTCTTGACCTCCTCCCGGCGCGACTTCGGCACCCTGATGAACAGCGAGGATACCATCGGGCTGTTTCCCACGAACACCCCCGCGGAGGACACGCCGATGGCGTCCACCCGGGGCAGCTTCGACGCGGCGGTTCTGAAGGCCTCCACGATGCCCCGGTACTGGTAATCCGGGTCCTCGGACTGCTTGGGATGCCACACGACCTCCTCGGAATACACCGATTTGCCGTCAATGACCGCCGATACCTTCCTGTCCGACCCGCCCGCGTCGAAGCCGATGCGGCAGCCCTCCAGGTGGCCGCCCAGGTTCACCGCGCGTTCGCTGGCCGCCGGAAGGTCCTTTTCCCCGCAGACGACGATCTCAAAGGGCCGTTCGAACACGGTGCGCATGAAGTCCACGTCGAAGGCGCGCGCGCCGCCGTCGGCATAGGCCGCTTGCAGCCTGCGCGCCAGGTCGTCGCAGCCGCAGAGATAGACCCTGAAGCCGCCCACGCACCACAGCAGCAGCTTGACCCAGCGCTCCAGAAAGCGCTCGTTCGCCTCGGTCCACTCCCCGCCCCGCAGCGCCGTTTCAAACACTGAAATCGCGCCGTCGGCGCGCTCCACCGCCGCGCGGACAGGCCGGTCTGCCGAGGCAAGATAGGCGTCCATCCACCTTCCGAACGGAATAAAGTCCGCGTCCAGCGACGGCGCTTCGCCGATTTCATATTCGATACCCAGGTACTTCATATTGTTCCCCTCCCGCACTGTTTTTTGACGGCGCCGCCGCCAGGCTGTCCCGGTACTCCCCGGGGGTCATGCCCTCAAGGCGCTTGAAGCTCTTTGAAAAGTGAGCCACGTCGCTGTAGCCCACCTGTTCGGCCACGGCATAAATCTTCAGGCTGGAATCCCTGAGCAGGTCCTTGGCCCGCTGGATGCGCATACAGCCCAGAATGTCGAAAAAGCTCTGGCCGACATGCCGATTGATGAGCTTGGACAGGTGCCACTGGCTGACATACACCCTGTCGGCCACGTCCGAAAGGCTCAGGTGTTCGGCGCAGTGGGCGCGCATGTAGTCCAGCGCCTGCTCGACGATGTAATTCCCGGCGGCGCCTGATTCGGCCGTCTCCGCCTGCTCCGGGGCCTCCCGCGCCGCATCCTGCGGCATGTGCAGGGCATCCAGCCGGGCAATCATCGTGTCGATGGCCTCGTTCAGCTCGTCCATCCGGCTGGGCTTGAGCAGATAGCGGCACACGCCCAGGTTCAGCGCGGTCTGGGCGTATTCAAAATCCCTGAACGCCGTCAGCACCGTGATTTGCAGCCGCGGAAATTCGCTGCGCAGCGCGGCGATCATCCGCAGGCCGTCCATGTTCGGCATACGGATGTCCGTCATCAGAATATCCGGCCTGACGGCGCGGATCAACTCCAGGCCCTCCCGGCCGTTGCCCGCCGTTCCGCTGACCTCGCACCCCAGCTTTTCCCAGGGAATCACCCGGGAAAGGCCCTCAAGGATGATATGCTCGTCATCCACCAGAACCACGCGATACATTCAAACGCCCTCCTGCCTCAGTCGGAAAAAGGCTCCAGCTCCATCACGCTGCGCCAGCAGTCCTCCGGCGTCATCTCTCCCGACGCCACCGCGGGCACACATTCCAACAGCCAGCGCTCCCGCGCGTCGCGGTTCATGTCGTCCTGTATGGGCTTGTAAAGCGCCTTGGCCCCGGAGAGCATCTCTTCCGCCGATCGCGCCAGGGCCCCGGAAATCTGCTCCGTGCCCAGGCGGGCCAGATTGTCCTGCCGGGTCAGCCACGCCAGCAGCGCCACCGCCGCGTCCCGGCAGTTCGGGTCGTCCCAGGCCCGGCGGGTAAGATAGAAGCCCATGGAAACGCCGCCGATGATGCCGCCGCCGTCAACGCCGTCCAGGGCCGGCACGGGCATGACGGCGGTGGTGTCCATGTTTTCGGCGTAGATTGAGTTGCCGAACCAGCTGCCGTCGATCTGCATGGCCGCCCGCTTGTCCCTGAAGAGCTGGCTGGTGATCGTTTCCGAGGTGTTGAGCGCGTCCCCGGGAAAGGCGTCAAGCTCATAGAGCCTGCGGACCAGCGCCATGCCCCGAAGCCAGCTTTCAGGCACCTCGTCCAGCGTCCCGGGGCGCGCCGAGAAGGCTTCGGCGTCGGAGGCGGCCAGCACCGCGCACTCCGCCACGTAATGGGGAATATCGGAAAGCGAGGCGGCGATGGGCACGATGCCCGCCGCGTTGAATATCCCGACGGCCTGCTCCAGGTGTTCCCAGGTGTCCGGCAGGGGCGCGCCGCAGCGTTCGAACAGGTCGGTGTTCACAAACAGGCCCTCGTAGAACGGGCGCACCGGAATGGCATAGACGACGCCGTCCGCCTCCCGCAGGATATCGCTTTCAGGCAGGTTCAGCCCGGGATAGGCGGCGTTGATTTCCGCCACGGGCACCATCTTGCGCAAGATCGGCGCGGAATCGGCGCTGCACGCGAAGAAGAACAGTATGTCCGGCTCGTCTCCCGCCGCGAAATCGCTGAGGACCCCGGCCTTCCAGCTCTCGTCGCTGGAGCCGGAGCTGTCCTCCACGACGTTGCCGGTATTGTCCTCAAACTCCCGCAACAGCTCCACATAGGCCATGGCCGCGGCGTCCGTGCCCGCGAAGGAGCTGACGGTGCGCAGCGTCACAGCCGACGCGGAGGCGGCACAGCCCAGCAGCAGCGCAAGGGTCGTGGCAAGCAGGCGTCTTTTCACTTTGTCGTCCCTCCTTTTCCGTCGGGCAGCGCGGCCGGCCGGGCGCCGTCCTGAGGAATGTCCAGCGTCACATGGGTCAGGCCGTCCTCCCCCGTCTCGACGCGGATGACCGCCGCGCCCGCGTAAATCAGCCGCAGACGGGTGGCGATATTGGACAGGCCCAGATGCGCGCCACCCAGGCTGTCGCCCCGCATGGCCGCGTCGATGCGCTGCCGGTCCTGGGCGGTGATGGGCTTGCCGCTGTTGACGACCTCCAGCCGCAGGCACGCGTCCGCACGCCGGCAGCGCAGCCGGATCTCGCCGCCGCCGGCGGGGGCGATGCCGTGTTCCACGGCGTTTTCAATCAGCGGCTGTATGGTCAGCACCGGCACGGTGGCCCCCAGCGCGTCATCATCGACCAGCATATGCGTATTCAGCCGAGAGCCGTAGCTCAGCCCCACAAAGTAAAAGTAGGCCTTCGCCACCTCCAGCTCCTCCCGCAGCGTCACGATGCGCCGGTCGTTTCGGGACATGCTGGCGTTGAGCAGCACGCTCAGAGAGTCCACCATGGCGCAGATGCTCTCCGACTGCTCAATGCGCGCCTGCCAGTTGATGGACTCCAGCGCGTTATTGATGAAATGGGGGTTGATGCGGCTCTGCATGGCCTGTATCTGCGCGTCCCGGAGGGCGATTTCCTCCTTGTAGGTCCTGTCGATCAGCTCCTCCAGCCGCAGGCTCATGTTTGAAAACGCCTTGCCGAGGCTGCCCAGCTCGTCGTCGCCGTGCATGGGCACCGTGACGCCCATCTCCCCGGCCTCGATCCGGCGGGAGGCCTCCGCCAGCAGCATGATGGGTCTGGATATTCTGCGGTGGACATACCAGACTATGACGCCCAGGATCGGCACCAGCAAAAACAGCAGCCCCGCCAGCAGGCCCCGGAAGGTATCGATGCCCCCGTACAGCCGCCGCCGGTCCAGCAGCAGCCCCGCGCGCAGGGAATAGTCCCGACTGGTCCCCCGCTGCGCGCAGGCGTACCAGCCCACCGCCACGGGCTCGATTTTCCCCGGCGCGATGGCCTCCCAGTCGATCTGCCCCGCAAAGCCGCAATCCTCGCCCGTCAGGTTCTCGCCTTCGGCCTCGTCCAGCCGCACGTCCAGCCGGGCGTTCCACTGCCTGGCCACGTCCAGCATCGGCGAAAGCAGCCTTTCCTCGTTCAGCCCCAGCACCAGCATCCCGTAGGGCGAAAGGCGCGCGTTCATCAGGTTTCGCACCAGATACAGCCCGCCGCCCAGCTTCACGAAGCGGCACCGGGTGTCCAGCTCCCCGCTCATGGCCATGACCGCCTCGTGGGCCAGGGCCTGATAGCCCGCCGCCGCCTCGGCGCCGCCCCGGTTCACCAGCAAAAGGTCCGGGTTGTCCATCGTAAAGCAGGCGGCGAATTCCACCGTCGCCTCGCGGCTGTACTTGCGCTCGATGTAGCTCCTTGCGGCGCGCAGGAACACGCCTTCGGAAATCTCCCCGGCATCCCGCTGGGCCGCCGCGCTGTCCAGCTCGCCGTCGTAGGTGGCGGCGCGGGCCAGCGCCACAATGCGGCTCAGGTTCTCATCCGTGAGCAGCCGGGAATATTCCACGCTGGTCAGCAGCGCGGCCTCCGTCTTGGCCTGCTCGTCCCGGATGAAAATGCCACCCATGTAGAAGCCCAGCAGCACCGCCGGCAGCAGATAGCAGATCAGCATGATCACCGGCAGCTGCACCCGTATCTTTTTCAACATGCGCATGGGCCGTCTCCCCCTCCGAGGGCCGTTTGAATCCCGCCGCTACGCCTTGTAGGGCAGCTCAAGCCAGTGGGCCATTTTCGCCGTCAGCGCCTTGGCGTTGGCCATGGTGTCCCGCTCCGCGAAGATGCGCACCCGGGGCTCCGTGCCGCTGAAGCGCACGATGATCCAGCCCTCGTCAAAGTAAACCTTGCAGCCGTCCTCATAGCTGACGCGCTTCACGGGCATGTCGAATTCCGGCAATTGACGCTGTTCGAACACGCGCCGCTGAATCTCGTCGCGGCGGGCACCGGTGAGCGCCCAGTCACATTCCGCCACGTGCAGCTCCCCGAATTCATCGAATATGTCCTGCACCAGCCGGGACAGCGGCTTGCCCGTCACGGCCAGCATCTCTACCAGCAGCGACGCCGCGTAGAGCCCGTCCTTGCCGAAGATGTGCCCCCGCACGGTAAGCCCCCCGGAGGATTCGCCGCCGATGAGCGCGTCGTATTCCTGCATCCCCGCGGAGATGTGCTTGAAGCCCACGGGAACCTCGATGCACCGCTCCCCATACTTCGCCGCCACCCGATCCAGCAGGTGCGTGGTGGCCACGTTGCGCACCGCCGCGCCCTTCCAGCCCTTGTATTTGAGCAGATAGTAGTACAGCAGCACCAATATCTCGTTGGCGCTGACATAGCGCCCATGCTCGTCGATCACGCCCAGCCGGTCCGCGTCGCCGTCGGTGGCGATGCCCAAATCCGCGTTGTGTTCCAGCACTTGGCGCTCCAGGTCGGCCAGGGTATCCGGCGTCGGCGCGGGCAGGTGCCGCCCGAAGAAGGCGTCGTGGGTGTCGTTGATCACGTCCACGTCGCAGCGGCAGCTGTACAGGATCGTCAGAAGGCCCGTCAGGCTCACGCCATACATGGGGTCCAGCACCACGCGGGGCCGGCGGCGGCGGATCGCGCCGGCGTCGATCTTCGCCAGAATGGAATCCAGATAGGCGTCCCGGGGGTCCACAAACACGATCTTGCCCTCGGCCAAGCCCTGCTCAAAGGGCAGCGTCTCGATGCCCTCCTCCGGGATGGCGTTCGCCTCCGCCTGAATCTCATCGGTGATCTCCAGCGCCGCGTCCCTCCCCTGGCGGGTGAACAGCTTGATGCCGTTGTACAGCGCCGGGTTGTGGCTGGCAGTGATGGCCGCGCCGTAGGGCAAATCCCAGGATTTGACCGTAAACATGATCTGGGGCGTGGGCGCGGAAAGGTTGATGAAGTCCACCTTCACGCCCTGGGCCGCGATGGCCTCCGAAAACCACATGGCCGCCTCGCGGCTTAAAAAGCGGCGGTCATAGCCAATGCAGATTTCCTGCCTGGCATCCTGCTCCCGCCGGAGCCTGCGCCCCAGCGCCACGGCCACCCGCTGGATATTCAGTCGGGTGAAGCCGTCTCCGATGACGGCACGCCAGCCGCCCGTTCCGAACTGTATCACGCGATTTCTCCCCTTTCAGCCCATGGTCACGTTCACTTCATGTATGCCGCCGTCAGACGCGGGGATGTATGCCGCCGGTTTGCCGTCCACCCGAATGTGCTTCACGCCCTTTTCCACATGCTCCGGGTTCTCCACGCGGATGCGGTACGCCGCCCCGCGCCAGCGGCGGAAAAGCTCAAAGCCGTCCCAGTCCGCGGGGATGCAGGGGTCCACCACAAGGCTGTCAAAGCCGGGGCGAACGCCCAGCATATACCGCGTGGCCGCGTAGTAGGCCCAGCCCGAAGAGCCCGTCATGAACGGGTGCCGCGCCCTGCCGTGGTCGGCGTGGTCCCGGCCCATGATGAACTGGCAGTAGGTATAGGGCTCCGCCTGTCGAAGCTCCATGGTGTCGTTCTGGTTCTCCGGCAGCAGCGCGTCATAGAACTTCATGGCCCGGCCGCCCCGGCCCAGCATACATTCTGCCATCCAAGCCCAGGGATTGGGATGGCTGAACACCGCGCCGTTTTCCTTGATGCCGGGATAGACGCGGGTGATGAAGCCGACGCCGTCGTCCCGCACGGTGAAGGAGGGCGCGTTCAGCATGAGGCCGTAGGGCGTGTACAGCCATTCGTCCACGGCGTCCATGGCCGAAAGCCCCTGCGCGCGCGTCGCCGCGCCGGAGGCCACCGCCCAGGTATTGCTCTCCAGATGGACCTTGCCCTCCCGGGCGGTGTCAGAGCCGATGGGCCGCCCGTCCGCGGTGAAGCCCCGCAGGAACCATTTCCCGTCCCACAGCGCCGTCTGCCCGATATGCATCATGGCCTCCATTCGGGGGCCATAGCCTTCTGCGTCCTCCACGCGGCCCGTGGCCCTCGCCGCGTCCAGAAAATGCCCCATCGCCCAGACGAGCAAAAACTGCACCATGGCGCTCTCGCCGCCGCCCAGGTTCAGGCAGTCGTTCCAATCGGCCCGCAGGCCCCTGGTGACGCCGTGGCTGCCCACCTGGCCGCAGGAGAAGTCCAGGATGCGCTTCATATGCTCCCAGACGGTGCCCGCGCCGCCGTCGGCATAGGGCGCCACAGCGTCGAAAAAGCCGGTGTCCCCGGTCTCCCGCACGTATTCCACAATGGCTGGGATAAGCCACAGCGCATCGTCGGCGCAGGCGTCCTCCACACCGTGGACCCGCTTGCCGGCCTGCGCGGAGGGCACCACGGTGGGCGACCAGTCCTTCTCCTCTTCCCCGCCCTCGAACCACGCCGGATCGAACAGGTGCAGGCCGTAGCCCGCGGTGGTGACGCCGTTGAGAAGCTGCATGATCCGCATTTTGCAGCCCTCCGGCTCGGCATGGGGGATGCACATGGCGTCCTGGGCCGTGTCCCGGAAGCCCAGCCCCGTGCGCCCGCCCACCTCGATAAAGGACGAAAAGCGGGAAAACAGCACGTTGATCTCGCTCTGGTACAGGTTCCAGATGTTCAGGCTGCGGTTCATGTTTGCATGGGGCGTGCGCACGCAAAGCGCGCCCAGCTTTTTATCCCAGAACCGGCGCAGCGCCTCAAAGGCCCGGTCCGCGCCTTCGGCGTCATATCGGCTGCGGGCCCGCCGCGCTGCTTCTCCCCGGCCGGTGCCCAGGTAGAACAGCAGCCGCGCCTTCTCGCCCGGAGCCAGCGTCAGGCGCTTCATCAGCGCGCCCACTGGGTTTCCGCCCCGGGCGTGGCTGTCCGTGTATTCCCCCGTCTCCACAGCCCGGGGGTTGCGCTCAGTGCGATAGCTTCCGATGAACGCCTCCCGCACACCCTCGTAGCCGTCGGGCTCAAAATCCGCCGCGAAGAACTGGAAGCTTTCAGGCTCATAGTGCAATTCGCAGATGGCCGCGCCGTTCTCCGGGAAGGAGCCCGCGCAGTACAGGCTCATCTGGAAATTCTGGTTGTCGATGTCGATGTTGTGGAAGGAGAACTCCACATAGCCGGTAACATCGATGTGCCGCGGGCGGTCCGACTGGTTTTCCACGCGCACGTCGAAGATCTCCACCGGGTCGTCATCCCCCTCCTCCCGGGGGATAAACAGCGTCTGGGTGGCGCGGATGCCCTCCGCCCTGCACACATAAGTGGAATAGCTCAGCCCGTGTCGGCAGGCATAATTGGCCCCGTCCAGCGCGAGGCCGGTGGGCTGCCAGCTCACGGACCAGTACTTCCCCGTATCGCCGTCCCGAAGGTACACATAGTGGCCCGGAAAGTCCATAGGCACGCCGTTGGGGCGAAAGCGGGTGATGCGGTGGTACTGGGGCGAATCCAGCCAGCAGTAGCCCCCCGCGTTGTGGGAGACCACCGCGCCCATGCGCTGGGTCCCCAGGTAGTTCGTCATGGAAAAGGGCACGTCCACCCGGTCGATCACATATTCCCGGGCCGCGTCGTCAAAATATCCGTAGCGCATACTGCCGCCTCCCGCAAGCCGGCTATCGCCGACTTTATTTTATCCTAAAATCATTGTAACCGCAAGGCCGAAAAAAGGAAATGGATCAAAGTGGCGTTTGTTGTTCGCCGTTGGCGTCCTCAATACCAGGATCTGATTAAAAAAGGCAGGAATGTCGAGGGCTTTTGGGCGCTGGCAACGCGAAGTATCGCAGAGGGGCTTCAATTACATCCCGGGGACTTTGGAAACATGCCCTGGTATGAAAGCGCAAACCGGCCCGCGGCGTTGTGCCGGAGCCGGTTTGCTCGTCATTGGCGATGACAGGCGTCCGCGCGGCCCTGTCAGTCAGCCAGGTAGGCTTCCAGCTGGGCGTTAGCGGCGTCCAGATAGGTCTGCATACCGGCGGCGTCCAGCGCGGCCAGGAAGTCGGGCAGGGTGGTCTCGGGGTCCAGCGCGCCGGCGTCCAGCGCCAGGGCATACTGAGCGGCCACGGCGCCCAGGGCGGCCATCTCACCGGCAACCTCCTCGTTGTTGAACACATAGCCCAGCGCCGGGATGCCCTTCGCGCCCGCATAGTACGCCTTGAAGCTCTCGCGGAAGCCGGAGCCCTCGGCGGCGGTATCGGGCAGGATGGTCACATTGCCCATGCCGTTGGTCCAGGGGCTGTAGTTGGCGCGCTCCTCGGTGAACACCACCAGGCCGTCCTCGTCCAGGTTGTAGTGGACGCCCTCCACGCCATAGTTGAGCAGGGTCATCAGGGTGGGATCGCTGTTCAGCAGGGCCAGGAACTTGAAGCTCTCCACGGGATGCTCGGAGGCGGTGGAGATGGCGACCATGGCGCCCTGGGAGGCGGTGGTGTCCACATAGGGATCGGTGCAGGGCACGAAGGCCACCTCGATGCCGCGGTCCAGCACGTCGGCGCTGAACTCATAGCCAAAGGCATAGCTCTGGGTGCCGATCAGGTAATCGCCGGTCTTCTGGGCGTTGGTGCGGGTGTCGTTGCTGGTCTCGGCCACGGCCAGGGAGGGATCCACATAGCCGGCCTCATAGTATTCGTGCATCTTCTCCACGAATTTCCTGTATTCCTCGGTGGCAAACTTGTTGAGAATGACGTTGCCCTCGGGGCCTTCGGCGGAAACATCGTCCTGGTTCAGATACAGGCTCAGCAGGTTGGTGGAGCCGGAATCGCCCGCCACGATGATGGAGCCGGTGACCATGCGCTCAAGCACCATGGGCTCCACCAGGAAGGGATAGAAGGAATCGCCCTTCAGCTCCTTGGCCTTTGCAAACAGCTCGCCGAAGTCATAGAAGCTCATGGCCCTGAAGTCGTCCAGGGTGTAGCCCAGCTCGTTCAGCAATGTCACGTTCACATCCCAGGTATTCTGGGTGGCGGTGTCCTTGAAGCCGTTCACGGCGTAGATGCCCTTGCCCTCGGCGCCGTCGATGGTGGCAGCCTGCATCAGGCTCTCGGGAATGGCGGCCACCAGGTCCGCACCATACTCGGCGATCAGATCGTCCAGCTTCACAAAGTAGCCGTTCTTGGCATAGGTGTTGTATTCATCCGCGCTCCAGGAGCAGGTGAACACCATGTCGATACCGGTGTCGCCGGACAGCAGGGCGTTGGTGGCCTTGTCGTCAAAATCGCCCCAGGTGCCCCAGACGACCTCCAGCTTCGCGCCGACCTTGTCCGCAATGTAGTCGTTCACGGCCTCCAGCACCGCGCTGTCGTCGGTCACGTTGCTGCCATGGAACATGATGGTGATGGTGGGAAGGTCCTCCGCCAGCGCGAAGGATGCGGCGGTCAGCAGCATGGCGAGCGCCAGGATCAGGGCAAACAGTTTCTTCATGGGATTATCCTCCTTTATTTGCAGGCGGGAAATCCGCCGTGCGATTCACGGTTCGGTGTGATGCGGAGTCCGTCGGGCTCCTCCGGGTCTCAGCCCTTCACGGACCCAACGGTCAGCCCGGCCACCACGTAGCGCTGGAAGAAGGGATACGCGCAGGCGATGGGCACCACGATGAACACCACGAGCGCCATTTTCAGGGACTGGCTGGGCAGGTTCCGGGCCGCGGCCGCCGCGTCCGCGCCCAGCATACTGCTGTTCTTGGCCAGGAAGTCGGCGTTCCGCTGCATCCGCATCAACAGGTATTGCAGGGGTATGACGTCCATATTCTTGGTGATGTACAAAAGCGACAGGAACCATTCGTTCCAGAAGGCCAGGGCGTTCAAAAGCGCGATGGTGGCAATGCCGGGCTTCACCACCGGCAGCACGATTTGCAGCAGCGTCCGATACTCCCCCGCGCCGTCGATGGTAGAGGCCTCGATCAGCTCCGAGGGCACGGTGGTCTGGAAGAAGGTGCGCATCACGATGACGTTGAAGGGCAAAAACAGCAGCGGCACGATCAGGGCCGCGTAGTTGTCGCTCATGCCCAGCAGCGTCTTGCATACCACAAAGGTGGGCACCAGGCCGCCGCCGAAGATCATGGTGAAGAAGCTGAGGAAGTTGAAGAAGTTGCGGTATCTGTAATCCTTTCGGTACAGCGGATAGCTGTACAGCACGCAGATGCTCACGCTCAATACGGTGCCCAGCACGGTGATGAAGAAGGAGTTGAAGTAGCTGCGCCAGAGGGCGTCGCCCAGCTGGAACACGTAGGCGTAGGCCTGTGTGGACCAGCTCAGCGGCATGAAGGAATAGCCGATTTGCCGGATGCTGTCCTCCGAGGTGAAGGAGATGATGATGACGAATATAAACGGCACGATGCACAGCAGCGCGAACAGCCCCAGCAGGATGTGGAACAGGGCCTGCGCCCCGGGGCCGAAGCTGTTCAGCGTCGCCGACGGCTTGCGGCTTGTCTTTGCCATGGTCATGTGAGCCAGCCTCCTTCCTCAGAACAGCGAGCTGTCCGCGTCGATCTTGCGAACAATCAGGTTCGTCACCACGATGCACGCGCACCCCACCACGCTCTGCAACAGGCCCGCCGCCGCGCTCATGCCCAGGTTGTGGGTATTGGCGTAGGTATTATAGACGTAAGTATCGATGACCTGCGTAACAGGATACAGCGGTCCGGAATTCTGGGGAACGTTATAAAACAGACCGAAGTCGGCATTAAAAATCTTGCCCACGCTCATGATGAGCAGTATGATGATCATGGGGCGTATGCCCGGCAGCGTCACGTGCCAGACCTGCCGGCGCTTGCTGGCGCCGTCCACCGCGGCGGCCTCGTACAGCGTGGTATCGATTCCCGTGATGGCCGCCAGATACAGCACGCTGCTGTAGCCCACGTTCTTCCAAAGGTTGGAGACGGTCAGGATCAGCGGCCACCAGGTGGTGGTCATGTAGAACTGAGTCGGTTTTAACCCCAGGCTCTTTTGTATGGAGGGAATCATGCCGCTGGTGGGGTCCAGAAACGCCAGCACGAAATAGCTGGCCACCACCCAGGACAGGAAGTAGGGAAAAAACATCATAGTCTGATAGGCCTTTGCCGCGAAGCGGTTCTTCAACTCGCTCATCATCACCGCAAAGCTCACGGCGATCAGCAGCACCAGCACGATCCACACCGCGTTGTACAGCAGGGTGTTGCGGATCATCGTCAGCGTGGCCGGACTGTTCAGGAACTGGAAGTTCTTCAGGCCAACCCATTCGGACTTGAACAGATTGTTCCAAAATGTGTTGGGCTTCTGGGCCTTGTAGTCCTTGAAGGATATGACGACGCCGAGCATGGGCAGGTAACGGATCAGCAGCAGCCATATCGCCCCGGGCAGCGTCATTGTCAGCAGCCAGAAGTTCTTCCAGCTCCACCGGCGACGCGCGCGAACCTTTCCATATCCCACGTTCATCGCTTTGACGTCCCCTTTCCTTTTTGATAATACAATTATAACCCGACGTGTCGTGTATTTCATCGTATCGGTTTGGCTTTTATTGCATTTGGTTGTCACAATTTGAAACAACAGCCCGACGGGTGCCTGCGCCTCTTCCCCATCGATGGAAAAAACAGGGGCAGGTCGGATTCGCCGACCTGCTCCATACGCACTTGTATATAACAGTCATAAGGGAGCCACCCCCATATCGAGGATGGCTCCCATTTTCATGTGTTCATTTTGTATGCTTGCACATTAGTGGACCCGCCGCAAGCGGCGGCTCACCCACCCCATAGGTGAAGACTATTTTACTCCACCCCTCCAAAAGCCTTCCCCTCTGGGGAAGGTGGCCGAGCGCAGCGAGGTCGGATGAGGTCGATAAACCGCAAACATCCGTTAAAACGACCTCATAGCCTTTGCTCAGTACCTGCGCCATCGCCTGTTGGATAACCCTGTCCACTACCGTCGGTATCCCCAGCGGCCGCTGCTTTCCATTTGCCTTCGGAATGTATACACGCTTTACCGGCTGCGGCTGATACTTCTTGGCACGGATTTGTTCCTTGATTTCCTTCCCGTGTTCCGCAAAATACCCTTCCAGAACATCCACCGTCATCTTGTCGATTCCAGCTGCACCTCTGTTGCTCTTCACCGCATGGATTGCAGCTTCGATGTTCCCATCACTTAGAATCCTGTCAATCAGTTCCACTTGTTGCTCCTCTTTCTGCTTGTATAGCTGCCCGGAATCTTCCCGCCGCCCTTTGACCTCCACGGGCATACGCTCCCGCTTGCTGGGCCTATTCTTGGTTTCGGAATGTCCTGGCCTTGCTTACAGCGATTCGCAAGTGATTTTTCAAGTTCTTCGAAATTGAAAAATCAGTCGCTTTGCGACCGGATTTGCTCTGCAAATCCGCTTTTTGCTACGACATTAGGCCCTTCGGAGTTTGGTGTCCTCCTACTATGGTCTCAGCTGACTCCCGGCCACTCGCTTTTTTTGCACTCGGCTTTTTTGGGGCCTCGCTGACCGGGCCTCCCGGGGTAAGACACACATCTTTCGTCCGACAACCTCCTGATTTACCGTCTCGGCTTTACGTTTACCCTTTGGGCTTCGGTTTGTTTGGCAACCTTACCCGCCGTTTGGCCTTATATCAGGTTTCTGTTCGTAGGCTCCTGGACTTTGCTACACCGCTTCCTCCCCTCCTGGCGTCGCCACCAGCAGCTTGCGGTTCGCTACGCTTGGCGGTAAATACCCGCGACCGGACTTTCACCTGTTAGATATGCGCCATGCCCGGCACACCAAAAAAGAGAGCCATTCTATCGAATGACTCTCGGTGAGATCCGGCGACGACCTACCCTACCGGGCCGTTTCCAGCCAAGTACTATCAGCGTGCTGAGGCTTAACTTCTGTGTTCGGGATGGGAACA
>JAFUCP010000167.1 GCA_017459565.1 Clostridia bacterium | reverse complement strand
CCGCGCCTGCCACTCCGGGTGCATGTATTTCAAAGCAGACCACCCTTTCCCTCAAATATCACTTTCTGGACTGGCTGAACAGCCACTGCGCGTATGCCTCGTCCTCCATGACGGCCAGCTCCACGTGATGAAAGCTGTAAACCTGTTCCCGCCCGTGGACCGCGCCGCAGGCATTCATCTCCGCATCGGTATAGATGCGCAGATTGACATTCCCGTTGCCCGCGGCCCTCAGCGCCTCCGCGGCGCCGCGGCCCACCTCAGAGGGGATAGTCTCGTCGTTTTCGGCCTGGGCGATGGTCACGGGGATGTCGGTCAGCCCCGCCAGGCCCGCGGCGCCCCTGGCGGAGTAGTTCAGCGCGGGGCACAGCGCCAGGATCGCGGCAAAGCGGTCCGGGTACGCCTCGGCGATTTCAAAGGAGGCCATGCCCCCGAAGGAGTTGCCCATCACATAGACGCGGTCCGCGTCCACCGCGCCCTCCGCGATCCAGGCGTCGATCTGGCCCATGATGCCCTCGTAGATCCGCGAACGGGCGATTTCCGAGGCATAGAAGGTGTCGATGATCGTCGGGGCCATCACCACGCAGGGGCGCACGGCCTGGCTGTCGGGCTCGGCCCAGGCCACCGCCGTGCGATAGGTCAAAAGGTTGTCCGTGTCCCCGTAGCCGTGGAACACCAGCACCAGCGGCAGCGGCCCGCCGGCATCAGGCATGTACACGTGGGCCGACAGGCGGCTCTCATAGGCCTCGACCAGCGCAAAGTCGTCCACCGTTTCGGTCAGAATTTGGCCGACGTCCTCCAGGGTGAAATCCAGCTGAGGGTGATCGGCGCAGCTGACCGCCAGCTGCCGGACATAGATGAGCTTTTCCGGGAAGCGGGACGGCACCAGCGCCCAGCCGCCGTCCGTGGCTTCAACGGCCTCCACCCCACAGCTGAACGGGTGCTGCGAAGCCGATTCCCAGCCCCCGGCCTGGCCGGTGATGGCAAAATCCGCCGCCGAGACGCCCTCGGGCAGCGCCTGGCCCTGTATCTCAAAGCGCACCGGCAGCTGTCCCCACTTCTCCACCCGGGCGCGCAGCGTGATTTCCCGTCCCTCCGCGCCCGCCAGCCACAGAATGGGCAGCAGCATGAGCGCGGACAACAGCATGATCTTTCTGGCCATGTGGAAGGCCTCCCTTCATGTTTTCCCTTTCAGAGAGCAGCGCGGGGAACCGCCGCCATCGGCGGCGGTTCCCCCTTCGGCTTCAGACGATGCCCCGCAGGCTGAATTTGAACCGCAGGGGCCTGGTCACATCGATCAGAAATTCCTCGTGGGTCCTCGCGCCCCAGCTGTCGTCGCCGGCGACGCCCATCTGCATCAGCGCGGCGCGGACGACGGTGTAGTGTATCGGGGGCAGCTCATAGCCGTGGGCGGCGTTTTCGATCTCATGGGGCGTCCAGGGCAGGGCGGAAAACGTCATGCTGTCGCCGGTAAAGCGGATGCCGCGGCCCTTGTAGTCCGTCAGCTCCGCCCAGCGCACGCCCGTGCGGCCGCCACACTCCTGTGGCATGAGGTAGGGCTGGAACACGTCCTTCACCGGGCGCTGCCAGATGCCCAGGCGCGCGCCCTCGCAGCGGTCCACATAGTTCTCGTCCGGGCCCAGGCCATAGTAGCGCAGCTGATCCAGATCGGCGTTCAGCTTGAGCATCACGCCGAATTCCGGCATGTCGCCCAGCCCCGGCACGGGGTCGTAGGCCAGCTCTATATCCACCGTGCCGCAGGGATGGACGGTGTAGGTCATGGCGCACTGGGCCGCAGGGGCGGTGGGCAGGCCGTAAACAAAGCTGATCGACACGGAGCCGTCGCCGTTTTCCGTCACCGGCAGGCGCATGTTTTGGGCCATCTGCTCGGGGGTGCCGTGGGGCGTGGCATACATGGACGCCAGCTTCCACTGGGCATAGCGCTGGGGCATACCGTTGCCCCGGTCGTTGTCGTTGGGCGCGCGCCAGAAGTTGGGCATGGGCATGGTCTTGAGCAGCTCCACGCCGCCGCAGCGATAGGACACCAGACCACCGGCCATTCCGTCGAACAGCGTGGTGAAGTGGTCGCCGTGGACGCCCACGTTTTTTGTGCCCCGCACTACCCGCAGCGGCGGGTGTTTGACGGGCCTCGGCGCGGCGGCGACGCGGTACACGCCCTGGCCAAAGGCCACCTCAAAGCCCCGATCGGCCCAGGCCGTATCCCGGCGCAGCCGGAAGGAGGCGGTGACGGCGTATTCCCCGCCCCGCGTCTGCGGCCCAAAGGGCACGGGATAGGTCTTTTCCGAAAGCGGCGGCACGTCGGTCTCGATGGCTGTCTCCGCGATCTTCACGCCGTCGCGGGCAAGGGACACGACGCACTCGTATTCCGCGGTGCCCGTGAACATGGCGCGGTTGATCACCCGGATGGCGTCCCGGTCGATTTTGCAGACGATGTTCTGGTAGTTGTACTTGACCTCCTGGAGCTTTTCGGAGCCTTCGCCGTTGCCGAACAGGATGCCGTTGCCGCAGAAATTGCCGTCGTGGGGCGTCTCGCCGTTGTCGCCGCCATAGTTATAGGTCACGTTGCCGTAGCGGTCCCTGGCGCGCACGGACTGGTCCAGATAATCCCATATGAACCCGCCCTGATAGCGCGGTTCCTCATAGGCATACTCGGTGTACCAGTGCATCGCGCCGTTGGAATTGCCCATGGAGTGGGTATACTCGCACAGGATCAGCGGCTTGTCCGTATGCTCGCTCAGAAAGGCGGGCAGCTGTCTGGCCGGGGTATACATGCGGCTATAGATATCGCTGGTCTCCGGGCGGCGGGGATCGTGGTCCACGCCCTCATAGTGGACCGGGCGCGTGGGGTCCAGCCGCTTGAAGTGCCTGCTCATTTCGCAGATCACATCGCCGCCCATGGACTCGTTGCCGCAGCTCCAGATCAGCACGCAGGCGTGGTTCTTGTCCCGCTGCACCACGGAATTGACCCGGTCCAGCAGAATGTCCTGCCAGTCGGCGCGGTTGCCGGGCAGCAGGGCGTCGATGCCGATCAGCCCGCGCATGTAGCGGTCCCAGATGCCGTGGGTCTCCATGTTGTTCTCGTCGATCACATACAGGCCCAGCTCGTCGCACAGCGCGTAGAGGGCGCTGGCGTTGGGATAGTGGCTGGTGCGTATGGCGTTGATGTTGTTGCGCTTCATGGTGATCAAATCCCGCCGCAGCGTCTCATAGGGCACGGCGCGGCCCGTCTCGGCGCAGTAATCGTGGCGGTTCGTGCCCTTGAACACCATGCGCGCGCCGTTGAGCCGCATGAGCCCGTCCACGATCTCAAACCGCCGGAAGCCCACCCGCTGGGGCACGACCTCCACAAGGCGACCATCTGCGTCCATGACCTCGACGGTCAGATCGTACAGGCTGGGGCTTTCGCTGCTCCACAGCCTCGGGGCATCCACGGCAAGCGCGAACGAGGCCGCGCCGCCGCTGCTGGACTGTTCCGCCGCCGCCACCGTTTCCCCGCCATAGCGGAGCGTCAGCTTGAGCCGCCAGTCCGCCGACGCCGCCAGCCTGGCCTCGACGTTCAGCGTCGCGCTCTTGAAGTCGTCCGAAAGGGGCGTGGTGATCCGCAGATCCTCCACGTGGACCGCAGGCGCGGCATACAGGAACACCTCCCGGAACAGGCCGGAAAAGCGCATGAAATCCTGGTCCTCCAGCCAGCTGCCCGCGCTGTAGCGGTAGACGCGGCAGGCCAGCTTGTTTTCGCCCTCGACGAGATAATCGGTCAGTTCAAAATCGGCCGGGGTGAAGGAATCGGAGGAGAAGCCCACATAACGCCCGTTCAGCCACACGGCGACGCAGCTCTCCGCGCCCTGGAAGGACACGAACACCCGCTTGCCCGAAAAGCTGTCCGGGAGGTAAAAGTATTTCACATAGCAGGCCACGGGGTTGAACCTTTCGGGGATTTCGCCGATTTCCACATCCTCATAGCCGTCCCATGGGTATTCCACATTGCAGTACTGGGGCACGCCGTAGCCCTCCATCTGGATGTGGGCGGGCACCACGATGTCCGCCCAGGGGCGGCAGTCGTAATCCGCGGCCTCAAAGCCCTCAATCACCTGCTTCGGGTTCAGCGCGTGGTGGAACTTCCACCAGCCGTCCAGGCTGTGCCGCAGGCTGCTGTTTCGCGCCGCCAGCTCCTCCATGGAGGCGTAAAACACATGGTCGGAGTGGGCGGGAACGCGACCCTCGGCAAAAAAGCCGGGATTCTTTAATTTGCTTTCATCAAAGCGCATACTGTAAAAATGGCCGTCCGTGTGGGACGGCCTTTCCTCCTTATTTGATGGGACTGCCTTACTTCACAGAGCCGGCGATGGCCTCGGTGAAGCTCTTTTGCAGGAAGAAGAAGATGATGATGGTGGGCAGCGTGCAGATGGTGACGCCCGCCATCACGACGCCGTAGTCGATGATGTAGCCCGTGGTGAGGTTGGCGACCAGCATGGGCATGGTCACGGACTCATTGGTCTTCATGATGACCCTGGGCCACAGATAGGAGTTCCAGCTGTTCATGAAGGTGATGGTGGCCGCGGCGGCGTAGGTGGGCCGCATGGTGGGCACGAACATCCTCACGAAGATTTGCAGCTCGTTCAGCCCGTCCACGCGGGCCGCCTCGATGATCTCCTTGGGAAAGGTCCGGGCGTTGTTGCGGAACAGCATGATCAAAAACGGGGTTGAAATGCTGGGCAGCACGAAGCCAATGTACTTGTTCAGAAAGCCCATGGCGGAAAACATCTGGAACATGGGCACCATCAGGGCCACGAAGGGCACCATCATGGACAGCATCAGCAGGCCCATCACGCGGTCCTTCCACTTATCGTGATAAATTTCAAAGCCATAGCCCGCGATGGAGCAGCAGGTAAGGCTCAGCGCCACCACCAGCAGCGTATTGATGAAGGAATTTTTCAGGGCCGTGAACACCTGCTGCTGTTCCATCAGGTTGTGGATGTTTTCCATCAGGTGGCCGCCGGGAACCAGCTTGCCGCCCAGAACCTCCTGAGTGGTGTTGAAGGCCGACACAAAGCACCAGTACAGCGGGAACACCGAAATAAAGGACATGACGATCAAAAAGGCGTACATCAGGAACCTCTTCGCCCGCTCCTTGAAGATACTGCCGCTCATCGCTTGTCACCCACTTTCATTTGGATGGCGGACAGGATCGCAACCATGATCAGAATCAGGAAGGACATGGCCGCCGCGTAGCCGAAGTTCGGGCTGGTGACGAAGGTGGTGTTGTAGATATAGTGGGACATGGTAATCGACGCGTTCGCCGGGCCGCCGTTGGTCAGCGCGACGGATTCGTCGTACAGCTGCAAGGTGCCGTTGGTGGACATGATGGCCGTCACCAGGATGATGGGCTTGAGCAGCGGCATGGTGATCCGGGTGAGCTGCTTCATGGGGCTGGCGCCGTCGATGCGGGCCGCCTCATAGATGGAGTAGTCGATGGACTGCATACTCGACAGGTAGAACACCATGTTGTAGCCCGTCCAGCGCCAGATCAGCGCGATGATGATGACCGCCTTGGCCCCGGTTGGGTCGTTGAGCCAGTTGACCGGCTCGGAGAGCAGGTGCAGCTTGATCAGGATGGCGTTGACAAAGCCGTCATAGGCAAACATCGTCCTGAACACGATGGAATAGGATACCAGCGCCGTGGCGCAGGGCAGGAAGATGCAGGTCCTGAACAGGCCCTTGAACTTCAAATCCTTCTGGTTCAGAAGCGAGGCGAATATCAGCGCCAGGATCAGCATGACCGGCACCTGGATGATGAGATAGGTGAACGTGTTCTTCAGCGAGGTCATGAACACGTTGTCCTTGAACATATATTGGTAATTGCGCCACAGCGGCTGGGAAAATTCCAGTGCCGTGGGCTTGCCCCGCATCAGCGAGACGATGAAGGCGCGCACCATGGGATAAAAGCTCATCCAGATGATCAGGATGGTCGCCGGCAGCAAAAACAGCCATCCCGTCAGGCTGCGCCGCTGCTCCATGGTCATGCGGCTCTTCTTGGGCTGTATGGATTGGCTCGACATAATAAACCTCCAATACCGTTATTTTTCCGGCGGATATGAGGTCATGCGATAACTGCCGTTTCGGATGACCGAAACGGCAGTACAGTTCCACCGAACAGCTATGGGAATCAGAAGCCCATGGCGAAGTTCACGGTGTCCTCGGCGTTGGCCAGCTCAGCGTCCAGATCAGCGCCATTGATGTAGTTGGTGATGGCGGTGGCCATGGCGTTGCGGGCGTCATAGTAGTACGCGCCGGTGATATTGGAGGGAACGCTCATGCCGTATTCCACGATGGTGGCGAACACGGGAGTGCCCATGAACTCGTTCACCGCGGTGTAGTTGGGGGCTTCCTTGGCGGGAGCGAAGGTGGCGATGGCGGAGGTGGTGGGCAGGATCGCATCGTAGAAGTCCACATTGCGATACAGCTGCATGAAATCGATGGCCAGATCAACGTCGGTGCCCTGGGTGATGGCCCAGGAGGAGCCACCGTTGTTGGAATAGTGGGTCGCGCCCTCGATGCCGTCCAGAGAGGGCAGGTTGGTGATATCCCACTTGCCGGACTGGTCGGCGGTGGCCATGATGGAGCCCAGGATCCAGCAGCCGTTGAAGGTGCCGCACACGGAGCCGTTGGCCAGGGTACCGATCATCTCGTCCCAGGAGTTGGTCTCCAGGATGATGCCATCCTTCACCAAGTCCGCATAGACGGTGATGGCGGCCTTGATGGCCTCATTGTCCTTCAGATTGACCGCGCCCTCCTCGGTGAACATGGAAGCGCCGCAGCTCTGGATCATGATCAGGATCCAGTCGCCGGAGCCGGCCTGGGTGCAGAACACGGGCTTGCCGGTCTTTTCCTTGATTTCCTTGGCCTTCTCGGCGAACTCGGTCCAGGTGATATCGGTCAGGTCCGCCACGGTGTAGCCGGCCTCGGCCAGATAGTCGGTGCGGTAGGCGGCGACCACGGTGCCGGCGTCGAAGGGGATGCCATAGTGGCGGCCCTCGATCGTGGAATAGGCGGCCTTGGCCTCGCCGAAGCCCTCGAAGTCATACATGTCGGTAATGTCGGTATAGACCTCGGGATAGTTGATGACCATCTTCTGGAAGCTGTTGTCCTGGCAGAGCATGATGTCCGGCAGGGTATCCAGGTTGCCGGCGACGGCGGCCTGGGCCACGGCGGTCTCGATGTTCTCAGACTGGACCTCCTGAATCTCGATCTCCACGTCGGGATGGTCCTTCTGGTACATCTCCGCGCCGATCTTCATGGAAGCAATGTTGAAGTTCGGGTCCCAGGTCCAAATGGTGATCTTGCCATCCTCGGCGGCGAACGCCACAGAGCCCATGGCGATGACCATGGCCGCTACCAGCAGCACAGACAGGATTTTCTTCATGTTGGTACTCCTCCTTTTTTGTGCCACCGGGCGCCGCCCGCTTCAGGGCAAACGTGCCGCCCGGTGATCCTTGACATTATCATAGTCTATTGCGGCGCGTTTGTATCCTCGTTTTCAATCCAAATATGCGCATTTTCGATTTTTAAATCATAAAAATCAACATTTTCTTCTTGAAACATGCCCTCTTTTCTAAACCGTGTCTGCGATAATTGCGCAATTTTCCCATATATTTGCATCTGTTTTTTGGTAAATCGATTCATCGCAGGCGCAGCCTTTACAATCTATTTCCGCGCGTTTTTGCGCCATTGCGCCGGGGACTGGCCCACATAGCGCCTGAAATTGCGGTTGTAGGTGGCGATGGAGGGAAAGCCGGTCATGCCCGCGATGGTCAGCACCGTTTCGTCCGTCATGCTCAAAAGCTGCACGGACCGGTTCACGCGGTAGCGGTTCACATACTCCAGCGGCGGCATCCCCGTGGCGCTCTGGAACACCTTGCGGAAATAGCTTTCGCTCATGGCGCAGGCCGCGGCCATCTGCTCCACGCGAATCTCCTGGGTGTAATTATCGGACACATATTGCAGCGCCGGCTCAATGGCCCGCCGCGACTGACCGCCGCCGGGCATGATTTCCCCCGCGTCCTCCGGCATCCGGGCCAGCAGCGCCATCAATACCCGCAGCCCCGCGTCCAGCTCCAGATCGTCCAGGGTACGGCACTGCGCAAAGCGGCGGAACATGGCCGAAACGATGGCCGTGATCTCGTCGGCGCCGCTGTCCGGCGCGAAATAGACACCCTGGGGCATCCTTTCCAGGATGCGCCTGGCCGCCGGGCGCATCCCCGGTGGCGTCGCCTCCAGCCAGGCCGCCTCGTTCACCAGCACATAGCGCCAATGGGTCAGGGGCATTCCCTCGTTGTTTTGCAGATGCTCCACGCCTCTGGGCACCACGGCCACGGAGCCCGTTCTGAAGCGCCACATGCGGCCCGCGATGCCGATTCGCCCGCTGCCGCAGAGGCACACGCCGATTTCCATGCAGTTGTGGGTGTGGAGGCTGTCCCACACATAGGGCGGATACCAGGGGTTGTCCAACAGGCCCGCCAGGGGCAAACCGCCGCTCAAATCGTAGTCCCGCACGGACTGGTGCGGGTCCGTCGCGCCGGTGTGCGCCTCGTCGAAGAGATCGCGCCCGTTCATCGGTCAAACCCCTTGACCCGACCCGGCGCGGCGCGGCGGATGCAGGCCAGCAGCTCCGCGGAGGGCTCCACATATGCCTTCACCTGTCGGCCCTCGTCCGCCCCGGCGCCCTTGAGGAACATCACATACACGTCCCGGTGCCGGTCGTGGGAGGTCAAATCGTACACCACCCGCCTGGGCTGCGCGGCGCGGGTGGCGGCCTCCTCGCCGTCCAACAGCGGCGAGCCCTCCTCGGCCATGATGCGCAGGGCCGTCAGATCAAAGCGGGCAAACTCCTCCGTCTTTGGCCGGGACGCGAAGCCCGAAACCCGCTGCACCCGCAGCTGCGTGCCCGACAGGTTATAGATAAAGCCGGTTCTGGCGATGCCCATGAAATACCAGGTGAACACCAGCGTTCCCACGGCCATGATGCCCCAGTACAGCCCGCCGAAGGTTCCGATGAACGTAAACACCGCCACCGCGACGTACAGCATCGCCTGTATGATGCGCACGCGCGCGGAGATGACCCGCTGGACGCTGTGGCTGCAGCTCATGTTTTCAATTCTCTCCATTGTCCCGCGCCTCCCTTTCCGATCAACGGCTTGCGCTTATGCTGTTATCATACTCCACCGGCGCGCAGGAATCAAGCCCCTTTGCGAAATGGCCGGGACGTGATATAATAACCGCGAGGTGAGCATTATGTCCATGTCAAGCGTCTCTTCGCCCCTGTGGAGCCCGGATAAACAGGGCTTTGTCTGCCACTGGATGGTCAGCGGGCCCGCGCTTTCCGAAATCGAAGGTGATGTCGGCCCCGGCGACCAATTCAAGGTGGAGACGCGGCTGCGCGAGGCCGTGGTCCTTCGTGCGCGCCTGCCCTTCGCGCCGCCCATGCCGGGGGCCGTAGACAGCCGGCTGGGGCTTCCCTGGCGCTTCGCGGGCGGCAGGGACGGCGCGTTTGTAAACCTCAGCGATTTCTATGCCAGCCTTTGCCGGGTGCGCTTCGACGCCGCCACGGTCCTGATCGCCCCCCGGGCCATGCGCCTCAAGGCGGCGCTGTGGTCCTACGCGGCGGTGGACGTGTGGCTCAACGGCGCGCGTGTCGGCGGCATCGACGCGCCCTGCTACAAGCCCATGCGCCGCCTGGCGCTGACGCTTGAGCTGCGCGAGGGGCCGAACGCGCTGTACCTGGCCTGCGAGACCCTCGGCGCGCGGGACACGCGCAGCGTCGTGGGCTTGCAGCTCCTTGACCGCGAGGCGGGCATCCGGGTCGCGCTCCCGGACGGCGGCTGCGCGCAGGCCGTTTGGAACGCGCTTGCGTTTCTGGAGGGCGTCGAGCCACGGGCGGAGCGCCTGCGCTTCCCCTCTCCCGCGCCCGAGGGCACGACCATCGCCTGGGAGGGCGGCTTTGAGCCCGACTATGCCAAGGCCGTCGTGCCCCCGCCCAGGACGGACGTGAGCGGGCTTTGGGAGGCGGCCCTCGATCCCGGCGAGTGCTGGGTGACCATCCGTGTGCCCGCCGCCCGGGGCGGGTTGCTGCGCAGAATTGAAATCACAGAGCATGTCCGGCCCCGATGCCTGCGGCCCGTGCCTTCCTATGAGGATAACCTGCGCGGCATCCTGGAGCGCGTCGCCGCCGTGGAAAGCCTGAACCGGGGCGGTGAATTCGGCTTTGCCATCTCCAACATCCTGGCGCGCAGGGCCCTGGGGTTCAGCGGCAAAAGGGACAAGGAGCTGATGTGGGAGACGCTTTCGCTGATCGAGCGGCGGGTGGACTGCGCGGACTTCCTGGTGTGCGGGCTGATCCGCTATGCGCGAAGCTATCCCGTGAACACGGCGCTGGGGGCCGGGATCGAAAGGGCGCTCACGGGCTTTCGGTACTGGATGGACATGGAGGGCTCAGACGGCATGTGCTTCTGGAGCGAGAACCACGCGCTGATGTTCTATTCATGTGCCATGTTCGCGGGGGAAATGTACCCCGGCGCGCGAGTCCCCCGCGCCGGCATGTCCGGCGTTCAGCTGCGGGCCTGGGGGCGCGAAAGGGTGCTGGAATGGCTGGAGGACGTGGAGAAGTGGGGCTTTGAGGAATTCCTCAGCGGCGTATACATGTGCCTGACCTTTATAGCGCTTCTGAACCTGATCGACTTCGCGGAGGCGGACATCGCGCGCCGCGCCGAAGCGCTGGCGGACCGCCTGCTGGCGCAGCTGGCGCTGCACACCTGGAGGGGCGGCTTTATCGCCCCGATGGGCCGCGTCTACCGCAGCGTGCTGTATCCCTTTGCCCAGGGCGTCATGTCCCTGATCAACCTGATCGACCCCTCACAGCCCTACGACTTCGGGGAGGGCTGGCTGGGCTTTTACGCCAACAGCCGCTACCGCCTGCCCGAAGGGCTGAAGGCGCGCATCGACGCGCCTGTGAGCGCAAATTACACCACGGGAAACGCGCGCGTCGTCCTGGAAAAGCGGGCGGACTGGTGCCTCACCAGCGTGCAGATCCCCCGGGAGCCCTTTGCGCGCTGGCGCGCCGACGGCCCGGGCGCCGCCTTCCAAGCCCGCGTCAAGGCGCAAAACGAGGGCTTTCACGGCACCACGGATTTCCACCCCGGCAGGGCGGGCTATCAGCAGCACCTGTGGTACGCGGCGCTGGACGGCGAAGCCATCCTCTTTGCGAACCATCCCGGCGCGGCCTCCGAGGAAGGCGACATGCGCCCCGGATACTGGCACGGGAACGGCGTCTTCCCCGCGCTGAAGCAGCGCGGCGGCCTGCTGGGCATGATCTACCGCATCCCCGAAGCCCAGCCCCTGCACTACATCCACCTCTACGCGCCCGAGTGCCGCTTCGACGGCTTCGAAGCGGAGGGATGCTGGCTGTTTGCCCGCAAGCAAGCCGGCTTCATCGGGTTCTGGTCCAGCGCGCCTTCCGCGCCCTTCAACGGTGTCAACTTCCACTGTGAGCGCCGCGTCTATGGGGATGAAATCGCCGCGCTGTGCGTGTGCGGCGGGCGCGAGTTCGCCGATATGGACCATTTCATGGCCCATTGCCGTGCCCTTGCGCCCGAATACCGTCCCCGGGAGGGGCTGCTGCGGGCCGGTGATTTTCAAATGACCTACGGCGAAGAAACGGCCTGACAAAGGGGCTGTCCCTCGTCTGAGACAGCCCCTTGACAAAAAGCGGTTCCCCCGTTACTGCTGATCGGCCATCGCCGCGGCAGCCGCCGCCATGGCGCGCATACGGCGCTCAGCCACCTCCGGCAGCTCCACGAAGGGCACCACGCCCGCCACCGCGTCCGCGGGCTGGATGCGTTCGTCGCCCTTGTCCGTGTCCAGCAGCAGATAGCGCGTGTTGCCCATTCCCAGTTCCTTCATATAGGAGAGCTGGCGGTGGCCGTGGCGGCTCTCGATGCGCTCCCGCAGCGCGGCGCCGTCCTCGTCCCCGAGCGCGTACACCAGATCCACGCAGGCCTGGTCCAGGGCCAGGATATCGGTGCTGGCCAGGATGCCGATATTGGGCGTGACCACCTGTTCCGCCAGGCAGCCCGCGCAGTCGCAGTCCACCGACATGTTCCGCATGACGTTGACAAAGCAGATTTGCCTGCCGAAATGATCGACGGTGGCCTTGGTGGATTCGCTGATGCGCTCCATCAGCTCCTCCTCGGCGATGCTCCACTGGTCGTCGCTGTCCGCGGCCTGGTGGATCATCTTTTTGCCGATTTTGCCGTCGGCACAGCCAATGCCGATGTTCTTGTTGCTGCCGCCGAAGCCGCCCATGGTGTGCCCCTTGAAATGGGTCAGCACCACCAGGGAGTCGTAATCCACAAGCGTCCTGCCCACGGTCATGTGGTCGAACCACTTGCCGCCCTTCACGGGCAGGTCCACCGTGCCGGTGCTGTCGGTAATGTCCACGGGGCAGAACGTCCAGCCGTTGATCTCAAGCGTCCTGAGGTGTTTTTCGGTGGTGTCCCGGTCGCCCTCGTAGAAGGTGTTGGTTTCCACGATGGTGGCATCCGGCAGCTCTTTTTCAATCAGATTTTTTACCCATTCCGCGGGAATGATGTTGGGGCCGTACTGCTCGCCCGTATGCAGCTTCACGGCAACCCTGCCGCGGATTTCGCCGTTGACCCGTTGATACAGCTTGCGCAGCCCCTCGGCGGACAGGTCCCTGGTAAAATAGACGACGGATTCGTTGCCCTCGCGCCCTTCATAGGGAATATAGCGCTCTCCGCCGGTTCCGGGTGTCTTCATAATCGCAGCCTCCTTTATTGCTTTGTAAGCCTATTATAGTTCTTATCCGCCCGTTTGTCCAATACAAATTACCCGTGAAAACGCGCTATTGACTTTTTACCCGGCAGACCTTAGAATCAAAAGCGGGCGGACGCCGGGCAACCCCGGGCCGCAAAGCCGACATTTTTTGAAGATACAGGAGCATGGCGCCTATGAAAATCATCGACTGCAAGCTGAACCACCTGACCAACCCCGTAGGCTATGACTTCGCCGAAAAGGTGATCTCCTATGTGGTATGCGACGCCCGGGGCACGGCGCAGAGGTCCGCCCGGGTGTGGGTCTCCCTGTCCGCGGACTTCGACGAATGTCTCTACGACAGCGACGAGCGCGCGGATATCAACAGCGTGGCCTTTGAGCTGCCCATCGACCTTGCGCCCATGACGCGGTACTACTGGCGGGTACAGGTCACCGACGACGCCGGAGACAGCTGTCTTGGCCCGACCCAGTGGTTTGAAACGGGCCTGACGGCGACGGGGCCCCGCGACGCCTGGCAGGCCCAATGGATCACGCCCGACGCGGACAAGGCCGTGCAGGCCGCGGTTTTCACCGAGTTCACCGTGGACAGGCCCGTGGCGCGGGCCAGGGCCTACGCGGTGGGCCTGGGGCTGTATGAGCTGAGCCTGAACGGCGAAAAGCAGGGCGACGAATGTCTGCTGCCCGGCTTCTGCGCCTATGACAGCTGGATCCAGTACCAGACCTTCGAGCTGAACCTGAAGGCGGGCGTCAACCGGCTTGAAATGCTGCTGGGCGACGGCTGGTACAAGGGCTGCTTCGGCCTGGTGCGCAGGTACGAAAACTACGGGGACCGGCTGGCTGCCATCGCGGAGATCCACATTTGGTACGCCGACGGCACAAAAGCCGTCATCGCCACGGACGGAACCTGGAAGGCCCGCAAAAGCCCCGTCGTCGAAAGCGGCATCTACAGCGGCGAGGTGTACGACGCTACGCTGGACACCTCCGGCGTCTTTGGCGTCCGGCCCATAGAGCTGGGATATGAGCGCCTGCTCCCCCGGCTGTCCCCGCCCATACGGGTCCACGAGCGTCTGAAACCCATTGAGATCATCCGCACGCCCGCCGGGGAAACCGTGCTGGACATGGGCCAGAACATGGTGGGCTGGCTGGCCTTTGACTGCGCCGCCCCCAGGGGAGCTAAAATCCGCCTGCAATTCGGCGAGATATTGCAGGGCGGCAATTTCTACAACGAAAACCTGCGCTCCGCCAGGGCGGAATTTACCTATATATCGGATGGACAGCGAAGGTCCGTGCGCCAGCACTTCACCTTCTACGGCTTCCGATACGTGAAGGTGGAGGGCTGGGACGGCGCGCCGCGGCCCGGGGACTTCACTGGCCTGGTGATTCATTCCGACATGGACCGGCGCGGCGATATCGTCACCTCCGATCCCCTGGTGAACCGGCTGGTTCACAACGCCCTGTGGGGCATGAAGGGCAACTTCCTGGACGTGCCCACGGACTGCCCCCAGCGGGACGAGCGCTACGGCTGGACCGGCGACGCGCAAATCTTCTCCGGCACGGCCTGCTTCTTCATGGACACCGCCGCCTTCTACGCCAAGTATGGCAGGGACCTCTCCGCCGAGCAGCGCAAGCTGGGCGGCAGCGTGCCGGACGTGGTGCCCGTGGCCAACTATCCCGGCGATGCCTCCACCGCCTGGGCGGACGCCGCCACCGTCATCCCCTGGAACGTGTACCTTCATTCCGGGGACAGGAGCATCCTGCGCCGCCAGTATGACAGCATGAAGGCGTGGGTGGACTACATGCGCCGCCAGGACGACGCGGACGGCGGCAGCCGGCTGTGGCGCACCGGCGCCCACTATGCCGACTGGCTGGCCCTGGACGGCAGCTATCCCGGCGGGGTGTTCGGCGCCACCGACCAGCACATGATCGCCAGCGCCTACTACTGCCACTCGGCCCGCATCGTTTCCGCCGCCGCCCACGCCCTGGGCAGGCAGGATGACGCCGCGGAATACGGGCGGCTGGCCGAGGAGATATGCGAGGCCTTCCGCCGGGAGTACTTCACCCCCTCGGGGCGTCTGGCTGTGGACACCATGACCGGCTACGTCGTGGCGCTGCACATGCGCCTGACCCCCGATGACGCCCTGGAGCGCACCCGCAAGGGGCTTTTGAACCGTCTGCAAAAGAACTTCTACCACCTGGAGACCGGCTTTGTGGGCACGCCCTTTTTGTGCCGGGTGCTGTCCGAAAACGGCATGAACGACCTGGCCTACCATCTGCTGCTGGAAAAGGGCTATCCGGGCTGGCTGTACGAGGTGCTGATGGGCGCCACCACCGTGTGGGAACGCTGGAATTCCGTGGAAAGCGACGGCAGAATCAGCGGCACGGAGATGAACAGTCTGAACCACTATGCCTACGGCTCCATCGTGGAATGGATGTTCCGGGACATGTGCGGCATCAGCCCCTGCGAGGACGCCCCGGGCTTCAAGCGCTTTCGCATCGTCCCCAGGCCCTGCTACCGTTTGGGCAGCGCCTCGGCCACGCTCAACGCCGCCGCCGGGCGCATTGAATCCGGCTGGCGACTGGAGGACGGCAGGCTGTGCTTCCGCTTTGTGATCCCCTTCGACAGTCGGGCGGAGATCACGCTGCCCGACGCGGACGTCGACGCCATCCGCCCCCAGTGCGCGGGCGGGAACGTGATCGAAGGCAGCCTGCGCCAGTCCGGCAGGGATGTGACGCTGTGCGCCGGGACGGGCACGCTGACTTTCAGCTACGCGCCCACCGCGCCCTACCGAAAGGTCTACAGCCTGGATTCCAGCTGGAAGGAGATCAAGGAAAACCCGAAGGCCCTTCAGATCGCCGTGCGCGAGTTCCACTTCAAGGAGGATCACATCCCCTTTGAGCAGGAGCTTTGCACGCTCAGGGAAATGTCCTGGGCGCCGTTCACCGCCCTGACGCAGGAGGAACGCGACCGGCTGGACGCGCTGCTGCGCCGGGTTGAATAGCCAAAGACGGCGCGGAACAAAAACAGGTCGTTGAAAAAGCCCGCAGGACAAGGAAGGACAGCCTGCAAATGAGGGCGCTTACCCGGATGTAAGCAGCCGAATTTGCAGGCTGTCCTGACGCAGGAGGCAATAATTTAACCCGTGTAATCGGTTTTTTCGGACATTTTTGCGCTTGCGGACTTTGTCGGCGGTCTGAGGGACGCTCCATGTGCGAAGCGTCCCTTTCTGTTTCAGCGTTTATACTACTCTCAGGTTAAACAGCAAAAGCTATGGAGCAGATTTTTTCGCTCTGTCAAGGAAAGCCCCCGCAGGCTTGCTGGCGGCAAGTCAAGGGGGCTTGACGCAGTCAGAGCGAAAAAGATGCCCATAGAATCGCTGGGTTAAACTGAGAGGAGTATTACCAGTCCGAACTCCAGTCCGTGCCGCCGGAATCCCAGCTGTCATAGTCGCTGGAGCTGGTGTGGGAGCGCTCCTGCTCCTGGATGTTTTCCCAGGTCTGGGAGGACTTGAAATCGCTGCCGCCCCAGGAGCGGTCGTAGCTGTTGCCCAGGTAGTAGTCGTCGTAATCGTCGTAATAGGGATAATCGTTGGTCTGCACCCAGGTGTCGCCCGTGTCATAGTAATACCAGGTATCAGCGTAGCGATAGTAGGTGTCGCCGCGTCCGAAGCGGTAATAGCCGTCATATCGGTGTGCCCGCACGCTGGAGGAGACGGCCATGATGCCGATGGCCAGGAAAAAAACCACCACCGCCACCAAAATGAGCATGGAACGGCGCTTGGCCTTTCGCCGCGCCTCATCGTAGCCCTCGGGCTTCCCGTCCGGCCAGATGTTCCGGGCATGGCACTCGTCCAGCAGCTTGTTATAAAGCTCCTTCACAGCAAAGGCCTCGTCCGGGCCGTGATAGCGCACGGCGCGACTGCCGTTGTCCTTGTTCTTGTAGACCACGAAATTGTCGCCGTCCCGATAGATGCCGAAGGCCCTGGGCTGGCGATAATTGATGCCGACGAAAAAGCGCATCTTTTCCAGGGGCATCTCGTTGTACGCGCAAAACGCCTTCAGCTCCTCGATGGTCCTGGGCGGGCCCGACGGGGGCTGCGCCGCGGCGGTTTGCGCCTGGGGCGGCAGGTATTCAAACTGCGAAGCGCCGTTTGCGGGCTGCGCCGCGGCGGGCGTTTCCCCGTCCAGGGGCGCGCCGCACTGGGGGCAGAAATGCTCCCCGGCCAGCACCATCGCCCCGCACTTGGGGCATCTGTCTGACGTTGCCATGGCTTCCTCCTTGTTGACTGTCGTTTGTGTGACGCGCAATCAGCGCATTTTATGGCGTTCCGATCACTTTATCAATCTCTTTTTCCCGTCGCTACGCCCTCATAATCGGCGGTGGGAGGCTCATAGGAGCGCTTTGCCTGGAGGGTGACGGCGTTGTTTTTGAAGCACAGCAGCATTTCAAAGCCGCAGGGAGAATCGCCGATGGCGTGGCAGCGCAGCCGCAGCAGGCCCGGCGCGGCCCAGCCGGATTTGATCACCGCGGGCACACCCGGCCAGCCGGGGTATTCCCCCGTCGCGTCCCGACCCGGGGTGAAATCGATCCGGCACTCGCCGCGGCGGTTCTCATAGCGCAGGCGGTTTCCGTCAAGCCGCAGCCACTTCATCCCCAGGGGGTTTTCATCCTCAAAGCGGAACATGCCCTCGCAGCCCGCGCGGAAGGCGTCGTCGTTGAACAGCGGCGGGTTCTCAAGCCGCAGTGAAACGGGTTCGTCCTCCGCCCCGCCGTCGATCATGGGATAGATCTCCTCGAAGAAGGCGTCGTAGATGCGCTGCACGCCTTGGGAGCCGTCCAGGCCCACATCGGCGATCGTGGTCAGCAGCGCCCTCTTTTCGGGGCAAACCACCGCCAGCTGGCCGCCCATGCCGTACATGGACCAGCCAGCCCGGGTGCGCCAGCACTGCCAGCCGTAGCCCAGCCGCTCCTCGGGATTCTCCCGCTGGGGCGTATCGATGTGCTTTTCGCCCATCTGCGCGGCGTACCAGCCGGGCACGATGCCGCGCCCGCCGTCCAGCAGGCACTGGGCCACCCTGTTGAAATCCCGCAGGGACATGCACAGCCCCGTGCCTCCGGTGCAGCAGCCCGAGGGGTCCCGCAGCCAGTATTTGTCATCCGTCGCGCCCAGGGGGGCAAACAGCCGTTTTTGCAAAAAGTCCAGCACCTGCTCGCCGCTCAGCCGCGCCACCAGCGCCGCCAGCACCTGGGAGCAGGAGGTGTCATAGTGGAACACCGTGCCCGGCATGTGGGTGGGCGACGCGGTGAAGAAGGTGCGCGCCCAGTTCTCGTCCACGCCCTCCACATAGGTCGCGCCGGGATAGCAGGTGGCCATGCGCAGCATATCGCGGATCGTCAGCGCCTTCAGATACGGGCTGGGCGACGGGGGCAGCCAGTCGGCGAAATAATCCACGACGGCGTCGTCCAGTCCCAGCCTGCCGTCGTCGATGAGCATACCGATGGCGATACCCGTCATCGTCTTGCTGACAGAATACATGCGGTGGGGCTGTCCCTCCTCAAAGGGGCTGTAATATCCCCGGGCAACCTCTCTTCCGTCCACGGACAGTATAAAGCCGTGCAGGTTCACATCCTGGCGGTACAGCCTGTCCGCGAAGCGGCGGACGCCCTCCTTCAGTGCGGTCACAATCATCCCTCCAAACCCATGGTCGCATGGTGTTTATTTCGATGCCCCGCGGCCAATTTCCTGCCGCCCCGGGGATTTTTCACGGCGCGCGCCGTCCAGCGCCATCGCGCCCGTGCGCGCCGCGTGGAACAAAAATTGCTGCATCAGGCCCGCGTTTTCGCCCAGCAGCGCGCGGGCCTGCCTGGCCATATCGGCCCGTGTCTTGCATTTCAGGCCGAACCAGTCCCTGAGCAGCCGGTCCACCCACACGTCCACGGGGAACGCCGAGGCGTGGCCGCAGCCGAAGAGCAGCACGCAGTCGGCCACCTTGTCCCCCACGCCGGGCAGCGTGACCAGCAGGCGGTGGGCATCGTCGAGGGGCATGTCGCCAAGCGCGTCCAGGGGAAAGCCCTCCGCCACCCGACGGGCGGTTTCGATGAGAAACGGGGCGCGATAGCCCACCTTCAGCGCCCGCAGCTCCTCCTCCCCACAGGCCGCCAGGCGCCGCGGCTCGGGAAAGCCGTAGAGCGCGCCGCCCTCACCGTCCCACTTCCGGCCATAGCGGCGGCACAGGGCGTCGGTCAGGCCGCGGATGCGCGCGACGTTGTTGTTGGCGGAAAGTATGAAGCATATAAGGGTCTCCCAGGGCGGCTGGTTCAGCACGCGCAGCCCCGGCATGAGCGCCACGGCGCGGCTGGCCGCGGGGATGTGGGCGCACTCCCCCGCAAGGCCGGCATAGTCCCTGTCCAGGTCCAAATAGCGCCTGAGCGCGGCACAATCGACGTTTCCTTCGGCCTCGATGCCCGCCTGAGTGCGCGAAAGCCACACGGGCCCGCCTTCAAACGCGCAGCCGAAGCGCCCGTCGGCCTCTGTCCAGCGGAAGCACTGGGCGCTGTCGATGAGCGTCAGCTTCAGATCCAGCGGCTCGTTTCCAATCAGCATCGGCCTTCCACCCGTCCTTTGTAATGCAAAAAGCGCGCCAAATCGCTTTGACGCGCCTTTCAAAACTGAATTATTCCGCCGCAGCTTCCGTCTTGGGATAGATGCTGACCTGCTTGCGCAGCTTGCCCAGACGTTCAAACTTGACGACGCCATCCATCTTCGCGTACAGGGTATCATCGTCGCCGATGCCCACGTTCTTGCCGGGATGGAATTTCGTTCCACGCTGACGAACGAGAATGTTACCCGCCAGGACGAACTGACCGTCCGCGCGCTTCACGCCGAGGCGCTGCGCATGGCTGTCGCGGCCGTTGCGGGAGGAGCCCATTCCCTTCTTGTGAGCGAAGAGCTGAAGATTCATCATGAACATGTGCTTTACCTCCGTTCTTCGTAAATAATCCGAACGTTTCGAGGATAACCTTCCTCGATGGCCTGAAGCCCCTCCAGCAGGGTCCGCAGCAGAAGCTGTGCCTGTGCGGTCTGCTCCCGGGTGGCTTCGGGCGCCAAGTATGCCTCCAAAAAGGCGCTCTGATCGTCGATCTCAAACACGACGGGGGCCTTCAGCACGCTTCGCAAGCCGTTGAGCGTGCTTTGGGTCAGCGCGGAGACGGCGGCGCAGACAATGTCCGAGCCGGCCTCGGCGTAGCCCGTGTGGCCCTGGGCCCTGTAGCCCGTCAGAGTCCCGTCCGGCCTTCTGTAGAAGGCGACGGTGTTTCGCGGGGTCTTCATCAGGCGTTGATGGCCGTGATTTCAACCTTGGTGTAGGGCTGACGATGGCCCTGCTTCTTGCGCTCGTTCTTCTTGGCCTTGTACTTATAGACGACGATCTTCCTGCTCTTCACCTGAGCAAGCACCTTGCCCTGGACCTTCGCGCCCTCAACCACGGGCGTGCCGACCTTGGCCTGGTCCGCTTCACCGACGAGCAAAACCTCATCAAAAGTAACCGCTTCATCCGCCTGAGCGTTGAGCTTCTCAACGAAGATAACGTCGCCCTGCTGAACACGGTACTGCTTGCCACCGGTCTTAATGACTGCGTACACGCGTTGCACCTCCTATACAAAAATCTCGCCGAAACTTGGCAGCAGCCGGAGGTTCGAACCACTTGGGTCAGTGACCTTCCGAACATACATTTTAAGCCGGTTTCGAGCGGCTTACCGAATAATTATACCTGCTTTTGCGGCAAAAGTCAATCGTCAATCCCGCCAGGACGGGCAATTGCGCGAAAAATAACATTTATGGCGCGCAAGGCTTCGTGGGCGCAAAGGGGCCGCCGCGAAAGCGCGGCGGCCCGGAAAGCCTGGGTTTGTCGGTATCGGGCGCTCATCAGTCCAGCGCGGCCACATATCGGTCATACTGGGCCTGGCGGACCTTCAGCAGCTCTTCGATCTGCATGGACTCCAGGGTGGAGATGTAGCTGTCGAACTCGGCCTCGATATCGGCGACGCCGGTGATGAAGGCCACGGCGCGCTCATCGACATAGGTGTCGATATCGACGCTGTACATGGTGCTTACAGCGGCCTCGTCGGGCGTGGAGTACACGGTCGGGAAGGGCGCGCGGATGTAGGGCTCCTCATAGGTGCGGTCGTTCTGCACATGCCAGTCGGCCAGCAGCACATCCGTGGCGGGCGTGGACTGCTGAGAGGGCATGTTGGGCGCGTTGATGCCCAGGCCCTGGTACCAGATGGTATCCTCGGTGCAGCGGGGCAGATAGTAGCGGTTGCCGTCCTCGTCATACTCGTAAGTCAGGCCTTCCATGCCCCAGACGTACAGGTCCTGGGCTTCCTCGGACATGGCGTAGTCCAGGAACTTGACGGCCAGATCGATGTTGTCGGACTTGGCGTTGACGCCGAAGATGCCGGAGACGGGGTTGCGGCCCACATAGAAGCCCTCATGCTCGCCGGACAGGGGCGCGGCGCCCGCGATGATGCCCACAGTGCCGTCGTAGTTGGGATACTGGGCGCTGTAGAGGGTACTCATCTGCCAGGAGTAATCGAAGGTGGCGCCGGTCTGGTCGTTGGCGCAGCGGGCGGTGATCTGGTCGCGGTTCAGGGAGGCGAACTCGGTCTCCAGCAGGCCTTCCTCGTACAGGCCGTGCAGGAAGGTCAGGTAGGCCTTGTAGGCGTCCTTCTCATAAGCGGCATAGTGGACGACGCCCTCGTCATCGGCATAGAAGCGGGAAACCAGATCCAGGCCGAAGGCCGGGCCGAACATGTAGGGCAGGAAGGCGCTCTGGATGGACATGGGAACCTCGTCCGCCTCGCCGTTGCCGTTCATGTCGTTGTCCTTGATGGCGCGCAGGTACTCGACAAAGCTGTCCAGCGTGGTGGGCGCTTCCAGGCCCAGCTGCTCCAGCCAGGGCATGTTCAGCATCAGCACGGGCTGATAGTTGTTGGTGACCACGGTCTGGGGCACATAGTAGATATGGCCGTCCACGGCAGTCAGGGTCGCCTTGATGGAGGGGTTCTTCTCCAGGAAGGCCACGTAGTTGGGCATATCGTCAAAATGCTCGTCCAGCGGAACCAGGTTGCCGGAGTTCAGATAATCCATGTTCAGGTCCAGGTCGGGCATCTCAAGAATGTCCGGCAGGTCCTGCCAGGCGGCCAGCATGGGGCTGACGGAATCGGAGTACACGGTGGGGTCGATCAGCGTCCAGTCGATGGTGACGCCCGCGCGGTTGGCCAGCTCGTTGAGCAGCTCGGCATCGGACAGGTCCACGGTGGAATACCAGGAATTCATGGCCAGGATGCTGACCTTCGCGCCTTCCTCGGTGGTCAGGGGCAGCTGGGCCAGGTTCAGTTCCTCGGCGATGCCGGCGGCGCACAGAGCCAGCACCAGGGCCAGCACCAGCGCGAAGATACGGGTCATTTTCTTCATGTGAAAAATCTCCTTTCCATATTTGCTAAAGCGCACGCAGCGCGTGAAGCCATTCGAAAGAGTGTGGAGTGTGGAGTTCAGGTGGAAATCCTTCGGATTTCTCTGATTCAATTCGGATGCCGCCTCGTATGGCCGAGGTTCATTCAATCAAACAAATTCCGGATGGATTTGCGCCTCAACGCCACTCTCAATTTATCCCTTCACCGCGCCCAGCATGGTGCCGGCGACGAGGTATTTCTGCACAAAGGGCGTGATGGCGAAGATGGGGATGGCCGCCAGCACGATGCAGACATAGCGGATCTTCAGCGTGTTCTGGGCCGCGGCCGCCGCGCCCGCGGTGCCCGCCTGCTGCAGCACCTCGCTGGAGGACAGGATCAGCACGCGGCGCAGGAACATTTGCAGCGGCTGAAGGTTGGAATCGCCCAGATACAGCATGGCGTTGAAGAAGTCGTTGTAGCGGGCCACGGCGTAGTACAGCGTCAGCACCGCCAGCGTGGGCTTGATCAGCGGCACGGCGATGTGCAGCATCTGGTAGAAGTCCGATGCGCCGTCCAGCGCGGCGTTTTCAAACAGGTCGCTGGGCACGCTGGCCATGGCGCTGCGGCAGATCATCATGTTGTAGGTGCTGACCAGCACCGGCAGGACCATCGCCAGGCGGCTGTTGTACAGGCCCAGGCCCGTGACCACCATGTATGTGGGTATCAGGCCGCCGGAGAAGTACATGGTGAACACCACGAAGAAGTTCAGCGGGCGGCGCAGGAAGAAGTGGCGCTTTGAAAGCGGGTACGCGCCCAGGCAGGTGAACACCACGTTGGCGAAGGTGCCCAGGATCGTATAGACAAAGGTATTGCCGTAGCTGATCCAAAGCTGCTTGTACTGCGTGACCATGCCGAAGGCGTCCATGGAGAAGCCCTTGGGCAGCAGCAGCACATCGCCCTTGGCCACCGCCGCGCCATCGGAGATGGACACGGACACCACGTACAAAAACGGATACAGCGTGATGGCCACCGCGAACAGCACCAGCACCCATATGATCACGTCCAGCAGCTTGTCCCCCGGCCTCTGGGACCGGAAGGAATTGGGCCTGGATGCGGCTTTCATCGTCATTGTTCTGCCCTCCTGATTCGGTATGCGCAACAAGTTACCACAGCGAGGAGCCCGTCATGCGCCTGGACAGCATGTTGGAGGCCACCACGAACACGAAGCCAACCGCGCTGTAGAACAGGCCGACGGCGGAGGCGTAGCCGTAGTTGTGGTTCTCGATGCCCTGGCGGTACACATAGGTGGAAATGACATCGCCCGTCTCATACACCGCCGGGGAATACATCAGATAGACCTTCTCAAAGCCGACGTTCAGCAGATTGCCCAGCGTCATGATCAAAAGCAGTATGATCGTTTCGGAGATCATGGGCAGCACCAGGTGGATGATCTGCTGCCAGCGGGAGGCGCCGTCCACGTTCATGGCCTCGTACAGCGCCGGATCGATGCCCATGATGGCCGCCACGAATATGATGGAGTTGAAGCCGAAGGACTGCCAGGAGCCCGAAATCACATACAGCCGCCTGAACCAGCGGGGATCCGACATGAAGTTGACGGCCTTGCCGCCCAGCCGCACGATCAGCTGGTTGACGATGCCCGTGGAGGGCGAGAGGAAGTTGGTCATCATGCCCACCACCACCACGGTGGAGATGAAATAGGGCAGATAGGTGATCACCTGGGCCACCTTGCCGAACCTCGGCGCGCGCAGCTGCGTGATGGCGATGGCGAATATGATCGGAATCGGGAAGCCGAAGATCAGCGAATAGAAGGAGAGCAGGAACGTATTGCGAATCAGCCGCCAGGCGAAGGCGGATTCAAAAAACTGCTTGAACCACTTCAAGCCCACCCATTCGCTGGTGAACAGGCCCGCAAAGCCGCTGCCCATCTTGAAGTTCTCAAAGCCCATCACGATGCCCACCATCGGCAGATAGCAGAACACCAGATAGTAGGCCAGCACCGGCACAAACATCAAAAGCAGCCGCCAGTCCCGCCTGAACTGCCTGCGCAGCGGGTTGCGGGGCACGTCCACGGTCAGCGTGCCGGCTTGATATGCCTTTTTCTTCAAGACCTCGCCCCCTTCGCCGGAAGCAAGCGCCTTGCTTCCATGCTCATTTGATTGAAATGCTATCGTCAATTTCGCCCAAAGGGCGCTTGGAATTCTGTGAGAGCTTACGGGAAAATGATAGAATAAAACATCAAATCGGGCAAGCATCAGTTTTTTCCGGCGGAATTTTTTGATGCTTACCGGGCAAAAAGCGCGCTATGGCGGGCATTTTCAGCTTTTGCCACGAAGCGAAGAAGGGGCTGTCTCAAAATAGAGGCAGCCTCATTGCTATGGGACAAGGGGAGGGTTTCTTGTCCCGGTTTTCAGGGTTTTAATACTAAGACCTGATTAAAAGAGGACAAGATTGCCGGGAACTTTTTTGTGCTGGCAAGGCGAAGTCCCGCAGGCTTGCTGGCGGCAAGTCAAGGGGCTTCAACGCCGCCAGCGCGGAAAAGAACCGGCAGGATGTCCTGTT
>JAFUCP010000166.1 GCA_017459565.1 Clostridia bacterium | reverse complement strand
GCGGTCATAAGACCCGGCAAAGCGACCGCGCCGATGCCGTCCCAGAGAAGCGGGTTGTTCATATCACCGGTCTTGGGCGTATCTGGCATGGAAGGTGCCGGGCCGCTCCGGGTTCTACTCCGCGTCCTTCATTAGAAGAATTCACAACAGTCATTGTGCGCGCCAGACTGTTCCGTAAGATCAGACAGCCTGACGCAAGCAGAGGAAAAACGTGTTTATCGCATCAAATTCCCGTCTATGTTTAACGCATCAAATTCCTGTCTATGGCTTGAAATGTGAAAAGAAATATGCTAAGATAGATTAAAAGGATTGAAAGGAGCGGTCGGGGAAGGCGGCGTGCGGCCAGTCCTGGTTCCGACGAATGACGATATGAGAATTCATAAATCCGCGGAGGATTACCTGGAGATGATCCTCCGACTCATCGAGGAAAAGGGCTATGCGAGATCCGTGGATATCGCCGTGGGCCTGTCCGTCAGCAAGCCGTCCGTCAGCGTGGCCATGAAGCAGCTGCGCGAAGGGGGATACATTGCCATGGACAAGGACAATTACATCTCCCTGACGGATTCCGGCATGGAGATTGCCCAGCGCATCTATGAGCGGCACAAGGTACTGACCCGGCTGCTCATGCTGATCGGCGTGGATGCTGAGACCGCGCAGGAGGATGCCTGCAAGGTGGAGCATGACATTTCCATCAAGACCTTCGATGCCATCAAGGAGCAGCTGCCGAAGATGGAAGCAAAGCTGAGCGACTGACGGGCCGGGAGGGCCGCAGACAAACGGGAGGGCGCGCTTGCGTCCTCCCGTTTGTTACAGCGTCTGTACCCGGGCCAGCTGGCGGTTCTTGTAGGCCGGATCGCCGGTGACCTCCCGCAGCACCCGGATTTCCGGGGGCATGGCGGCATCCGCGCTGCCGGAATACATGAAAAGAACGGCTTTGTCGCGGCTGAAGGGATAGACATCCAGCTCAAAGCGGCAGCCCTCATAGATGAAGCGGTACTTGAGCTTGCGTACGCTGTGCAGGTCGCTGTCGCACTCCATCAGATAGCGGATATAGACCTTTTCGGAGATCGGCTTTTCGGTGTCCCACTTCGCGCCGTCGGGCATGAAGTGCTTTTCCGTGTAAAAGTACAGGTAATCCTCGCCGTTTTTCTGCTGGCGGATACGGCGCTCAATGCTGGGGTTGACCATTCGCAGATAAGTCTGCATCATATCCAGCGTCAACGCGTTGTACCTGGCGGCCAGCGCGTCCACGTCCGGCATTTCCACCAGGAACTTCCGCTTCTGGTTCATGGGCTCCGGCTCGCCCAGGATGCGGAAGATTTCCCGCATGGCCCGGTTGATCTTTTCTTCAAAGTTCACGGAATTGTCGATGATACGCAGGTTGGGATGGGCGCTCCAGGCCCGCAGGGTGCGGTCGTCCATTTCCCGGGCGTATTCCAGGGATTCCGTGCGGGCAGCGTTGCCCAGGTTGTAGGCAAATTCCGCGCCCTTTGCGCAGGAAACCAGGTGGAGGACCGCGTCATAGCCCGCCAGCACGCTGGCCTCTGTGCGCCCGTCGAAGCGGGAAATGACCTCTGCGAACTCCTGATCCGAGATATAGGCCTTGTCGTCCATCAGCGCGCGGTCGTAGATGATGAGAATGTTGTCCTCGGGCACCACCTCCGCGGCCTCCAGCGCCAGCTTCTCCTTGTGAATCTGATCGGCAATGACGAAATCCTGGAAGGCCAGCATGCTCATGCAGCCGCCGAAGGGGCGTATACCAAAGTCGGAAATCAGCTCCGTAGCGGTTTCGGGAATGGTGATGACCCGCCAGCCGTCCTGCTGCTCAAATTCGTGCAGTATGCGGCTGATCAGCGTGGTTTTACCCGCGGCGGGCCCTCCGGTCAGCACGATCTTCGTGATTTTCTTGGACATTTCGCAATCCTCCTCGCGTCCTGCCTATTCAAACAGCCAGCTTCCAAAATCGACCACGGTCTTGAAATACAACTCGCAACTGTCGCGCATGAAGCGCTCGATTTCCGGAATATCATTGGCCCAGCCCGCCGCGGCAAAGGGCACGCCACAGGCGTGGGCCATGTCATAGCCGGGCTTCAGATCATCCAGCACCAGCAGCTGATCAGACTGAAGTCGGTATTTTTGCATGATCTGCTCCAGCGGCCAGGGACTGGGCTTGCGTTGGGGCGCGGGACATTCCCAGCCAAAAACCAGGTCCGGCTCCGGCAGGGCATTTTCCCGGTAGTCGCGCAATATGTTTTCGCGCAGGGAATGGGACACGACGCACAGCAGCCCGCCACGCCTTTTCTGCTCCCAAAGGATATCCTTCATGCCGGGATAGACCTGGGGGATGTGGCTTTGAACATATTTGTTCCACCAGGCCTGCTCATGCCGCATCTGCGCTTCGCTCATGCCCACCTCGTCCCGGAAAAAGGCTACGACGCCGGGATCGAAGTTCTTGATGAAATACTCCTTGAGCGTGCAGTGGTAATCGGGAAAGTACCGCCGGGTGTACTCCACGAAGCAGGGATAGTGTACCGTGGCGGTGCTGTTGACCACGGTGTCGTCGTGGTCGACGATCAGACAGGGGTATTTCATCGCTCTCTCCTTGAAAAACGCTTTCCGCGTATACTCCTACAATTTGACAAGGGCTGATAAAATTCCTGCAACGGATGAAAAACTTCCCGAAAAAAAGCCAAGAAGCGTTAAAAGGGGATAAAAATGTCGGTTATGTGTAAATCTTTAAGAAAATGTGTCTAATAATCTGAGTTACAGGGTTGACAGAATTGCCAAACAATGGTATAGTTATATAGGTAAGATAATTGCATACCGTTTTCAACAGGATTGCCGTTTCAGGGGCGAAGGGTAGTCCTGGCAATTGCCGTTTTTAAAAGGTTGTTTTGGTACATGGCATCGAAAACGTTTTCTGAAAGACAGGGCAAGCAGGACCGACGGTGTGGACCCGGTTACCAAGGTATTTCACAAGGAAACATTTAAGGCGAAGGAGAAATAGGGTAATGAAGGGCAGAAGATTTCTTGCAATGCTGTGCGCGCTGACCATCTTCATGATGAATTTCAGCGGCTGCATCCCCGCTGTGGCGGAAGAATTTGCGCCTGAAACGCAGGTGCAAGCCGTTCCGGCTGAGGGCGAAATGCAGAATACCCAGGCTCAGCAGCCGAACGCGTCTGTGGAGGGCATCGCGGCGGAGCCGCAATCGGAGGCCCAGGCGGAGACTGCGCCGGCGGCTGAACCCGAGTCCCAGGCCGCGGACGGCACAGATGCCGAAACTGTGGCGGAGGCTGCGCAGCCTCAACCTGCTGTCGCAGAGCCTCAGCAGCTCCAGGAAGCGGAGCCCGCCGTGCCCGCCCCGCAGGAACAGCCCCAGGTGAGCGAGGAAGCGCCCGCTCCCGCGGAGGAGAAACCTGCGGAGGAGAAGCCCGCGGAGGAGAAGCCCGCGGAGGAGAAACCTGCGGAGGAGAAGCCCGCGGAAGATAAGCCCGCGGAGGAGAAGCCCGCGGAGGAGAAACCTGCGGAGGAGAAACCTGCGGAGGAGAAGCCCGCGGAGGAGAAGCCCGCGGAAGATAAGCCCGCGGAGGAGAAACCCGCGGAGGAGAAGCCCGCGGAAGATAAGCCTGCGGAGGAGAAGCCCGCGGAGGAATCCACCGAGACAGCTGACGCTGAAAACGGAGGCAAGCCCGAGGAAGCTCCCGCTCAGGAGAAGTCCGAAGAGGAAACCTCTGCCGAGACCGGGGACAAGCCCGAAGAGGAAAAATCCGAGGCTGAAAGCGCGGACAAGCCCGAAGAGGAAAAGTCCGAGATCGAAAACGCGGACAAGTCCGAAGAGACAGCCGAAGGCGGGGACGTGGCCGGCGAGACCGCAGTGGAGGAACCCATCGAAGCCGAGGCGGGGGAGATCGCTGTAGACGCGGACGAGGCTCAGACTGAGGATGCCGCGGAAGTGTCGGAGCTGGAGCCGCTGGTTCTGACCGGCCTGGCCGCCAGCGTGGAGCTGCCCTTTGTGGGCGAACCCATCACCTTTACCTATACCGCCGAGAATGCCGAGAGCGTGAACTGGCGCATATATAATGAAGCGGGCGACATCGCCGTGGGCGAGGCCGCCGAAGGTGCGTTTGCCTGGACCGCGGAAGCGGCGGGCAATTACACCGTGGCCGTCACCGCCTGGCGCTCAGAGGAAGTCCTGACCGTCGAAATGCCCTTCGCGGTGCGTCCGGACTATTCCGGCGTCGTGGTGCGCGTCACCGCCTATGACGATGCTGAGCAACCCAACGTCATCGGCGGCTGGCTTGAGGTCGAGCTGCCCCGCTCCGTCTATGATCTGGCTGCCGCTCCCGTTTCCTTCGATGCGGATAAATATGAATATGTAAACACCGTGCTGGGTGACACCGTGCTGACCGGCCTGGCCTATAGCGAGGCGGACCGCGCCTGGAGCTACACCTGGCTGGACGCCGAGGGCCAGACCCAGGCCGCGCAGCTGACCGGGGACGCGACCCTGAGCGTGCATTTTTCCGAGATATTCAACAAGCGCGTCTATGAATATGAGGATGGCAACATCAAGGCCGTGGTGCGGCTGCGCCATCCCTCCGACGTGCCGGACGACGCCGACTTCCAAGTGAAGCAGGTGACGCCCAGCGGCGCGGCTTACAACTATGACGCCTACATGGACGCCCTGAACCAGCAGCCTGTCGAGCAGGAGTACACCGCCGCGAATACGCTGCTGTACGACTTTGCCTTCATGGTGCAAAAGACGGACGAGACAGGTCTGCCTACCGGCGAATGGTATGAGTACCAGCCCGCCTCCGGCAACATCAAGATCGAAGTTACCTTCAAGCAGAATCAGATTTCCGAGCATCTGGGCGCGGAGGAAGCCGCGGACGTGAGTGTGGTTCACCTGCCGCTGGAGTCCGACGTGCTTCAGGCTGTGGACTCCACCGCCGAGGCCACGCAGATCAGCGCTCAGAACGTGAATGTGGAGAACATCAGCGAAGGCAGGACGGATGTGGACCTGGAGGGCACGGACACCGTCGTGTTTACCACCCCCAGCCTGTCCGTATTCGCCTTCACCGTGGATTTCCACACGGCGAGCGTGGATTACAGCATCCCGGGCTACAGCCAGATCCTGCTGTCCGGGCTGATCGAAAAGCTTCATATTATATATGGTGATTCTCTGCTGAACGTGGCGGACGTGGCGGACGTGGCCTTCACCGACGAGCATCTCGTGAGCGTGGAGCGCGTGTCCGGTCTGATCACCTATAACGGCAAGGCCGACGTGGACGTGGGCGCGGCGGATTACCTGCTCAGCAGCCTGGCGCCCTTCACCAGCGATGAGACGCTGACCATTACGCTGAACGACGGCGCGGTCATCCCCGTGGGCGTGACCGACGCGCAGGACGATACCACGCAGACCACCACCAACCTGAATTCCCTGCTGACGGGCATCACCATCACCAAGGAGGATGGCTCCTCGGTCTCCAGCGGCGATACCGTCACCCTTTCGGAGTATTCCAAGCTGAATATCAAGCTGCAGTTTACGGAGAACGACAGCGCCCAGTTCCCGGACGACGATACGGAAATGAAGTATGCGATGCCGACGGGACTGGAGCTGCCGGACAACTTCAGCGGCACGTTCAACGTGGACATTCCCGGCTACGGAACCGTGTATCGCAATACCGTTTCCTATGACAAGGGCAGCCATACCCTTACTGTCAAGTGGAACACGGATGACCCCACCTTTGATATTCTGACCGCCGCGGACGACGCCCAGTTCTCCTTCGATATCTCTGCGACGGTGGACAGCTCTGCCACCTCGGTGTCCTTTGAGGACGGCACCACCATCAACATCAACCATGAGGATCCCCATGAGGTGACGGTTGACAAGTCGGGCACTTACGATCCCGCCACCAACAAGATCAACTATACCCTGCGGATTCATTCCGTCGGTGAAAACAACAACGTGAAGGTGACGGATACCATCGTCGGCGACGCCCTGACCTTCGACAGGAACGTCACCGGCGTTGACGCGAGCTATATCACCTCCACGGTCGACAACGGCTTCGTGGTCACCTATCCCAGCATGGGCAACAACGAATGGCAGGAGATTCACTACTCCGCCACCGTGACGGGCATCAAGGACATCCAGAGCGGCAACGCCACCGTGACGCAGACCGGCAATACCGTCAAGGTCTCCTCCGACGAGAGTCCGGAGGTTGAGAAGCTGCAATATGTGAGGGAGATCAACTATTCCGATATCTATAAAAACGCCCTCACCGTGGGCAAGATCGACAGCACTACCAAGCAGCAGAAGGTGACCTGGCAGATCGTCACCAACTCCACCCCGACGGCGACCCTCGCGGGCAGCACCATCACCGACAGGATCAGCTCAAGGACGGATCTGCTGTCCTATACCGGCGATGGCATCAAGATTGAGGTGTACGACGCTGCCGGTACTCTCGTCGAAACCAGGAAACCCTCCTGGAGCCAGGTGGGCGTTAACGACACCGCCACCGTCAAGCAGTGGACCTACAACGTGCCCAGTGATGACGGCGTGTATAAGTATGTCATCACCTATGACACCGTCGTGGATACCACCAGCCTGG
>JAFUCP010000026.1 GCA_017459565.1 Clostridia bacterium | reverse complement strand
GCGAGGCAAGCGTCACCCTGGACGGCGAGGCGCTGACCGAGGAGATCGGCAAAACTGAAACCATGTATGAAAGCGCGGACCAGGGCGCGGACGAGCCCGCGGCCTGATCGATTCGGCAAGGATGAGAGCCTGCGGGTCGACCGAGGCTCTCCGCAGCGCGTGACATGACTGAAAGCCCAGCCGTTGTCCCCCCCGCGGTGAGCGGGAAGGCGGCAGGGCCTCTGCTCTTGCGCCATGCACCCGCGGATGCACTTGCTACGCCGTTGTCATTCCTTTTCAGCAAGGTACCTGTTCAGCTTTTCCACCAGTTCGTTCACGTCCTGGCCGTGGGCGGCGCAGCCCATTTCCAGGCTCTCCATCTGGCTGAACGGGCAGCCGAAGCAGTGCATACCGTACTCCATCAAAATGGGCGCGGTGGTGCGGTCGATGCTCATCACTTCTCCGATGCTCATGTCCTTGGTGATCGTGGTCATTGTGCTTTCCTCCATTCAAATTGATCGTTGGTTCAGATGGCCTTCGGCATGGCGGGCGTCGCGGGGATGCCCAGCGCCAGCAGCACGTCCTCCACGGCGCTGACGGGGACGATCTCCAATGCCCGCTTCACTTCCTCGGCCACATCCTTGAGGTCGTCCACATTGTCTTTGGGGATGAACACCCGCTGAACGCCGCTGCGCTGGGCGGCCATCAGCTTCTCCGGCAGGCCGCCGATGGGGTTGACGTCGCCCTGCAGCGATACCTCGCCGGTCATGGCCACGTCCGGCGGCACCGGCACGCCGGTGAGCAGCGATGAAAGCGCCGTGGTCAGCGTGATGCCCGCCGAGGGGCCGTCCTTGGGCGTCGCGCCGTCCGGCACATGGATGTGCAGGTCGCTCCCGGCAAGCGCCGCCGCCTGCTCGGGCAGCATGGCCTTCGCCAGGCTCACGGCGATCTGGGCGGATTCCTTCATCACGTCTCCCAGCTGCCCGGTGACGGTGATCTTCCCGGTCCCCTGGGTCAGCAGGGTCTGGATATACAGGATATCGCCGCCCACGCTCGTCCAGGCCAGGCCGGTGACGATGCCGGGCTTGGCGGTTTCCGGCACTCGCTTGCAGTGGATGGGGGTCGCGTCCAGGACTTCCGGCAGGCTGTCCGGGGTGATGGTCAGCTTCGCGTCCGCGTCCTCCACCAGCATGACCGCCGCGCCGCGGCAAAGCTGGTCCATGCGCTTCTTGAGTCCGCGCACGCCGGCCTCCCGGGTGTAGTTCTCGATGATGGCGTCGATGGCCTCGCCGGTGACCGTCAGCGCCCCTTCCGGGATGCCCACGGCCTCCATGGCCCGGGGCAGCAGATGTTCGCGGGCGATCTGCTGCTTTTCGATGGGCGTGTAGCCCTGGAAGCGTATGACCTCCATGCGATTGAGCAGCGGCTCCGGGATGGTGTCCAGCGTGTTGGCCGTGCAGATGAACAGCACGTCCGACAGGTCGAAGGGCACGTTCAGGTAGTGGTCGGTGAAGGAGAAATTTTGCTCCGGGTCCAGCACCTCAAGAAGCGCGCTGGCGGGGTCGCCGTTGTAGCTCTGGCTCAGCTTGTCCACCTCGTCCAGCACCATGACCGGGTTGTTTGCCCCGCACTTGTGGATGCCGTCGATGATCCGCCCCGGCATGGCACCGATATAGGTGCGCCTGTGCCCGCGAATATCGGCCTCGTCCCGCACGCCGCCCAGGGACACGCGCACATATTTGCGGCCCAGCGCCCTGGCGATGGATTCGCCGATGCTCGTCTTGCCCGTGCCCGGCGCGCCCACGAAGCACAGGATGGAGCCGGATTGCCTGCCCTTCAAGCGCATCACCGCGATCTGCTGGAGAATGCGCTTTTTCACCTTGTCCAGCCCGGAGTGCCCCGCGTTCAGCGCCTTGCGGGCGTCATCCATGGAGATTTGCTTCGCCTCGGCCTTCTTCCAGGGCAGGCTGGTCAAAAGGTCCAGCCAGTCGGTCAGCATCCCCGTCTCGGGGCTGTTCGCACCCTCGCCCTTCAAGCGGTTCAGCACCTTTCGGCCCTCCTTGAGCGCCGCCTCGTTCATGCCGGCCTCCTCCAGCTTCAGCTCCAGCCGCCGCACCTCGGTGACGTTCTCCGGGTGCATGGCGTCCAGCTCCTTTTGCAGATATTCGATCTGCTTTCTGATGGCGGATTCCCGGTACAGCTTCTCCTGGTCCTCCTTCTGGGCGGACTGGGCCTCCACCTGCACGTCGATGCGCTCCAGTCCCTCCATCAGCATCCGTTCAAGCAGATCGAAACGCCTTTGCAGGCTGTCCTGGCTGAGCAGCGCGTAGCGTTCGTCCGCGGGCAGGTTCAGCCAGGGGGACAGGGACGCGCCCACCGTCCACAGGTTGTCCCAGTGGGCGGCGAAGGAACGGATCATGCCTTCCCACTTCTGCCCCTTGGCGAAGGTCAGTACGCGGTCCTTGACCTCCATCAGCCTGCGCCCGGCGTCCTTCCGGTCCAGGTCGTCCGCGTCCGCCCGGCGGGAGAGGGTCATGGAAAAGCTGCCGCCGGGAAGCTGGGTGATCTCCTCCACGTTCACGCGGTTTTGCAGATCGATGCACATGAAGCCGTTGTCGTTGACCTCATATACGGCGCCCACCACGCCGATGGGCTGGAAGTTGTCCGCTGTCGCCAGGCTCCAGTCCCTTTCCTCCTTCTGGGCCAACAGGGTCACGCGCTCACCGACGGCCGGGGCCTTGTCGGTGAACTGACGGTATATCTGGGTTTGCAGCCACAGCTTTGCGCCGGGCAGGGCAATGATATTGTAAATCGGCAGCATGGTCATGTTGAAGCCTCCTCAACGCCTTGACACATGTCAAGTTTGTGCGTATATCATACAACTAACCTTGACACATGTCAAGGGGTTTGATATAATATTTACAATTCACAAATGAGGTGGGTATGCACATGTACTGCGGGAGCAACAAGACGGCGCTGCAATCCCAGCGACAGATCGCGGACGCGATGATGGCGCTGATGGAGGAGAAGCCCTTTTCACAGATCACCGTCAGCGAGATCTGCCGGGCGGCGGGCATTTCCCGACAGACCTTTTACTCGCTGTTCACCAGCCGGGAGAACGTGATGGTGTTCACCCTTCAGGCGCAATATTGCGACGGGCCGGAGCTTGGCCAGCCGAAGCACATCGCCTGTCGGGGGGACATGCTCCGCTGGCTGTGCAGGGGCTACAGCGAATACATGCTGCGCAACCGGGCGCTGATCAAGCTGCTGGTGGACAACCGCATCGATTATCTGCTCTACGACAGCTTCCTCGACGCCATGGACAGCTGCGACTGTTTTCTGCCGAAGGCGGACGCCTGTATGCGCGGCTACGCCGCGTCCTTCTATGCCGGGGGCATTGCCTGCGTGGCGCGCAGGTACGCCGAGGAGGGCTGCTCGAGCGACGCGGATCAGCTGGAGGCGCTGCTGATGACGCTGTTATCGGGAAGCCTTTTCTGAACGATGAACGCCCTGCCGCGTGCGGCAGGGCGTTGTCGTGGGATATGCGTCATACCATCAGACGATAGATGCTGGCGCAGTCCTCCTCGTTCAGCGTGGTGAAGCCGGAAAGGCTGCCCTTGCGGCCGTTGCCGCGGCACAGGGATTCAACCAGCTTCGGGATATCCTCCTCCTTCGCGCCCAGCTCCGCGAAGTTCCTCGGCATACCGATGGAAATGAAGAAGCGCCGCAGGGCCTCGATGCCCGCCTTCGCCGTGACCTCCGGATGGTCGAAGTCCATCTGACAGCCCCACACCCGCACGGCCACCTTGGCAAAGCGCATCACGTCGTGGTGCATCACATAGGTGAAGTTGGCGGGAAGCGTGACGGCCAGGCCCGCGCCGTGGGCGCAGTCATACAGCGCGGAAAGCTCATGTTCAATGTCGTGGCTGGTCCAGTCCTGGCTGCGGCCCACGCCTACGGCGTTGTTGTGGGCCATCATGCCCGCCCACATGATGTTGGCGCGGGCGTCGTAGTTGTCGGGGTTTTCGATCACCCGCGGGCCCTCGTGGACCATGGTCAAAAGCAGCGCCTCGATCAGCCGGTCGGTGACCTCCACCTCCCTGGTGTTGGTCAGGTAGCGCTCATAGAGGTGGGCCATGATATCGGTGATGCCGCAGGCGGTCTGGTAGGGCGGCAGGGTCTGCGTCAGCGCCGGGTTCAGAATGGAAAACCTCGGGCGGATGGCGTCGCCCGTCGCCCCGCGCTTGTACATGCCGTTTTCGTTGGTGATGACGGAATCCGGGCTGCCTTCGCTGCCCGCCGCGGCGATGGTCAATATCGTGCCAACGGGCAGGGCCCTGTCGATGTATTTCCCACAGTAGAAGTCCCAGAAATCGCCCTCATAGACGACGCCCGCGGCGATGGCCTTGGAGGAATCGATGGTGCTGCCGCCGCCCACGGCCAGCACAAAGTCCACGCCCTCGCGCCGGCACAGCTCGATGCCTTCATATACCAGGCCGCTTCTGGGGTTGGGCTTTACGCCGCCCAGCTCAATGAAGGGGATGCTTTCGGCGGTCAGCGATGCCTTCACACGGTCCAGCAGGCCGGAGCGCACCACGCTGCCGCCGCCGTAGTGAATCAGCACCCTGCTCCCGCCGAAGCGCTTCACCAGCGCGCCGGCGTCCTGCTCACGGTCCTTGCCGAAGGCGAAGAATGTGGGGGAGTAGAAGTTGAAATTGTCCATATAAAGCCCTCCATATCGTTCAAACGGCCTTTTCGGCCAAAATCTGTTCGACCTTGTCCCGCTGCTCATACAGCACGCAGCCGCCCACGTGGTCGTTGTCCAGCAGGCCCCTGTCCCGCAGCGCCGTGAACAGCGGGGATTTCAGCGCGCCGCGCATGCCCAGCTCAAGCACGCTCGCGTCGGAATAGGGGGAGAAGGGGCAGGGCTCCGCGCCGCCGTGGGAATTGATGTGGAAAAAGCCCCGGCCCGCCGCCATGCAGCCGCCGTCCGCCTTCTCGTCGCCGGGGAAGTCCAGCGCCACCAGCTCCGGAAAGGCCCCGCGCAGCTTCTGCGTGGCCTCCAGCAGATACGCGCGCTCCGCGTCGCCGGGAGCCAGGTTTGCGGCCTGCACCGTCATGGGGACGAATTCAATGAAGATCACCAGCTTGCAGCCCCGGCTGACCAGCCCTTCCATGAATTCCGGCGAGGTGACCGACCGGATGTTTTCGGTGGTCACGGTGATGGACGCGCCGAACAGCAAATTCTTCCTGTGAAGCCGGTCCATGGCTGAAATAAGCTTGTCGTAGACGCCCTCGCCGCGCCGGGTGTCGGTGATCGCCCTGTCGCCCTCTATGCTCAGCACGGGAATCAGGTTGCGGCACTTGTCAAACTGGGCGAAGGCATTGTCGTCCAGGCGGGTGCCGTTGGTGAAGATCGGAAACAGGATGTCCTTCATCTGTCCCGCCGCCTCGATCACGTCCCGGCGCAGCATCGGCTCGCCGCCCGCCAGCAGGATGAAGCTGACGCCCAGCGACTCGGCCTCGCCGAATATCCCCTTCCACTGGGCGGCGCTCAGCTGCTTTACCGGCTCGGCATCCACCGTGGCGTTATTGCAGCGGGAGTAGCACCCGGCGCAATGCAAATTGCAGGCGCTGGTGATGCTGGCGATCAGGAAGGAAGGCACGTGCAGTCCCTCCTCCTCCAGCGCCAGACGGCGCTTGGTGGCCCTGTTGGCCGCCGCCGCGAACCTGACCATGAAGGCGCTCTCCTTCGGGTCCCGCAGCGTGGCCTTCAGCGTGTCCGCCACGATCCGCTCGACCCCTCTGGAGATGTGCTGCTGCAAATTGAAATTCTCGCTCATCATTCGTTCATTGCTCCGTTTCGATCGTGGCGACGTACTCCGTGCCCTCGGGAACCGCCAGTCCCGGGTCGGCCACGGACAAACGCCAGTTCATTTCCTGCGCTTCCAGACCAAAGACAAAGTGGCAGATGGCGATGCCGACGTCCACCTTTTGCAGATCCCAGCCGGCGGCGTCCACATAGCCCTTGGTTTTTTTCTCGTAGAAGTGGGCGGAATCGCCCGTCAAGACCGCGCGCCAGGGCTGCTTGTTGACGGCGGAGGGCGCCCAGCGCACCATCTCCAGAGGCCGGGCGTATTTTCCAGCCTTTTCCGGCGTGAGGGGGCGGTCAAAGCCGCCGTCAAAGAACAGCGCGTTGAAATCAAGGCGGCTGTCCGCCCTGATCCCCTTTCGCATCAGGCTTTCCCGGATGGAGAGCTTTGCCGCCGGATGGCCCAGGGGGCTGACGCAGGGCATGACCTCGCCGTCCTCCAGCGCCATGGCCGCCTCAAAGGCCGGCCGGTTCATCGTCCCGGCAATACACGTGGTGCCGATGCCCATCGATTGCGCGCAGAGGACGAAGCGCTCAAAGGCAAAGCCGAACGCCTCCTCCGCGTGGGGCGCACGGCGAAGCTTGCCCGCGATCCAGGCGTCCGTCCCGGAGATGACCGGGCTGGAAAGCCCGCTCTCCTTCGCGCTCAGGATGCGCCAGGTGATCGGCAGATGGTAGGGGTTGGTGACCTGCGCGGCGCAGGCCAGCAGCTTGTTGCGCTCCTCTGCGGTCAGCGCCCTGCCGTCGAAGGTCCGCACGCTCCGGCGCTGCCGGATCAGCTCCATCGCGTTCACAGCTTCAACCCCTCCGTCCATAGCTTGAGATCGGCCTGCTGAAGCTGGCCGCCCAGGCGCTTTTCTTGCTCATGGCTTCTTCTCCTCTCAAATGACACATAAACATAAGTCATAATACGTCCTTTACAACGGAATCCTTATTTGATATGATTGTACAGGATGCTTTACGAGATGTCAACAACCAAATAAAATGGTGCATTGGCAAAACCAAACAGGGATCGTGTGGGTTTATACTGTCCTCGCTCAAATGAAAAAAGGAGGGAACCCACATGTACAAAAACCTGTATCTGGCGCGGCTCGTGGCCATGCTCGTCGCCCTTGCCGCCCTCACCGCGTTCTTTCTGCCGTATATTTCGGCCACCCCTGGCTACCGGGCCAGCATGGCCTATCAGGCCGGGGACAAGCCCTTTGAGGACGTGGATATCACGGTGGGGGAGATCATGGACATGTCGCTGTACAAGTATGCCCGAATGTATTTTCAGGGCGGCAATACCTTCTTCGGCTCCCTCGGCACGGGAATCCTTTACGGCGCGATATTCTCCGCCGTGGGCGTCTTTGCCCTTCTGACCCTGCTGGCCGCCTGGCGCGTCCGTCCGATATGGACGCTGGTGTGCGATTTGCTGATGTGCGGCGCGGTCTACGTCGTCAACTGGGACTTTGTGGACCGGGGCGTCATGCCGCATTATACCCGCGTCTGGGGCATCGCGTATCAGGCCTATTACCCGCTGGCCGCGGTGATCGCGGCTTGCGCCGTCTGCATGTTCCTGGTTGAGCGCAGGGGAGGGCGCATTGCCAGGTGACGCGGCACACACAGCCCGCGCCGAACCATGAGGAGCCTTTTCACGGCTTAAAGCGCGGCGGCGTCCGCCCGGGTCCGCATTTGTGCGGATTCGGAGGACGCCGCCGACGATTCAGCAAAGCCGGAATGTGAAACGGCGCCGGCGGAGGACGTCGCCTTGTCGGAGGTCAGCCTGAAGGCCGGGTACGCCCTTGCGCATCGAATGAGATGGCGCCGCGATGAAGAAGCCCAAAGGCCCCGCGCCTGACGGGACAGCCATTGCGCGGCAGCGCGTCAGGCATCCTGCTGCATGGGCGCGTAGACCAGCTCCGCTACGGCGGTCAGGTCCAGGCCGTCCGGGTCCGTGGTGTACACGGACAGGGAATACATCAGCCCCGGCGCGATATCGTACCACAGGCACCGCTCCACCCAGTCCTCACTGCCGGTCTGGGCGATGCCGATTGAGCCGCGGCAGTGGCCCACGGTGATCTCCTCCTCGTGGTCCCACTGAAAATACATGCCGGAAATGTCCTCCAGCTCGCCCTCCGACAGCGCGGCGGGCTTGACGCGGGCGCAGTATTCGTCGCCGTCCAGCTTGAACTGAAGCTCGGCGATGCCGTCGCCCTCCATCCAGAACCAGGCCGCGTCCGTCGCGTCCTCGGGCAGGTTGAAGCTCAGCCCAGATGCCTGCGCAAGCTCCGCCTCGGTCATGGGCTCCCAGGGGTTGGCCATCCCCGTCATATCGGGAACCGCATAGCCCACGAACCCGCTATCGTTCTTCTCGCTGTACAGGAACCAGTCGTTCAGCGCGTCCGGCGCGTCCTCGCCCATCAGGTGGGCCCAAATGCGCATGTCCTCCGTGAGCGCGTCCACCGGCGTGCCGGGCATAAACAGCAGCATCTCGTCGCCCTCGCTGATGCCGTAGGGATCGACGGCGACAAAACGGAACTCATCGTCGATGTATTCCTCGCCTGCCGCGACCTCCGCAGTCAGGCTGTCAACGCGCAGGCGCCAGGTGTTGTCATCCACCTGGCCGACGATGGACATTTGGCCGGTAAAGCTGTTGAAATACACGGTGCCGCCGGGATACGCCTCGTCGGCCTCGCCCATCTCCCCGTCGTGATATTCGCCGCTGAAGGAGCCGTCCGGGGCAAAGCGCATGTCCGTGGACCACGCGCCCGCGCCGCTGGAAAAGCTCCATTCCAGGCCGGCCAGCGTGTCAAAACTCAGCGCGCCGCCCTCCCCGTGGGCGCAGACCGCGAACAGCATGAGCGCCAATGCCAGAACCAATGCGATACTCTTTTTCATATCAACGATACCTCCCATTTTTTTACTCCTGCATTGGACGTGTTCCGGGGAGATTTGGTTCAATCAGCGCCATATCTCCCAAGCTTATTATATCTGAAATCGCACAAAATGACAAGGCGTGCCGCCTCCGCGCCTTGCCCTGGGGCGTGTGTTCACAAAAAAAGCGTGATATTGTTCACGTTTCCCCCAAAAATTGAGAGGCGCGTGTGTTATAATAGGAAAAGAATAAAGTATGGAGGCCATCATTATGAAAAAAATCATCAGTGTCATAATCGCGATTTCCCTGCTTTGCCTGTCCGCCGCGTGCCTTGCGGAGGTCAGCGGGCCGAGCTTTATCGGCACCTGGGTGTGCGGCCGGGCCGCCATCACCGTTATCGACGAGCATCCCGGCTATGGCGTTTCGATCACCTGGGGCAACTCCGCCTCCGAACAGAGCGCCTGGGAATACTACTGCACCTTTGACGCGGACAGCCACACCCTGATCAACGACGGCAGCGGCACGCGCACCGAGCAGACCTTCGGAACTGACGGCGAAATCAGCGAAGCCGTGGTTGTCTACGAGGATGGCGCGGCGGTGTTCTCTATCGACGGCGAGGGCATGCTCATCTGGGAGGACCAGAAGGAGGATGCCGGCGACGGCATGGCCTTTGAGCAGACGGGCTTCTACGGCATGGCTCCCTCGGTGGAGGAATTCCGGATCGCCTACTTCGGCATGATCGCGGACGAAGAGCTTTCCCTGGCCAAGAAGGCCTGCGAGGCGCTGAACTTCGCCGCCGCCAGCGAGCTGTGGCTTGCGGACGTCGAAGCGCTGCGCGCGAACCTGCTGGAAGCCTGGGAGGGCCTGGATGAAGCGGCGCAGAGCGCCTTCGACGCCAGCTTTGTGGACGTGGCCACGCTGCTGGACGGCTGCTTTGAGGACTGGGACGCCCACCGCGCAGAATTTGAGCCCGAGGAGCTGGAGGGCCGCATGGAGGAACTGATGGCCGAGCCTTTGTACCTGGAGGCCTGGCGCGATCTGTGCGGCAACACCCTCACCATGGGCAATTCCGAAGGCTGACAGATCGGATAGGATTGCGGGTCTGTAACGATGGCACAGGCGGCGTTGGACGGGCGGTTCAACGCCGCCTTGCGCGCGGTTGACAAACCAGCCGGACCGTGGCAAAATAAAAAGGATCGTGACATAGCCGCCGCAGGGGCGACAGCCGGGGAGGAAACCGGAATATGCAAAAACAGATATTCAGGGAAAAGAACATAGAGCGGGTATCATCGCCCGAGCAGCTCCAGAATTACATGCGCGTGACCAATCCCGGCGTATGGATGCTGCTTGTGGCGGTGATCGCGCTGCTGGCGGGGCTGATCGTTTCATCGACGCTGGCGAAGCTGGAATCCACCGTGTCCCTGGAGGGCGAGGTGGACAGCGAAACCGCGAGCGTTGTCATGCAGCTGCCGATGGAGCAGAAGGAGCTTGTCAGCACCGGCATGAAGGTTCGCGTGGCGGGAAAGCCGGCCAAGGTAGACTTTATCTATGAGGACCAGGAGGCTATCGGCGTGTTCGCATCCTTTGATGAATCAGAGAGCGTGCCGCCCGACGGCGTGTATGATGTAGAGATCGTGACGGAGACCCTGACGCCCATCAGCTTTTTGATAAACTGATGGAAGGAGGGAGTAGCTCACATGCCGACTGACAAAAAGAGGATCAAGAAAAACGTAAAAAAGGGCGTCGCCCGGGTGCCCGTGGTCATGCAGATGGAGGCGCTGGAGTGTGGCGCGGCCTGCCTGACCATGGTGCTGGCCTATTATCAGAAGTGGATTCCGCTGGAACAGGTCCGGGTGGACTGCGGCGTCTCCCGGGACGGCTCCAACGCCAAGAACATGCTGCTGGCCGCCAGGAACTACGGCATGGAGGCCAGGGGCTACCGCATGGAGATGGAGGCGCTGAAAACCAACGTCCGCTTTCCCTGCGTCATACACTGGAATTTCGACCATTTTGTGGTGCTGGACGGCTTCAAGGGCAACCGCGCGGTGATCAACGACCCCGCGCGGGGCATCGTGCGCGTGCCCATGGACCAGTTTGATGAAGCCTTCACGGGCGTTTGCCTGGTGTTTGAGCCCGGAAAGGACTTTCAGCCCTCGGGCAAGCGAAAGAGTACGCTGGCGTTTGCCCGGAAGCGGCTCAGAGGCGCGGGCGCCGCGGTTGCCTTTGTGGCGCTGACCACCGTCATCAGCTATCTTTTCAATGTCATCAACCCCGCCATGTCCCGCATATTCTTCGACCGCCTGCTGACGGGGCGCGACCCGGGATGGCTGCAGCCCTTCATATTGCTGATGGCGGTGCTGTGCGTCGTGCAAATCGGCGTGGGATGGGCCCAGGCGGTGTACAGCCTGAAGATCAACGGCAAGCTGTCCGTCATCGGCAGTACCTCCTATATGTGGAAGGTGCTGCGCCTGCCCATGGAATTCTTCTCCCAGCGCATGACGGGGGATATCCTCCAGCGTCAGGACACCAACGCCTCCATCGCGGAGACGCTGGTGGACACCGTTGCGCCGCTGCTGCTGAACACCGTCATGATGGTGTTTTATCTGGTGCTGATGCTGCGCTACAGCCCGCTGTTGACCCTCGTCGGCCTGACCAGCATCCTGGTGGACCTCGTCACGGCCCGGATCCTTTCCGAAAAGCGCGTGAACCTCACCCGCGTGCAGCTGCGGGACATGGGCAAGCTGTCCGCCGCGACGGTGGCGGGCATCAGCATGGCGGAGACCATCAAGGGCGCCGGCGCGGAAAACGGTTTTTTCCGCCGCTGGTCGGGCTACCAGGCCTCTGTGAATACCCAGAACGTGCGGTTTTCCCGCATGAACGCCCTGTTCGGTATCATCCCCTCCTTCATCAGCACCACCGCCAACTACATGGTGCTGTTCTTCGGCGTCAGCTTCGCCATGAACGGCAGGTTCTCCCTGGGCATGATTTCCGTGTTCCAGGGCTTCCTGAGCGCGTTCATGGGCCCGGCACAGACGCTGATCAGCGCCCAGCAGACCATCCAGGAGATGCGCACGCAGATGGAGCGCGTGGAGGACGTGATGCAATATCCCACCGACCCCATGGTGCGCGACGAGCCCATCCGGGAGGACGTGGACTATTCCAAGCTGAAGGGACATGTGGAGCTGAAGCACGTCCGCTTCGGCTATTCCCGGCTCGGCCAGAGCGTGGTCAAGGATTTTTCCATGGATATCAAGCCCGGCGGGCGCGTGGCCATCGTGGGCGCCAGCGGCTGCGGGAAGTCCACCATCAGCAAGCTGATTTCAGGGCTGTACCAGCCCTGGGAGGGCGAGATCCTGTTCGACGGGAAGCACATCGATGAGATTCCCCGGGGCGTGTTCAACGCTTCGGTGGCCGTGGTAGACCAGGATATCACCCTCTTTGAGGACACCATCGCGGCCAATATCCGCATGTGGGACAACTCCATCGAGGATTTCGAGGTCATCCTGGCGGCGCGGGACGCCCAGCTGCACGACGATATCCTCCAGCGGCCCGGCGGCTATAAGGGCAAGCTGACCGAAAACGGCAGGGACCTTTCCGGCGGCCAGCGGCAGCGGCTGGAGATTGCCCGCGTGCTGGCCCAGGACCCCTCCGTCATCATACTGGACGAGGCCACCAGCGCCCTGGACGCCAAGACGGAATACGACGTGGTGAAGGCCATCAAGGACCGGGGCATCACCTGCATCGTCATTGCCCACCGCCTCTCCACCATCCGGGACTGCGATGAAATCGTGGTGCTGGAGGACGGGGAGGTCGTGGAGCGCGGCACCCATGATCAGCTGTACGCCCTGGGCGGCGCTTACGCAGAGCTTGTGACCAGCGAATAGGGGAGGAGGCGATACGCATGAAAGGCTGGTTTGACGATCAGATCAGGCAGCGCATACAGAGCGACGAGGACATGTTCGAGGAATCCTTTGTGCGCGTCGCCGGCGCGGTGCTGGGCAACCGCGTGCTGGACAACATGCGCGACAACCGCAAAATGGCCGAGGCCGCCCTGGCCGATATTCTGAACTATTATCACTACAAGCCGGTGGAGGTGCCGGAGGAGCTTTCGGACGCGGGCGAGCGCATGGACTATGTGCTTCGGCCCCTGGGTTTGATGACCCGGGACGTAAAGCTGGAGGACGGCTGGTACAGGGACGCCTTCGGTCCCATGATGGGCTTTTTCAAGGATGGCGGGGAGGCGGTGGCCCTGCTGCCCCGGGGCATCCACGGCTATTATTTCAGGAACCCGGCCACCGGCAAGCGCACGAGCATCAACCGCCGGACCGCGCAGATGCTCTCACGGGACGCCCTGTGCTTCTACCAGCCCCTGCCGATGAAAAAGCTGGGCATCCCCGATCTGCTGATCTACATGAAAAAGAGCATATCTCCCGGCGACCTCATACTCATCCTGCTGGGAACCCTGGCGGTGACCCTGGTGGGCTTCATCGAACCGAAGCTGTACGCGGCCATCACCGGCCCCGTGCTGAAGAGCCGGAACCACTCCCTGCTGCTGGGCATGGCGATCTTCCTGCTCACCTCCGCCTTCGCCAGCCAGATGATCGGCACGGTGCGCGACCTGCTGATGGAGCGCATATCGCAAAAGACCTCCCTGGCGGTGGAGTCGTCGGTGATGATGCGCATACTGTCGCTGCCCGTCTCGTTTTTCAGGCGCTTTTCCTCCGGCGAACTGTCCAGCCGCGCCGGCTCCGTCAACTCCCTGTGCAATATGCTGCTGGAAAACATACTCTCCACGGGGCTGACCTCGCTGGTTTCCCTGCTGTACATCACCCAGATATTTCATTTCACGCCCTATCTGGTGTTGCCCTCCATACTGATCATATTGTCCACGGTGGTTTTAAGCCTCGCGGCCTCGCTGATGCAGGTTCGCATTTCCCGCCGGAAGATGCAGCTTGCGGCGAAGGAGGCGGGCATGAGCTATGCCCTGGTCAGCGGCATCCAGAAAATCAAGATGGCCGGCGCGGAAAAGCGGGCCTTTGCGCGCTGGGCGAATGTGTTTTCCGACGGGGCTGAGCTGGAATACAATCCGCCGGCCTTCCTGAAGCTCAACGGCGTGCTGACCACGGCGATTTCCCTGGTGGGCACCGTCGTGCTGTACTACCTGGCGGTGCAATCCGGCGTGGAGCCCAGCAACTACTTCGCCTTCAACGCCGCCTATGGCCGGGTGATGGGCGCGTTTACGTCCCTGGCGGGCATCGCCATTTCCGTGGCGTCCATCAGGCCCGTGCTTGAAATGGCGGAGCCGATTCTCAAGACCGAGCCGGAGGTCACCGCGGAAAAGGAGATCGTCACCCACGTGACGGGCGACATCGAAATGAGCCACGTGTCCTTCCGCTACGAGGAAAGCACCCCGTGGGTCCTCAGCGACCTGTCCCTGAAGATCCGGGCGGGGGAGTATGTCGCCATCGTCGGGCGCACGGGGTGCGGAAAATCCACGCTGGTCAGACTGCTGCTGGGCTTTGAAAAGCCGGATCAGGGCGCCGTGTTCTATGACGGGCGCGACCTGAACAGCGTCGATCCCCGCTCCCTGCGCAGGAGGATGGGCGTGGTCACCCAGAACGGTCAGCTGTTCCAGGGGGATATCTTCGCCAATATCACCATTTCCGCGCCAGGGTTGAGCATGAAGGAGGCTTGGGAGGCCGCGGAAACGGCGGGCATCGCCCAGGATATCCGCCAGATGCCCATGGGGATGCAGACCCTCATTTCCGAGGGGCAGGGCGGCATATCGGGCGGCCAGAAGCAGCGCCTGATGATCGCAAGGGCCATTGCGCCCAAGCCGAAAATACTGATCTTCGACGAGGCCACCAGCGCCCTGGACAACAAGACGCAAAGGCAGGTCTCCGAGGCGCTGGACAAGCTGAAATGCACCCGCATCGTGATCGCCCATCGCCTGTCCACCATCCGCAATTGCGACCGCATACTGGTCATGGATAAGGGCGCGATTGTCGAACAGGGCAATTACGAGGAACTCATCGCCCGCAAGGGCATTTTCGCCACCCTCGTCGCGCGCCAGCGCCTGGACCGGGGGGAGTGAGCCGAACCGGCAAAAGGCAGACGGCGGGGGAAACTGTTTATTCCATCGTGGCGGCGCGAAGCGCCGCCATTGGCTTTTTTGTTCTGTATTGGAAGGCCGAAGCTCCCCGCGGGGTATCCGTGCCGCGCCGCTCTCTCAATTGCCCTCATCCTCCAAGCCTTCCCCTATGGGGAGGCCGCAGCGCCAGGAAAACAGTCCAGTGGACTGTTTTCAGCGGGGCCGGCCGGCAGACCCTGGTGGCGCGAAGCCGCCGGATGAGGCCGTTTTCGAACGCCATTGCGCGGCTGATAAGCACCTCCGCCATCCTGGCCCCTGGCATCCCTGAAGGGGAGCAGAACAACGACTTCCATTCTTTCCCGGGACAGCCTTGACACCTACGCTCAATAATTCCGGCTCCGCGCATAGCGCGTGCCACCAATCAAAAAGCCCGCCGGCAAACGCCGACGGGCCATGGATTATTTATTGGGTAAATCAGCCGAGGATATCCACGGACTTTTCAGTCTTGAGCATTTCGATGTAGGTCGTGCCGGGGTTGAACAGCACCTCGGCGCCGTTGTTGTCATAATAGACGGTGTTGACGCCCAGGTTGTCGCGCACCCAGTAGCCGCTGAAGTGACGGCCGCCGATGAAGTACTCGCAGCGGTTGCTGCCCACGGTGGTCACCTTCGGGCGATCGGACTCGCCGGAATACCAGCCATACTCCATGCTCTGCACGATGACGTTGTCGCAGGTGATCTGCTCCTGGGTGGTGCCATCCACAAAGGGCATACCGTTGTAATAGCGCAGATACTTCCCCACGTTGGCATCCCAGACGTAGGAGGGAGTGTAGCCTTCCTTATAGGCGATCTGGAAATTCACAACATCCTCGCCGGCGGCGGGAATGGTGGGGGCGGCGTTGAACTTCAGGGGGGACTTGCAGGCGATGGCGTTCCAGTCGGTCTTGCTGAACAGGCTCTGCAGCTCGCACACCACGTTGTTGGGAGCCTTGCGGCTGCGGTCGCGGTAGAAATCGCTGCCGCCGTCCATGCCGATGCCGTCCCAGCGGGCGCCGAAGTTCATGGTCCCGAAGTAATCGTACACGCTGCTGCCCTCGTATTTCTGGCCGCCGAAGTGTACGAAAGCGCCGTTGTACTCGCTGTAGACGTCCACATTGACGATGCGGGCGGAGCGAACGGCCTCGACCTGCGCGGGGATGGTGTCGTTGAAAACGGCGGTATAGCGGGTGAAGCCGCCGTTATAAAGCTCGATCTCATAGACGATATCGGCGGAAGCAATGCCCTTCTGGGGGCGCGCGCCGGGCTCATTGTCCAGCTGGACCACCATGGTATGGGCGCGGTCGTTGGTGGGACGGCCCGTGGTTATGGAAACATTGGAGCCCTCGGCGGAGGCGGCGCAAGCCAGCGCCATCAGCGCGACGAGAACAATACAAACGAATTTCTTCATGGAAGGTGAAGCTCCTTTCTTGCTTGTCGAGGTGTGTCTGATACCCCATCAGGCGTTATTTTATCAAAAGCACCCCCGACTGTCTATAGTAATTATATTAATTCTAAATATTGTTGATTTGCCAGCACTTTTACGGCACATTTGGGGCGAAAATGTACTTTTTTATGGAACAAACCCAGAAAATAACACGATTGGTCTTGAAGCGGATATGCCCTCGCGCTAACATAGGGGACACTTGATTTATATTGCAGAGGTATCCTGTTATATGAAGCGTTGGTTACAGTGGACAGGCGCGGTTTGCGCGCTGGCGATGCTGTTTGCACCCGGTTCGGCGCTCGCGGAGCAGGCGGCCATCACCGTACAGGTGACGCCCG